>CALXWL010000032.1 GCA_944392385.1 uncultured Clostridia bacterium | reverse complement strand
ATGGATTATAAAGAATACGGTGGAGCATTATTCTTAGGAGTACAAAAACCTGTTGTAAAAGCACATGGAAGTAGTGATGAAAAATTGTTTTATTATACAATAAAACAGGCCGAAAACTTTGCAAAAAGTGGAACTGTAGACATCATAAAAAAAGAATTTGAAAAAAATATATAAAAAGTATTGACATTTTTAGAATGATATAATATCTTAATATAGATGAAGTTTATAGCAATAGAAAAAAGGGGGTGTAAACTCATGAGTTCAGAAGAAATATTTGATAAGGTAAAAGAAATAATTATAGAACAATTAGGTGTTGCAGAAACAGCAATAACTATGGAAGCATCTTTTATAGATGACTTAGGTGCAGATTCTTTAGACATAGTAGAATTAATAATGGCATTAGAAGAAGAATTTGATTTAGAAATACCAGATAGTGATGCAGAAAAAGTAGTTACAGTAGGTGACGTTGTAGAATATATAAAAGATAATGTATAGAAACTAAAAATAGTAATTGCAAAATAATCATTCCTATGATATAATTTTTAGGTCAAAGGAGTGATTTTTTTATGCAAAAAAAATATGACGTAATAATAGTAGGTATGGGACCAAGTTCTATTTTTTGCGCATATGAACTTATAAAATTAAAAAAACACAAAAACATATTACTAATAGACCAAGGAAAAAGAGTAGAAGAAAGAAATTGCCCAATAGAGAAAACAAAAAAATGCATACATTGTAAACCAATGTGTAATATAACAAATGGTTTTTCAGGTGCAGGAGCATTCTCGGATGGAAAGCTATCATTATATAATGAAGAAGATAGCGATATACATGTAGGAGGAAACTTACATAAAATCATAGGAGTACCAGAAACAAAAAAATTAATAGATTATACAGACAAAATCTATTTAGAATTTGGAGCAGATAAGCACTTAGAAGGAACTGAATATAAACAAGAAATAGCCAAAATAAACGATAGAGCACAAAAGGAAGGAATAAAATTAATAAACATACCAATACGTCATTTAGGAACAGAAAAAAGTCATGAAGTATATGGTAAATTAGAAAAATACTTAGAAGATAATGGCGTTAATATGATGTTCCAAACAACAGTAACAGACCTAATTGTAGAAAACGGAGGAATATTAGGAGTTAAAGTAAAGGAAGCAAAGTACATAGAAGATGAAAAACATCCAACCCAAGACTTATTTGCAGACAAGGTAGTTTTAGCAGTAGGTAGAAAAGGTGCAAACTGGTTAGTAGAAATGGCAAATAAGCATAATATCGAAACAGAAACGGGAATTGTAGACATAGGAGTCAGATACGAACTTCCAGATGAAATTATGAAAGATATTAACAAATACATGTATGAAGCAAAATTCATAGGTAGAGTAGGACCGTTTAGAGATAAAGTAAGAACATTTTGTCAAAACCCAAGTGGATTTGTATCAGCAGAAGTTTATGATAATAATCTAACACTTGTAAATGGGCACTCATATAAAGAAAGAAAAAGTACAAATACAAACTTAGCAATACTAGTATCACACCACTTTACAAGTCCATTTAAAAGACCAATAGAATACGGACGTAATGTTGCACAAAACCTAAATGACTTAGGTGCAGGCAATATAGTAGTACAAAGATTAGGAGATATATATAGAGGAAAAAGAACGTGGGATTATGAACTAGAAAAAAATTCAGTTCAAGCAACGTTAAAATCAGCAGTAGCAGGAGACATTACATTTGCTTTAGGATATAGAACAATGGTAAGTATATTAGAATTTATAAGAGCAGTAGACAAAATAGTAGAAGGATTCGGAGCACCAGACAACTTGTTATATGCACCAGAAATAAAATTCTATAGCAATAAAGTCATAATAAACAAACAATTTGAAACTAATATAAAAGGACTATATTCAATAGGAGACGGAGGAGGAATGACAAGAGGATTAATGATGGCATCATGCTCAGGGATACAAATGGCAAGAAACTTGTAGAATATGGAACTTTTAAAGCATTAAAGTAGTATTATAAAAGAAGTAGAAAATAATTTACTTTTTTAGAAAGATATGATATAATAAATATAATTGTGTGATTTAATTAAAAAGTATTGAAATTGTAAAAATTAAAGCATATCATTTAAAATGCCAGTTGTATGTTATAAAATAGAAAAATGAAAAATTATATAATAGATTTTGAAGGAGGAGATATTATGATAGCTATTGCATGCAACTACAGTGGATATAAGTTAAAAGAAGAAATATTAAAATACTTAGAAGAAAAAGAAATTGAGTACAAAGATTTTGGAACATTTGAAGAAGAAACACTAGATGATCCTGATGCTTTAAAAGAGGCCTGCATAAGTATTCAAAATAAAAAATGCGATTCAGGAATATTTATTTCTGGAAGTGGTTTTGGAATGGCAATGTTTGCAAATAAATTTAAAGGGATAAGAAGTGTAGATTGTTTTAATGAAGATGGTGCTAAACGTGCTAAAGCTCATTACAATGCAAATGTACTTGCAATTCCAGCAGAATTTATTAATATAGATACTGCAATAAATATTATAAGAAGCTGGATAGGAACAGAAGTACTAGGTGGACGATATAAATCAAGGTTAGAAGTAATAGAAGAAATAGAAAACGAGAATATGAGAAAATAAGGCATATTAGATGGGGGTAAAAATGAATGATACAATAGAATTTGGTATAGGATTTGTCACAGGAAGGCCAAATGTGTGTAAAATTATAAATAGCTATTATAAAAACATGACTAAACAGTTAGAAAAAACAGGTAAAAATGTAAACTTGACAATATTTTTATTATATGATTTAAATTACCAATTTACCATAAGAACAGACTTTTATAGTATAATACCAGAAGCATATAAAAACATTAAAATAAAATACATAACACCAGAAAATATAGAAGAAGAAAAGAAAAAATTGATATCGAGAAACGGTTTTTCTAGAGAAGAAGTAGATTTATTTTTAGGTAATGGACATGCTAAAGGAAGAAATACAATAATGTATTATGCACTAAAATGGAAAATAGACTACTTATTATTCTGGGATGATGATGAATATCCAGTTGCAACAGTAAAAGAAGAAGACAAGCTATTATGGATACCACAAGACAATTTATTAAGACATTTAGAACATATTGGAGATGCAGATGTTACTGTTGGTTATCATTGTGGCTATATTTCTCCAATACCTTATGTAGAATTAGGTGAAGAAATAGTAGAAGAAGATTTTAAAAACTATATAGAAGCAATAAGTAATGAAGTAGTATCTTGGGAATCAATAAAACATAAGATGATAGATAATAACGGCATTACATATGCAGATAAAGAAATAGCAGAAGGAAAAGGTTTATACGAATTAAAAGAAAAATGGGTTGTTGGTTCTACATTATGCCTTAACTTAACACATATAGATAGAATCCCAGCATTTTACAATCCACCTCTAGCAAGAGGAGAAGATACATTTTTCTCTACGTTATTGAAAGAAGCAAAGATATTAAAAGTACCAGTATATCATTTTCATGATGGATTTTTAAAATATACAGGAATCATAAAAGGAAGATATCCAAAAAAACTAAGAAAAATAAAAATAGAAGAAGAGAATATAGAAAGTAGATTTTTAAAAGCGTCGAAAGGCTGGATAAAATATAAACCTTTACTTATGTATATACAAGATAAAGAAAATTATAAAGAAAACATAAAAGAAGCAATAGAAAAATTAGAAAAAAGTGTTCCTAAAATAAATAAATTATTTGAAAGTGAAAACTTTACTGATTTAGTAAAAGATTTAAAAGAATACGATAAAAATGTAGAAAAACATTACAAAGAATATATAAAAACTAATGAGATTTGGAATAAATTAAAAAATGTTATATAGTAGGTGATAAAATGAAAAAAATTTTTGTTATGCTATATGCCAGAGCAAATTTAGGAGATGATTTATTTTTAAAAATATCATTAGAGAGATATCCAAATATACAGTTTTATATAAATATTGCTAAAGAGTTCTCAAATATTGTAAAAAATTATAAAAATGTAACTATTGTAGAAAAACAGCCAGAAAGATTTGAAAATAGAATCCCCGAAGAATACGATGGATATATATATATAGGAGGTTCAATATTCATAGAAGGTGGAACAGTATATAATATAGATTCTTATGCAGAAGAGTTTATGGAAAAATGTAAAGAGAAAAACATACCATTTTTCTACATTAGTTCAAATTTTGGGCCACATAAAACAGAAGAATATATGAGTTTAGCCAGAAGAATATATAGTAACTGTAATGAAATATGTTTTAGAGATAAATATTCATATGAATTATTCAAAGATATAGAAACAGTAAGTTATGCTCCAGATGCTATTTTTACATACAACATACAGGAAATAAAAAAGCAAAAAAATACTATAGGTATTTCAGTAATAGATTTAAGTGCAAGAGAAGACTTAAAACATTTAGAAGAACAGTACTATAAAGCGTTATCATCAAATATATGTAATTATATAGATAAAGGATATAACATAAATTTATTTTCATTTTGCAAATACGAAGGTGACGAAAAGGCTATAAAAAAATTAAAAAAGCGTATTCCAACAGACTATTTAAATAAAATAGAAGTAATAAAATATAATGGCAATATACAAAAATTTATTGATAAATATAAAAGTATGGAATATATGATTTGCAGTAGATTTCATGCTATGATATTATCAGTAATATGTAAACAAAAAATGTTTGTGATGTCATACAGCAAAAAAATAGACAATGTTATTAAAGATTTAGAATTTAGTGTTAAAACAATGAATTTTAATCAATTACAAGAAAACACATCAATCAATTTAAGACAATTTAAGAAAACTCAAAATATAGAAAATATAAAAGAGGCAGCACAAGAACAATTTAAAAAAATAGATGAATATTTTGTATGAACATAAACACAAGCAAAAATTATTTATATAAAAGGATGTAAAAATGGAAAAAATATCAATAATAGTTCCAATATATAATGTGGAAAAGTATTTAAGAGACTGTATAGATTCAATAATAAATCAAACATATATTAATACAGAAATAATATTAGTAAATGATGGCTCAACAGATTCATCACCAGATATATGTGAAGAATATGCAAGTAAATATGAAAACATAAAAATCATAAACAAGAAAAATGGCGGACTAAGTGATGCTAGAAATGCAGGACTAGAAAAGGCTACAGGCACATATGTAATGTTTACAGATTCAGATGATTATTTAGCACCAAATAGTTGTGAAGTATTATATAATGCAATAAAAGACACAAATTTAGAATTCGTTACTGGAAATTTTGCATTCACAAATAATGACGGAACACCATGGAAAAAGCCAATGTTTAGTGATAAATTTGAAAATACAAATCTTAGTATAGCAGATTATAAAAAATCATTTTATTTACTAAATTGTGGAGTTTGGAATAAAATTTTTAGAAGAGATTTTATAGAAAAAAACAATTTAAAATTTGAAGTAGGTTTACCTTCAGAAGATGACATTTTTGTAACACTATCTTTTATGAAAGCAAAAAACTCATACTACATAAAAGATGTTGTATATTATTATAGACAAAGAGATGTAAAAAAAGGAAATCTATCAATATCATATAATTGCTCTTTAGAATATTTTAAAGGAATAAACAAAACATATAAGATTGTATATAAAAATTTTAAAACAAACAAACAAATGGACTTTTATAGATACTATTATGCAAAAAGAGTGTCATATATATTATACAAATTTGTAGATAGCACTGTGCTAACAGATAAAGAAAGAGTAAAAGTTTTAAAAGAGATGAAATGGTTTTTTGATATCAAACATGCTATAGAACCACCTATGACATCAAAAACACTAGATATAATAACAGAAGGAATAATAAACGAAGAATATGACCAAGTTATAAAATATTGTAAGATACTCGCTGAAGCAAGAACATATATGTCAAATGAAAAAAGAGAAAGAATGTCAAGACCAGACTATAGCAAGTATAATAAAATAGATGAAAAGGAGAAAATATGTATTTGATAGTAGGACTAGGAAATCCAGAATCAGAATATGAAAACACCAGGCACAATATGGGATTTAATGTAATAAATAAAATTGCAAAAGACTGTGATATAAAATTAACACAGTCTAAATTTAAAGGTATTTATACATTAAATAACATAAATGGAGAAAAAGTCATTCTATTAAAACCACAAACATATATGAATTCAAGCGGAGAAAGTATAATACAATTCAAAAACTTTTATAAAATACCAAATGAAAATATAATTGTAATATATGATGATATAGATTTAGAGCCAGGAACAATTCGAATAAGAAAAAAAGGAAGTCCGCGGAACTCATAATGGAATGAAATCTGTAACAAATTGTTTGCAAACAGAAGATTTTATAAGGATACGAGTAGGAATTGGACAACCCAAATATAAAGATGATTTAATAAACTATGTAATAGGTCCAATTGAAACCAAAGAAAAAGAAATATTGCAAAAAGGAATTGAAAAAGCAGCAGAAGCAGTATTAGAAATATTGAAAAATGGAATAGATATAGCAATGAACAAATTTAATAGAAAGGGAAATTAAAGTGCTAGAATTATTAATAAATAAACAAGGAACACTAAAAACTATAATGCTAGTAGAAAATGGGATTTTAGTAGAAAAACATGAAGAACATGAAAACCAAAAAAGATTAGAAGGAAATATATATTTAGGCAAAGTTGTAAATGTATTAAAAGGAATGCAAGCAGCTTTTATAGATATTGGAGAACCAAGACATAGTTTAATAAGAGTACAAGATGTATTACCCAAAATAGATGTAACAAAAGAAACTAAAACTGTAGAACCAATAGAAAGTCTGCTAAAACAAGGAGATAAAATATTAATACAAATAAAAAAAGATGGAACAGCAAGTAAAGGTGCAAAAGTAAGTACACATATTAACTTATCTGGAAGATTTGTTGTATTAATGCCAGAAACAAATATTATAACAATATCACAAAAAATAGAAAACAAAGAAACAAGAAAAAAATTAATGGAAATAGCCCAAAAGAACTTACCAACTAATATAGGTGCAATATTAAGAACATCAAGCGAAAATGCAACAGAAGATGCAATATGTAAAGACATAAAAGAACTTATACAAAAATGGGAACAAATAAAAGAGAAAAAAAATAATTGTAAAAAAATACCAGAACTATTATATGACAATAATGCATTAATAAGAAGAACAGCTATAGATATAATAGATAGAGGTTTAAAAAAGATTATAACAAATGACCAAGAAACATATGAAAATATAAAAAATATATTAAAGAACATGGATAATATTCAAGTAGAATTAAAAACAGAAAACCTATTTTCTATGTATACTCTAAACACACAAATAGAAAAAATGGAAAATAGAAAAATATGGCTAAAGTGCGGAGGATTCATTACAATAGATAGAACAGAAGCTCTAACAGCAATAGACGTAAATACAGGAAAATACACTGGAAAAAAAGACTTAGAAGAAACTATTTATAAAGTAAATCAAGAAGCAACAATTGAAATTGCAAAACAATTAAGGCTACGAGATATTGGTGGAATAATAATAATAGATTATATAGATATGCACAAAGAATCAAATAAAAATGCAATAGAACAACTGTTAAAAGAACAATTAAAAAAAGATAGAGCAAAAACTCAAATAGCAGGATTTACAACCCTTAATTTATTAGAAATGACAAGAAAAAACATGTGCAATAATGAATATGGCGAGGAGTAAAAAATGAAAGTAGGATTTATTTCACTAGGATGTTCTAAAAATCTAGTAGATACAGAAATGACAATAGGTTTATTTAAAGAACATCAATATGATATAGTAAATGATACAAATGAAGCAGAAATTATTGTAGTAAACACATGTGGATTTATAGAAAGTGCTAAACAAGAAGCAATAAATACAATACTAGAAATGGCTGAATATAAGACTAAAGGCTCATGTAAATATTTAATAGCAATGGGATGTTTAGTAGAAAGATATGAAAAAGAACTAAAAAAAGCCCTGCCAGAAGTAGATTTATTTTTGCCAATAAAAGATTATGATAAAATTTGGGAGAAAATAGAAAAATTAGTAAATAAAAACACACATAATCTACAAACAAGCAATTTAGATTATATGAATAGAGTAATAAGTACAGGAAAGACAACAACCTACCTAAAAATAGCAGAAGGCTGTAGCAATAAATGTACATATTGTGCAATACCATACATAAGAGGCCAATACATAAGCAGACCATTTGAAGAAATAATAGAAGAAGCAAAACTACTAGCTAAAAAAGGATACAAAGAAATAATAGTAATTGCACAAGATACAACTAAATATGGAATAGACTTATATGGAAAACCAAGATTAGCAGAACTATTAACAAAAATAAGTAAAATAGAAGGTATAAAATGGATAAGATTTTTGTATGCATATCCAGAAAGTATAACAGATGAGCTAATAGAAACAGTAAAAAATAATAATAAAATTTGCAAATACTTTGATATACCAATTCAACACATATCAAACTCAGTATTAAAAAGAATGAATAGAAAAAGTAATAGAGAACAAATAGAAAACTTAATAGATAAGATAAAAAGAAAAATACCAGATGTAATACTTAGAACCTCATTAATAGTAGGTTTTCCAGGAGAAGCAGAAAAAGATTTTGAAGAACTGTATAACTTTGTAGCAAAATCAAATTTTGATAAACTCGGAGTATTCAAATACTCTAGAGAAGATAATACCCCAGCAGCAAGGTTACCAGAGCAAATACATTATAAAACAAAAACAAAAAGACTAAATGAAATAATGAGCTTAGCACAAAAAATATCAAAACAAAAACTAACAGAAAAAATAGGGAAAGAATACGAAACATTAATAGAAACTCTTACATTTGATGGAAAATATTATGTAGGAAGGACATACATGGATATACCAGAAGAAGATGGAGTAGTATTTATACCAAATACAAAGCCAAACTTAGAAAATACATGGATAAATGTAAAAATAACAGATGTAAAAAACTATGATCTAATTGGAGAAATTTTAGGTTAAGATGCATAATACTATTGTAACTTGTATCTTGCCTTTTGTTATTGTATAGGAACATTGGTGGACTTGACATTAACAAATATTCGATATAAAATAAAATGTAATATTTTGTAGGAGGAAATATGGATATAGAGCAGATAGCAAAAATAATTAAACAAAATGGTGGCAATACTTACTTAGTAGGTGGAGCTGTACGTGATGCTATTCTAAATAAATCCATTAAAGACGAGGACTATTGTGTAACAGGAATAACTGCAGAAGAATTTATGAAGCTATTCCCACAAGCACATATAAAAGGAAAATCATTTGAAGTATTTGACTTAGAACATAAAGAATTTGCACTAGCAAGAAAAGAAATAAAAATCGGAAAAGGACATAAAGAATTTAAAGTAGAAACAAGTGAAGATATCAGTATAGAAGATGACTTAAAAAGAAGAGATATAACAATAAATTCAATAGCACAAGATGTACTAACAAAAGAAATAATAGACCCATTTGGAGGGAAAGAAGATTTAGAAAATGGCATTATAAGAGCAACAAGTGGAAAATTTAGTGAAGACCCATTGAGGGTATATAGAGTTGCAAGAATTGCAGCAATTCTTAATTTTCAAGTGTCTAAAAAAACTTTAAATATGATGAATAAACTAAGAAATGAATTGTTAACCTTGTCAAAAGAAAGGGTTTTTGCAGAATTCAGAAAAGCATTAGAAGCAGAAAAACCATCGATATTTTTTGAAGTACTAAAAGAAGCAGAAGTCCTAGATGTACATTTCAAACCAGTATATGACTTAATAGGAGCAATACAACCAATAAAATATCATCCAGAAGGAGATAGTTATAATCATACAATGCTTACTCTAGATAATAGTGCAAAACTTACAAATGATGTAAAAATAAGATTTTGTGCACTAGTACATGACTTAGGAAAAGGAAGAACACCAAAAGAAATGTATCCACATCATTACAACCATGAACAAAGAGGAGTAGCCCCATTAAAAGAACTATGCAAAACATTAGGCTGCCCCAATGAATGGGAAAAATGCGGAAAAACATCAGTTTTAGAACATATGAAAGGTGGAATATTCTCACAAATGACAATTTCAAAAAAGGTAAGTTTTATAGAAAAAATAGACAAAACTCGGATTAGGACTAAAAGGATTGCAAATAGTAGTATATTGTGATAGAAGTAGAACAATAGACATAACTAAAGAAGAAATAAAAGACAAAAAATACGATTTTTATACAATAGGTAAGGAAATGCTAAAAAATATAAATGGAGAATACATAATCAAAAAATATAACCTTAAACCAGGAATAGAATTTGGAAAAAAATTGCACGAAGAACGAGTTAAGTGGTTAAAGAATAATATAAAATAGGAGGATATTATGAACGAGTACAGAACTCATAATTGTGGAGAATTGAGAATAGAAAATAAAGGACAAAAAGTAAAGATAGCAGGATGGGTACAAAGGATAAGAAACCTAGGAGGAATGAAATTTATAGATATAAGAGATCAATATGGAATTACACAAATAATAATAGCAGAAAATGAAGAAATGCAAAAACAAGTATCAGACTTAGTAACAGAATCTGTAATTTCAGTAGAAGGAACAGTACAAGAAAGAACAAGCAAAAATAGCAAAATACCTACAGGTGATATAGAATTACAAGCAGAGAAAATAGAATTACTTGGAAAATGCAAAAATGTACTTCCATTTGAAGTAAATTCAGAAAAAGTTGATATATCATCAGTAAGAGAAGATTTAAGACTAGAATATAGATATTTAGATTTAAGAAATGAAAAATTACATAATAACATATTACTTCGCTCAAAAATAATGAAATTCGTAAGAGATAAAATGGACGAGCTAGGCTTTAGCGAAATTCAAACTCCAATTTTAGCAAACTCATCACCAGAAGGAGCAAGAGACTTTTTAGTGCCAAGCAGATTGCATCCAGGAGAATTTTACGCTTTACCACAAGCACCGCAACAATTCAAGCAATTACTAATGGTATCTGGATTTGATAAATATTATCAAATAGCACCATGTTTTAGAGATGAAGACCCCAGAGCAGATAGAGCACCAGGAGAATTTTACCAAATAGATTTTGAAATGTCTTTTGCAACACAAGAAGATGTATTCAAAGTACTAGAAGAATTAATAACATCAACATTTAAAAAATTTTCTACATGGAAAGTAGAAGAAGGACCATTTATAAAAATACCATACAGAGAAGCAATGGAAAAATATGGAAGTGATAAACCAGATTTAAGAAATCCACTGATAATACAAGATGTAACAACACTATTTAAAGATACTGAATTTAATGCATTCAAAGATAAAGTTATAAAAGCAATAATAGTACCAAATGGTGCATCTCAAGGAAGAAAATTCTTTGATAATATGACTAAATATGCAATAGAAGAATTAGGTGCAAAAGGATTAGCATGGGTAAAAATTGACGAAGAAAACAATGTTACTGGAGGAATTTCAAAATTTATAACAGAAAACATACAAAAAAAATTAGAAAAAATAGGAGCAACTGCAAATTCAAGCATCTTCTTCATTGCAGATGAACTAAAAACAGCTCAAAAAATAGCAGGACAAATAAGAATAGAATTAGCAAATAGATTAGATTTAATAGAAAAAGATGTATATAAATTCTGTTTTATAGTAGACTTTCCTATGTATGAACTATCAGATGAAGGGAAAATAGACTTTAATCATAACCCATTTTCAATGCCACAAGGTGGTATGGATGCATTATTAAATAGTGACCCATTAGAAATTTTAGCATATCAATATGATGTAGTATGTAATGGCTATGAAATGGCATCAGGAGCAGTAAGAAACCACAATCCAGAAATAATGGTAAAAGCATTTGAAATAGCAGGATACCCAGAAGAAGAAGTAGAAAAACGTTTTGGAGCATTATACAATGCATTTAAGTATGGTACACCACCACATGCAGGAGCAGCACCAGGATTAGATAGAATGATAATGCTAATAGCAAACGAACCAAATATAAGAGAAGTAATAGCATTCCCTAAAAATAAAAAAGCAAGAGATGTACTAATGGGAGCACCAGGGAAGGTTATGGAGGAGCAGTTGAAGGAGATACATATTAGAGTTAGTGAATAATATTACAATTTAGAGTAAGTATGCAGTCCGCCAAAAGCAGTAATGATGAATTTATCATTACTGCTTTTGGCTACTTTGTGCTTTTTGTTTAAGTTGTATGCTTAATGGTAAAATTTATTTTAAATATTTTATGAAAAAGTGTTGACAAAGCTAAAGAAAAGTAGTAAGATAAAAAGGTACCAAGCAAAATGTGAACATGAATTATATTGATAGTATATAATATAATTAGTAATGGTTTGGCAATGAAATATTAACTTAAAAGTTACTAATTTTTTTTGTTGAAAAAAATTGAAAAATATTTTAAAAAAGTGTTGACAATGATAAAATAAAATGGTACAATAAAGAACGTTCTCGATTAAAAACAAGAGAACAAAGTACA
>CALXWL010000031.1 GCA_944392385.1 uncultured Clostridia bacterium | reverse complement strand
AAAGATGAATTTAATTTTGTAGATTAATAATAATAGCTCCAAGAAATAATATTATTTCTTGGAGCTAAAATATTTTTATGTGTTTGAAAAAAACAAACAACTATGCTATAATAATAAAAAAATTAGGAGGTCATAATCCCATGGATATGGATATTGAATCTTTGGCTTACGAAGAAGCCCAACGGATAATGGAAGAATGTTTCTCATTTTATAATCCGTATACCTGCATTATCGAAGTGGAAGAAATTCCATTCGAACAACGAGAACACTTCTGCCAGCTGGTAGAAGATGAACTTTTAGAAAGGGGAGAAAGGATAAAACGGGATGGCCCGTATTTTAAAATATTAAAGTTCCAAAAAAGATGACCAAAGAACCACCCAACTGGGTGGTTCTCCTTGCTACATAATTATAAAACAATTGATAAATTAATATTATGGAATGTAGCTAAAAAACAACCTCAGAAGTATTAAGACTCCTGAGGTTTAGTATATTGTGCATAAAAAGCATATTATCTTTTAGAAAATTGTGGTGCTTTTCTAGCTTTTTTAAGACCATATTTTTTTCTTTCTTTCATTCTAGAATCCCTAGTTAAGAAACCGCTAACTTTTAAAATAGGTCTATACTCTGAATTAGCTTGTAATAAAGCTCTTGCTATACCATGACGAATAGCTCCTGCTTGACCACTAATTCCGCCACCTTTTACAGTACAAATAACATCAAACTTATCTAAAGTATTTGTAGCAACTAGAGGTTGTTTAACTATAACTTTTAAAGTTTCAACACCAAAATATTCATTTAGATCTTTTCCATTAATAGTAATAGAACCATTGCCATTAACTAATCTAACTCTAGCGATAGAATTTTTTCTTCTACCAGTTCCAATAAATGAAGTTTTTTCTGCCATATTATTTTACCTCCCAAACTATAGGTTTTTGTGCTTGATTTTCGTGTTCATTTCCACTATAAATTCTAACTTTATTAATCATTTGTCTTCCTAATCTATTTTTTGGAAGCATTCCTTTAATAGCAAGCATCATAGCTTTTTCAGGATTATCTTGTAACATATTTCTTGCAGAAATTTCTTTCATATTTCCAATATATCCTGTATGACGTCTATAAATTTTTTGATCTAATTTTTTTCCTGTTAAAATAACATCTTTGCAATTTAATATAATAACATGATCACCTGTATCTACATTAGGTGTAAATGTAGGTTTATGTTTTCCTCTTAATAATTTTGAAGCTTCTGCAGCAACTCTTCCTAATGGTTTACCGCTAGCATCAATTATATACCATTGTCTTTTAATATCGTTACTCTTAGCTGAGTATGTAGTATTATTCATTGAATAATGTCCTCCATTCATAATTTTAAATTTATAAAATATATTACACCAATAAACTACCGGGCAAGGGTTTATTGATAAAGATATTTTTTGCACTTATCCAGTATAATATAAAATCACCTAAAAGTCAAGCAAAAAATAGTAAATTTGTAAAATATTTGTTAAAAATAGTGAAACTTCCGTTTGAGTGTGATATAATAAAAAAATAGTCGAATTTTTTAGGGAGGATATTATGAATGACAATATAGTAATTAAAGGAGCAAAAGAACATAATTTAAGAGATATAAATGTAACTATACCAAGAGATAAATTAGTTGTTATAACAGGACTTTCTGGTTCTGGAAAGTCATCACTTGCATTTGATACTTTATATGCAGAAGGTCAAAGACGATATGTTGAAAGTTTGTCTTCTTATGCACGTCAGTTCTTAGGGTTAATGGAAAAACCAGATGTGGAATCAATAGAAGGTCTTTCACCAGCTATTGCAATAGATCAGAAAACAACTTCTAAAAATCCACGTTCAACAGTTGGAACTGTAACAGAAATATATGATTATATTCGTTTGCTATATGCAAGAATAGGAGAGCCACATTGCCCAAATTGTGGTAAGAAAATAGAAAAACAAACTTTAGACCAAATAGTAGAAACAGTAATGAATTTAGAAGAAGGAACAAAAATTCAAGTTTTAGCACCAGTAGTAAGAGGAAAAAAGGGTGAATATACAGCTCTTTTAGAAAATTTTGCAAAAGATGGATTTGTAAGAGTAAGAATTGATGGCAAAGTTTATGAGTTAACAGATGATATTGAAATAGATAGAAAGAAAAAACATAATATAGAATTAATAGTAGATAGACTAGTGATAAAAGAAGATATTAGAAGTAGGCTTGCTGAGTCAATAGAAATATCTTTAAAATATGCAAATAATTTAGTAGTAATTTGGACTGCAAATGAAGAGATGCTATTTAGCCAAAATTATGCATGCCCAGATTGTAATATAAGTATAGAAGAATTATCACCTAGAATGTTTTCATTTAATAATCCATTCGGAGCATGTCCAGAATGTACTGGAATAGGATATTTAATGAGAATGAATGAAGATTTAATTATTCCAGATAAAAATAAAACATTATATGATGGAGTAAAAGCTTTTGGTGCAAGTACAATGAAAAAAGGCGATACAATGGCAAAAATGTACTTTGAAAGTATAGGAAGACATTATGGGGTAGATATAAAAGTACCAATAAAGAAATTGCCACGAGATTTTTTAAATAAAATATTATATGGAACAGGTACAGAAGAAATAGATTTTAAATATACTTCTGCAGCAGGAGAAAGAAAATTTACAGCACCATTTGAAGGGGTAATACCAACATTAGAGAGAAGATATAGAGAAACAAAATCTCAAGGGATGAGAACATTTTACGAATATTATATGACCAATAGCCCTTGTAATGCATGCCATGGAGCAAGATTAAGAAAAGAAAGCTTATCTGTTACAGTAGGCGGAAAAAATATACAAGAACTAACAGATATGCCAATTAATAGAATACAAGAATTTATGAATAACTTGAAACTAGATAAAACAAAATCATTAATAGCAAGTCAGATTTTAAAAGAATTAGGCAAGAGATTACAATTTTTGTGTGATGTAGGACTAGAATATTTAACCCTATCAAGACCAGCAGGTACATTATCAGGAGGAGAAGCACAAAGAATAAGATTAGCTACCCAAATAGGTGCAGGCTTAACAGGAGTATTATATATATTAGACGAACCAAGCATAGGATTACATCAAAGAGATAATGATAAATTAATAGCAACATTAAAAAAACTAAGAGATTTAGGAAACACCGTTATAGTTGTAGAACATGATGAAGATACCATGTATGCAGCAGATTATATTGTAGATATTGGCCCAGGAGCAGGAGTACATGGTGGAAACGTAATTGCAGCAGGTACAATAGAAGATATAAAGAAAAATCCAAATTCAATAACAGGAGATTATTTAAGTGGAAGAAAACAAATAAAAGTACCAGCAAAAAGAAGAAAGTCAAATGGAAGGTCAATAGAAATAAAAGGTGCAGCACAAAATAATTTAAAAAACATAAATGTGAAAATCCCATTAGGTGTATTTACTTGTGTAACAGGGGTTTCAGGTTCAGGAAAAAGTACTTTAATAAATGAAATCTTATATAAGGGACTTGCAAAAGAATTATATGGAGCATCAGAATTTCCAGGAAAACATGAAAAAATATTAGGCATTCAAAATATAGATAAAGTAATAAATATAGACCAATCACCAATAGGAAGAACACCAAGGTCAAACCCTGCAACATATACAGGAGTATTTGATTTAATAAGAGACATTTTTGCAGGAACAAATGAAGCAAAATTACGTGGATATGAAAAAGGAAGATTTAGCTTTAATGTATCAGGTGGAAGATGTGAAACCTGCCAAGGAGATGGAGTACTAAAAATAGAAATGCACTTTTTGCCAGATTTATATGTACCTTGTCAAGTGTGCCATGGTAAAAGATATAATAGAGAAACTCTAGAAGTAAAATACAAAGGAAAGAGTATAGCAGATGTACTAGATATGACAGTAGAAGAAGCCTTAGAATTTTTTGGTAACATACCAAAAATAAAGCAAAAAATACAAACACTATATGATGTAGGACTAGGGTATATAAAACTTGGACAACCATCAACTACTCTTTCAGGAGGAGAAGCACAAAGAGTAAAGCTAGCAACAGAACTTTCAAAAAAAGCAACAGGAAAAACACTTTATATATTAGACGAACCAACAACAGGATTGCATATAGCAGATGTGCACAAACTAATAGAAATACTTCAAAGACTGGTAGATACAGGAAACAGTATAGTAGTTATTGAACATAATCTAGATTTAATAAAAACAGCAGATCATATAATAGACTTAGGACCAGAAAGTGGAGAAAAAGGTGGAGAAGTAATAGCAGTTGGAACACCAGAGCAAATAGTAAAAAACGAAAGGTCATATACAGGAAAATTCTTAAAGAAAATGATAGAAAAATAAGAAAAGTCAAATTTTCATATACAATAAAAAAGGGACTCATACATGGGTCCCTTTAGGTTTAAAGTTACTTTTGCCGTTTTACGCAGTTATTGATATTTTATTTCATCAATCTCTTCTTGTAGCTCCTGAATCTTTTTGTGTGAATCCTCTAGAACAGAGCACAGCATATCAATAATTTCTTCTGATTGCTGTACTATCCGAAGAGTCTCATACACAAAAGAGTACGTAGAAGGGTCAAGATTAGGTGCTATCTCGACAAACCTCTTAAAAAGAGCCTGCGAATCAGGGGAACTGAACTTCAAGTCTTCGATAGACATGATAAACCTCCTAAAATTTGATACAAAAATATTGTAGCAGATTTATAGCAGAAAGTCAATTTATGTAAATTCCTTGCAAAATTAAAAAAAATCCTTGCAAAATCAAGAAAGATATAATAGAATATAAATGCGAAATAAATTGCATAATAGTTAAAACATAGGAAATAAGAGAAACAATAAAAAATGCTATGCATTTTTGGAGGAGGAAAAATAATGATGTATATTAATGACATCCATATTTTGTTATATGTATTAATAGCATTTTTAGGAGGTGTAATAGGGCAATTTATAGACTATATAAATATAGCATTTTTGAATGAAAGAAGAATTTTATCTAAAGAAACTTTTAAAGAATATAAGAAAGTATTTAAAATAAATTATTTGCTAATAATAATAAATGCAATAGCATATATAGCAATTCTATATAATTTTAAAATAAGTTTAAATTTGGTAAGATTTGCTTTACTTATACCAATGCTAATATCAGCTTTTGTTGTAGATTATAAAATACAAATTATACCAAATAGATTAAACTTAACAATGTTTGAGATAGGCTTAATATTCGTGTTTATATTTGGAATACAAAACTTAAATATTGCAAAAGATATGTTATTTGGAATGTTACTTGGAGGAGGAATATTTCTACTTATAACACTAATAGGAGGAGCAATTGCTGGGAAAGAGGCAATGGGACTTGGAGATGTTAAACTAATGGGTGCATTAGGATTATGTTTCGGAGTAGTAGATATAGCCATAATATCAGCACTATCATTCTTAATAGGAGCAATTATAAGTATAATTATAATAATAGCCAGAAAAAATAGAAAAGATGGATATATACCATTTGGACCATTTATTGTTCTTGCAACAATTACAACAATATTTGTTCCAACAAATATATTATTTACATTCCTAATGAAAGTGTTTACTCTGGGAATGTATTAAAAGTAAAAGGAAGGTGTTTTCTATGAACGAAAAAATAAGACTTTTACGAGAGAGGTTAAGAAACTTAAATATGGAGGGAATGATTATTACAAACCCAATAAACATAAAATACTTAACCAATATAGAAAACGAAGGAACACTACTAATTACAAGAAAAGAAAACATATTTTTAACATACACCATGTTTTTAGAAAGTGTAAAAAGTACGTTAACGATAAATGACGAAATAATAGTTGCTGACTTTAGAGATGTAAGTAAAGAAGAGTACGAAAACTTCTTCCTGTTTTGCGAAAATATAGGTTTTGAAGAAAACTATGTAACATATAAGCAATACCATTATCTAAAACAAAAATATAGAGTAAATAATTTAGCAGAAACAGAAAATATAATAGAAAAGTTAAGAGCAGTAAAAGATAATGAAGAAATAGAAAAAATAAAAAAAGCATGTGAAATTACAGATAAATGTTTTAATCATTTATTAGAATTCATAAAAATAGGAATGACAGAAAAAGAAATTGCATTTGAAATAGAAATGTTTTTCAAAAAAAATGGAGCAGAAGGGCTAGCATTTGATACAATTGTTGCAATTGGAGAAAATAGCGCAAACCCTCACTGGAAACCAACAGATAGAAAAGTTAAAATGGCAGATCCAATATTAATAGATATGGGCTGTATTTATCAGGGCTATTCATCAGATATGACAAGAACAATATTTATGGGATGCATATTAGAGGAAATAAAACCAGTGTATGATTTAGTATTAAAAAATCAGTTATATACAATTAAAGAAATAAAAGAATATGCAAGTATAAAAACAATATCAAAAATAGTAGATAATGACTTTAAATTACACAATTACAGTCTAATACATTCATTAGGACATAGTATAGGAATGGAAACACATGAAATTCCATATATAAATTCAAAAACAGATAAATTCTTAAAAGAAAATATGGTAATAGCAATTGAACCAGGAATATACATACCAGAAAAATATGGAATAAGGATAGAAGATACTATATTAGTAGAAAAAAATGGATGCAATGTACTAACATCTTCACCAAAAAATTATGTTATAATATAACTTGATTTTTATGGGAAAATATAGTAAAATAAATAAGTTAGTATAATTTTAAGAAGAAAGAGGGAAGATAATATGGCAGAAGTATACATGGCAGGAGATATAAGAAACGGAACAACATTTGAAATGGATGGTTCAGTATATAAAGTAGTAGAATTTCAACATGTAAAACCAGGTAAAGGAGCAGCATTTGTTAGAACAAAATTAAAGAATGTAATAAATGGTTCAGTATTAGAAAAAACATTCAACCCATCAGAAAAATTACAAGGAGCAGATATTGAAAAAAGAGAAATGCAATATTTGTATCAAGATGGAGACCTATATTACTTTATGGATAATGAAACATATGACCAAATTCCACTTAATAAAGAAGAATTAGGAGATATGCTAAAATTCTTAAAAGAAAATATGATGGTAAAAACATTAGCTTTTAAGGGGAAAATATTTGCTATAGAACCACCAATGTTTGTTGAACTAGAAGTTACATACACAGAACCAGGATTTAGTGGAAATACAGCAGGAGCAGGAGCAACAAAACCTGCACAGCTAGAAACAGGAGCTACAATAAATGTTCCATTATTTGTAAATACAGGAGACAAAATCAGAATAGATACACGTACTGGGGAGTATATGGAAAGAATTTAAAAGGTAGATTGGGAATTTCAAAACTACAAAATATTTGGATAATTCATTAAGCGAATATCCTAGAAAAGAAAGAGGTAATAGCAATGGCAAATTTTAATGCAGAGTTTAAGAAAATCTTAAAAAATTTAGAAGATAATATATCAGACAAAGATGCTTTAGAAATGGCTAAGGTGGAAATGTTTAATTTATATAATCTTTTCTTTGATGAGATTACAAATTTAGAACAAACAATAAATAATAGAATTGTAACAATAGCAGAAAGTCAATTGCATGTAGAAGAAAAATTAAAAGAAATGGATAAAAGCTTAAAAAATATAGAAAAAGATATTTATATGGATGATGAAATGGATAATGAAGATTATGATGTAGAAATTAGATGCCCATACTGTAACGAAACCTTTATGGCAGAAATAAATGACTTAACATCAGAAGAAATAGTGTGCCCAGAATGTAATAATACAATTGAGCTAGACTGGGGAAATGATTGTGATTGTGAAGATGATAATTGCGATTGCTGTTCACATATGGAAGATGATTGTAATTACAAAGATGAAGATGATGATATGTAAAGGTCAGTTCCAAATTGAGAAAATTATCCCAATTTGGGACATTTTTTTCTTAAAAATAATTTAAAGGATTAACTGCATTCCCATCTATCCTAATTGAAAAATGCAAATGAGGACCTGTAGTTGCACCATTTGTAGGGTTGCCATTAGAATCCCTATATGGATTATTTGGAACTCCATATACGTTTTTCGGACCAACTGTTGCAATAATGTCACCTTTGGTTACATATTGCCCTACATATACTAAAAAATAAGGTGAAATATGAGAATAATTAGCAACATAATACCCATCTGAAACGCGTATTGTGTACCCATTTGCACCATAAAACCCAATATATATAACTTCTCCTGAAAAAGCAGCAACGATATTAGAGCCTGCAGGTGCACCAATATCAATACCACCATGAAAAGTTCCAGCCCCACTAGTTGGAGCATTTCTATAGCCAAAACCAGAAGTTATGGTAGAGTAACCGTGGAGTAGGCCAAATAAAGGCAGATGTAGAAGAAATATCGGAATTTAAAATTGAATTTTCAGATAAAGTAAAACTTCCAATGGAATTTAAGGAAAAAATTAATCCCATAAAACAGATAATAATTAATAATAAAATAATTAAAAGATACTTAAAGGAAAAATTGAACATAAAAACCTCCAGATTGAATAAAAATTGAAATTAAAATAGTTTTTGGGTATGGATAAAAATTATGTAGAATATAAATTTACTGAAATAATTTTTAAAAATTATATAACAACTATATGTAAAAATCAAGAAAAATTTATAAAAAAATTTTAGTTGACAACTATAGGAAAATATGGTAAAATATTAATTCGTAAGCCGCTTAAGTTGGGTTGTAAAAGCATATATGCTACCCAAAATTTAAACTTAGCGAGTATTAAAAGAAAGAAGAGGTGCTTTTCGATAATGTATGCAATAATCGAAGCTTGTGGAAAGCAATACAAAGTAGTAGAAGGAGATGTAGTATTTTTTGAAAAATTAGATACAGAAGCAGGTAAAAAAGTTAATTTTGATAAAGTAATTTTAGTATCTGATGAAAA
This sequence comes from uncultured Clostridia bacterium, assembly GCA_944392385.1. GTDB lineage: Bacteria > Bacillota > Clostridia > TANB77 > CAG-508 > UMGS1781. Next base: position 3,679 of record CALXWL010000031.1, on the reverse strand, counting down.
AAAAGTACAAGTTGGAAATCCTTATGTAAAAGGTGTGAAAGTTGAAGGAAAAGTTGTATCACACGGAAAAGGTAAAAAAATAGTAGTTTTTAAAATGAAAGCTAAAAAGAATGAAAGAACAAAACAAGGACATAGACAACCTTATACTAAAGTTGAAATAACAGCTATTAAATTACCTGCTGCAAAAACAGAAAAAACAGCAGAAAAAGCTGAATCTACAGAGAAAAAAACAACAACTAAAAAAGCTACAGCAAAAAAAGTAGAAGCATAAAAATATAAGGTTATAAAATTTTAAGTAAAGGGAGTTGAGTATAAATGGCACATAAAAAAGGTCAAGGTAGTGTAAAAAACGGACGTGACAGTGAGTCAAAACGTTTAGGTATAAAAAGAGCAGATGGACAATTTGTTCTTGCTGGGAATATATTGGTAAGACAAAGAGGAACAAAAATGTATCCAGGTAATAATGTGGATATTGGTAGTGATGATACACTATTTGCTTTAATAGATGGTACAGTAAAATATGAAAGAAAAGGTAAAGATAAAAAGCAAGTAAGTGTTTATCCAGTAGAATCTAAATAAAAATATAAAGCCCTAATTTGGAATAACCAGATTAGGGTATTGTAATTTTTAGCATTTTAAAGTATAATGGTAAATATTTTGAAAGGGGAGAATAAGTATGAGTAAAAAAATCATTTTAAGCGGAATTCAAGCAACAGGAAAATTAACATTAGGAAATTATCTAGGGGCTATAGATAATTGGGTGAAAATGCAAGAAGAATATAATTGCTATTATATGATAGCAAACTTACATTCATTAACAGTTAGAAACGACCCAGAGACACTAAAAAACAATACACTAAAGATACTTGCAATATATATTGCAGCAGGACTAGACCCAGAAAAAAACACAATATTTATACAATCACAAGTAAAGGAACATGCTGAGCTTGGATGGATTTTAGACTGCTATACTTATATGGGAGAACTTTCAAGAATGACCCAATTTAAGGATAAAGCTGCAAAACATGCAGATAATATAAATGCAGGATTGTTTACATATCCAGCACTTATGGCAGCAGATATATTGCTATATCAAGCAAACTTAGTACCTGTTGGAGAAGACCAAATGCAACATTTGGAAATAACAAGAGATATAGCAGAAAGATTTAATAAACTATATGGTGAAACATTTGTAATGCCAGAAGGATATGTAAGAAAATCAAGTGCAAGAATAATGGGGTTACAAGATCCTAACCAAAAAATGAGCAAAAGTGCAACTAACCTAAATGATGTAATTTTTCTAGAAGATGAACCAGATGTTATTTTGAAAAAATTCAAAAAAGCAGTAACAGATTCAGAAAATGAGGTTAGATTTAATCCTGAAACTAAGCCAGGAGTAAGTAATTTAATGCAAATATATAGTTCAATAACATCAAAAACAATGCAAGAAATTGAAAAAGAATTTGAAGGCCATGGATATGGTGATTTTAAAACAAAGGTAGCAGAAGCAGTAATAGAAAAATTAGAACCAATACAAAAAAAGTATAAAGAGATTCTAGATAACCCAAAATATTTAGAAGAAATATATACAAAAGGTGCTGAAAGTGCAAGAAAGTTAGCATCAGAAACATTAAATATGGTTAAACAAAAAATTGGAATTATTGTATAAGTAAAAAATAATTAATGTCAGATTTTACGAATTAAAATAAAGGAAGGAGGGCAGAAATGCTGGTAGATTATACAAAAATTTATGCAAAATCAGGAGATGGCGGAAATGGAGCAATAACATTTAGACGAGAAAAATATGTAGCTGCTGGTGGACCTGATGGTGGAGATGGCGGAAAAGGTGGAGACGTATATTTTATTGTTGATCCAGATTCAAATACATTAATAAATTTTAGATATAATAAAAAATATAAAGCTCAAAATGGTGAAAATGGTAGCGGCAACAATTGCTATGGAAAAAAAGGAGAAGATTTATATATAAAAGTACCTTTAGGTACAGTTATAAAAGATAGCAAAACAGGAAAGGTAATAGCAGACCTTTCAACACCAGGCCAAAAGGAACTAGTACTTCCAGGAGGAAGAGGTGGAAAAGGAAATTCTCATTTTGCAACAGCAACTAGACAAGCACCACATTTTGCTCAAGGTGGAGAAAAAGGAATTGAAAAAGAATTAATTCTAGAACTAAAATTATTAGCAGATGTTGGACTTATAGGTTTTCCTAATGTGGGAAAATCAACAATACTTTCAATAGTAACCTCAGCAAAACCAAAAATTGCAGACTATCATTTTACAACATTAGAACCAAATTTAGGTGTTGTAAAAACAGAGTATGGAGAAAGTTTTGTAATAGCAGATATACCAGGAATAATAGAAGGAGCAAGCAAAGGAATAGGCTTAGGTTTACAATTCTTACGCCATATAGAAAGAACAAGACTATTATTACATGTAATAGATGTTTCTGGTTCAGAGGGAAGAGATCCAGTACAAGATTTTAAAATAATAAATGAAGAATTAAAAAAATATAGCGAAAAATTAAGCAAACGTAAACAAATAATAGTTGCAAATAAAATAGATAGTATGCAAGATGAAAGCTTGTATAAAAACTTAGAAAAATTAGCAAAGAAACTAAACCTTGAGATATATAAAATATCTGCAGCAACAGGAGAAGGCTTAAAAGAACTATTTAGAAATGTCTCAGAAGAACTAAAAAAATTACCAAAAGAAGATATAATTGAGACAGAAGAAAAGATAATATATACATTAGAAGAAGAAAAACAAGGATTTGAAATAGAAAAAGTAAATGGAGAATTTATCGTAAAAGGTCCAGACGTAGATAAATTAATGAATAGAGTAAATTTAGCAGACAATGAATCTATGTATTATTTCCAGAAAATGCTAGGAAACCTTGGAATAGAAGAAGCACTGAAAAAAGCAGGTGCTAAAGATGGAGACACAATACGTTTTAACGACTGGGAGTTTGCTTGGTACGATTAATACACAAAATAATGAAAGTATTCATATTATATATTGGAGGTATAGTATGGATACTTTATTAATTTTTTTTGCACTCCCAATAGCAGTAATCATTATATCTGCAATACTTGAAAAACTACTTAAATGCCCTATTGCGGTAGCAAGTTTAATCTTTGCAATATTTTTAGTGGTAACTTTTGCAGTATTTGATGAGACTTTTCTTATAGCAACACTTGTATACACAATAATAGCATTTATAACTGCACTTATTGTTCACATAATAAAATTCAGGCATAATAATGAACAAAACATATGCGATTTGTTGGAAGCTTTACTTCGTAATATTCAAAACAATGAAAACGACAATAATGAAAACATATGTGATACAGTAGAAGATTTACTAGGAAATAATAATAGTAATAATAATACAAATTCTAATAATTGCAATTGCGGGTGCAATAGATATAGGAGAAGATGAAATGTAATATAAATGTAATATTACTGTAATATAAATGTAATATTACATTTATTTATTTTATATTGACTTTAATTTATTAATAATATAAAATAAGTATACAATTTGAAGAATACAAAAAAACACACTAAAGATTTTTTATTCAAAACCTATCAAAGTCTCTTGGTTGCCGTCATCCCCCGTCCCTACCATCCCCCGAAACACCTAAACAGGCCCCTTTTAACA
>CALXWL010000030.1 GCA_944392385.1 uncultured Clostridia bacterium | reverse complement strand
TTTTAATTTCAATACTTTCTGGGATTATAGGTGATTTATTTTTACCGTTCTGGAATGTTACTTCGGTGTGTACTGTAGACTTACTTATTCCGAATTTCTTTGCCGCTCCTCTTACAGTATCTCCTGTGTCTATTATATAATGTGCTAAAGTGCAAGCTCGTTCTTCTATTGAAACTCCTCTCATAAAAAACCCCCATATAGAATACTTTTGTTTAAGTGTATTCTGTTTAAGGGTTGTTTATGATAATTTGTTTTTTTGTAACTTTGTTTTTGTTTTGTTACGTTGTAGCATTTTGGTTTAAAAAACATTCTTTATCATGTGAATATATTATACCTACTGCTTGTAAGTATGAATAAATAATTGTACTTCCTACAAATTTCATTCCTCTTTTTTTTAAATCATCTGAAATTGTATCTGATAGATTTGATTTTGTTTTTCCTATTTCATAAATAATTTTATCATTTGTAAATGTTTTTAAATAATTAAAAAACGAACCATATTCTTTCTGTAGTTTTTTAAATATTTTTGCATTATTGATACTTGCTCTTATTTTTAATTTATTTCTTATTATTTTTTCATTTAATAAAAGGTCTTTTATTTTTTCATCATTATATTTAGATATTTTATCAATGTCAAAGTTGTCAAAAGCTTTTCTAAAGTCTTCTCTTTTATTTAGTACACACTCCCACGAAAGTCCTGCTTGAAAAGACTCTAATATTAGCATTTCAAATAAGTATTTATCATTAAAATTAGGTTTGCACCATTCTTCATCGTGATATTTTACATATAATTCATTTTTTAAATTGCACCATTTACATCTTTTCTTCATATAATACCTCATTACTTTTAAATTGATTTTTTGTTCATTTTTTAGCGTTCTCCAAATTGTATTTGCAATATTCTTTTATTGGGCATTTTTCACATTTTGGTTTCCTTGAATCACATATTTTTCTTCCATGCCAAACTAATAAATGGTTAACATCTTTATAGTATTTTTTTGGTATTAATTTTAATATATCTTGTTCTATTTTTTCTGGAATAACATTTTTAGATAAGCCAACTCTATTTGCAATTCTTTTTGCGTGTGTATCTATTGCTATACCTTGTGGGTTACCAAATGCTTCTAGCATTACTACATTCGCACTTTTTCTACCTACTCCTGGAAGGCTTGTTAGCTCTTCCATTGTTCCTGGTACTTTTCCGCCCATATTTTTCTATTATTTCTTTTGCCATTGCTTTTATGTTTTTTGCTTTATTTTTATAAAAGCCACATGGATGTATTATTTTTTCTAACTCCTCGATGTCCATGTTACAAATTGATTCTGGGTCTCCATATTTTTCAAATAAACTTGGTGTTGTTTTATTTACACGTTCATCTGTACACTGTGCAGATAACATAACTGCTACAACTAATTGAAATGGTGTTTTAAAATCTAAACTGCATGTTGCATCTGGATAATATTTTTTTAGTTTTTCTATTATATCTATTGCTAGTTCCTTTTTCATATATTTTTATGTATAATTCCTTTCTTTAGTATATAAAATGGCATTTAAGACCATTTTATATACTATATTATTTATACGAACAGTTTCCACATATAATATATAAACATTAGCAACAATACTGCTGCTTTGTACCTTGTTATAGTATTTTTCTTTCCTATAAAACACGAAATCCATATGAATAATATTGCTACAGCTAATAATATTAAATTTTCATTAAATTCTCTTGAAAATTCTAGAGGTGTGATTAGTGCTCCTGTTCCTAATATCAAAAATGAGTTTACTATGCATGAGCCTATTAGGTTTCCTATTGCTAAGCCACCTTCTGCTTTAACAACAGCTATAACTGCTGTTATCATTTCTGGCAAGGCTGTTCCTATTGCAACAATTGTTAATCCTATAACCCTTTGGCTTAATCCAAAAATATTTGCAAGCTCACTTGCCTCATCAACTACAAGATCTCCTCCAAATTTTAATAGAACTACTCCTATTATTATAAATACTATTGAAAGTAAAACACTAATTTTAGATTTTTCATTACTTCTTTTTTCTTCCCTTTCCGTTTTCCAAATGTCTTTTATTTCTATTATTATTGGGTACAAGAAATATATAAAATATAAGATTACTAAGATTCTTCCATCTGATTTATTAATAAAATTATCTGGGCTTCCCAATATTCCTATTCCCATAAAAAGGATTACAAGAGTAGAAATAAATGCAACTGGAAGATGAACTGTTTTTACATCCTTATCTAATTGTATTGGCCTTAACATTGCAGTTGCACCTAGTATAAATAATAAATTACATAGATTACTACCTATTGCATTTCCAATTATTAAGTCTGTTGCTCCTTTATTGGCAGAACTAATTGTTATAATAAGTTCTGGCATTGATGTTCCTAGTGCTACAATCGTTAAACCAATTATAATTTCTGGTATATGAAATCGGGTTGCAATATTGCTAGAACCTCTAACTAATAAATCTGCACCTAAAATTAATAATATAAATCCCAGTATTATTAATAAAATTGTTGATACCATTACTTCTCCTTTGTTTACCGTCTACATTTTGTATTAGTATACCACAAAATTCAAAATATTACAAAATACTATTTATTTTTTTTGCTTTTTGTTATATATTATATTAAATTGAGTACTAAATGGGGACTGTCCTTATTTAGTATATAGCACATATTTTATAGGAGGTTCTTATGAAGTTTTTTATTGATACTGCTAATGTTGAAGAAATTAAAAAAGCTAATGATATGGGTATTATCTCAGGTGTTACTACAAACCCATCTTTAATTGCTAAAGAAGGAAGAGATTTTAACGAAGTCATCAAAGAAATTACATCTATTGTTGATGGTGCAATTAGTGGCGAAGTTAAAGCAACTACTACAAAAGCTGAAGATATGATACAAGAAGGCAGAGAAATTGCAGCAATTCACCCAAATATGGTTGTAAAAATTCCTATGACTGGTGAAGGATTAAAAGCTGTTAAAGTTCTATCTCAAGAAGGAATAAAAACTAATGTTACTCTTATTTTTAATAGTACCCAAGCTTTATTTGCTGCTAAAGCAGGTGCAACATATGTGTCTCCATTCTTAGGTCGTTTAGATGATATAGCTACTCCTGGTATTGACTTGATACGTACTATTTCCCAAATTTTTAAAATTCAAAATATTAAAACTGAAATTATTTGTGCAAGTGTAAGAAATCCTGTTCATATTATAGACTGTGCTCTTGCTGGTGCAGATATTGCAACTGTTCCATACAAGGTTATTGAACAATGTATTAAACATCCTTTAACTGATATTGGAATTGAGAAATTTAAAAATGATTATAGAGCCGTTTTTGGAGAATAAAAACTTATCCACAATATGCTGTTCATATTGTGGATGTTTTTTGCTATTTTCCTATAAACATTTGTACATAAATTTTTCCATATTTTGGGCTACTAACTACTCCTATTCCTGTATAATTATAATTATTACTTAATATATTTGCCTTATGCCCTTCTGAGTTCATCCATGCGTTTACTGCTCCACTATTGCTTGAATTACCTGCAATGTTTTCACCTGCTGCTTTATATGTTATTCCGAAGCTTTTCATCATATCAAATGGTGAACCATATGTTGGCGATGTGTGTGAAAAATAATTGTTATCTACCATGTCCTGTGCTTTTACTCTTGCCACATTTTGTACTTGGCTATCAATTTTCAATGCTGATAATCCAGCTTCTGCTCTTTTTGCATTTATTAAATCAAATGTTTCTTGTTCATCTGCTGTTAAACCATTGGAATTTTCTGTTTGTGGAGGAGTTGTGCTTTCTTGCTCATCTGATGCCCCTCCTGTTGGATATATTAATCTTACATATTTTTTACTTACCATACCTACATAATCTTTATCTGTTTGAATTACATACCAATCTCCTATTTGGGCAAATATCCTTATATATTCATTTTTATATACCATTGTTACAATTTTATAATTTGTTCCTGGTCCTTGTCTTACATTGAGAGCTGATGCAGTAACCAATCCAGTTGTTGTTCCAACTGTTTGATAATGTGACATTGCTGTGGATATACTAGATATTGAAATTATAGTTATAAATAATATTAAAGAAATTATAAGTTTTTTTATTTTCAAAATAAATCATCTCCCTAATATTATTATGGTATATTTTGAAAATTTTATTCAAAAATTAGTAGAACTTACGTTTAATTATTGACTACATTATAGTTGAAATGATATAATTTTGTATATATAACCTGAAAGGAAGTTTTATTATGATTTTTGGAATAGTTGTGCTTCTTTTTATGATTTTTGCCTTACTTTTTAATTTACACTTAGAAGGCATCTTAACTATAGTCTTTCTTATCGGCGCTGGATTATTTATTTTGGGTGTTATAATAGATAAGATGAATAAGTAACCAAAAGACCAATAATCTAATTAGATTATTGGTTTTATTATATATAAAAACTTTTTTTATTTTTTCCAGTTTTTTTTATGTATTAGCTTTCTCTTTTTCTTGTTTCTCCTGGTGTTCTTCCTCCGCTTTCTCTTTCTCCTTCTTTTTCTATTTGTTCTACTGCTTGTTCATAATTTATGTCTTGGTTTTGTTTAAGTCTTTTTAAAACTTTTTCTGCTTTATTTTCATAATATCCTGGTGGTACTGTTAATCTGTCTACAATGCCATCTCTTTTCATTAAGTCTTTTACTACTTCTTCTTTTACTAGTTCCATGTTTTGTCTTCGATTTCCTTCTATTTCGTAAACTTGTACTCCTTCTTCTTTTGATGGAACTCCTCTTTCTTCTAAATTTTGTGCCTTTTTTAATTCTTTTTCTTTTTTTATTAAATCCATTTCAGATGTGTTTTTTGATGACATAAATGACCTTGTATCAAAATCTAATTGCGTTACATTCTTCTTTGAAACTTCTGGTATTACTGTTCCCCAATATTTTTGTTCTCCTTCCTGTTTTCTACAATATAATTGCTCTGGTTCTCCATATTCATTTTTCACAATAGCTATTGCAGTATCGCTATCTATTTCATACATAGCAAGTGGTTTTATCTTCGTTATTTTCTCATCATCTATTCTTTGTATAGTTATGTTTGGATTTTTTCCATATATTTGCTTATTTGCTCCTTCTATTTTAGTAAATTCTTCTTCTCCTTTTTTTCTGCCAATTGTTTCCCAAGTATATTCATTTTCTCCTGGTATAACATAAATTTCTTCTTTTCCATCTGCCCATTTAACTAATCTTGCAAAGGTTTCATCTTCCGTTATTTTTTCATTATTCATGTCTACATGAATTATCTGATTTGTATTCAAATTATATTTCTTTGCAATTTTTTCTTTGTCTGATTCTTCTTTTTCTTTTAATTCTTCTTTTCCCTCATCTTTTATTGATTCTTCTTCTTCTAGATTTTTTTCTTGTTTTAATTCTTCTTTTGTTTTTGCTTCTATATCTTTTAATTGTTCTTGCAATTTATCTATATCTACTTCTTCTTGTTCTAACCCTAATAAATTTAACATGTCACCTAATTTTTTTCTGTCTTCATAATTATATTTTTCATCTTGCAAAATACTTTCATTTGGTACTAATTTTCCATTTTCGTCTATTGTAGCTATAAGAATGCTTTCGCCCTTAAAGTCTATATATACTCCATAACTTATAAACTCTTCTATATCTCCATCATCATTTTGCCTTTGCTCATGCTTTTCTCCAATGGTTACATTTTCTAGTTTTATTCTACTTAATTCTAGTTTAACATTTTCATAATATTTTTCAATTTCTTCTTGTTCTTTTCTCATATCTTGTGCTAAATCTTTTCCTCCTTTTTCTTCCATAGAATTTTCCTCCTTAAAAAATGGATATTTATATTATATCATAAATCAAATTCTATTGTAAAATTCATATAGTCTATAAATTATTTTACATTGTATATTCTTCTTAATTCATTATTGCGAAATATTCTGTGCAACCTGTTAATACCATATCTGCATCAATCCAACCTGTTTTGGTAGGTCTTGTTGCACTTGGGTTTGATACATATAGTTCGTCTGTTGTTTCGTTATAATCTAATATTGCCATCCAATGCTCTCCTTCTGTAAATGTGCTTCCTTCTTCTTTTAATACATGTATTATAACTGGTCTTCCTGTTTGTACATGATTTATTACACTTGATTTAGAATTATATTGCGGTCTTACTGCTTCTATTCCATAACTGCTAAATGCAACCATTGGGTAAAAAATTGCTACATATCCTGTATCGTTTGAAATTCTATTTACTACATCTAATGGGCTTATTTCTCTATTTTGATACCCACTTACTACTACTGCAATACTTGTTAATGAACAGCCATTATTATATATTGTTCCTGGTATTCCATTGTACGTTGGTGACCATACATGCTTTGAATATTCTCCTATTATTTGTTTATAGTTCCTATACATTTTTCCTGTTTTACTTACATATACATTATAATATCCTCTACTTTTTCCATCTCCTGGTATGTTTTTTTCTCCATATACTATTATTCCTAATGCTTCCCCTGTTTCTTGCATTCCTGGTTCTATTATTGTATTTGCCCATTCTTCTGCTGTTTCATCTCCTATATAATCTTGGGCTATTTCTTTTACTGTTTTGTATCCTGCTTCTTTCCATATGTTACCTTTTTCATTCATTTCTTCTAAAAAGTCATCAAAATTTGTTTTGTTTTCTTCTAATGCTATTGCAATTATTAGTCCTGCACTATATCCTGTTTCTTCTTGCCAATTATATATTTGCTCTATTCTATTTTCTAATAATTCTGTTCTTAATTCTTCATTTCCTGTTTCATAGTTTCTTATAAATTCTTCTATTTGATTTCTTGTTAATTGCCAGTCTTCGGCTGTTACGTCTATTCCTCCTGTTTGTTCTGATGCAGAAGAGGTGTATTCTTGGTCTGTCGTAGTTGAGCTATTGTCATTATCATCAAAATTTAAAATGCTTTGAAATAAACTAACTACAACACATACTAATAATACAACTGCCATTATTTTTGCAAATAATATAATAAATGGTATTACTGCAGCCTTTACTGCATGCCATATTATTTTTTGAATCTGCTTTTTACTTTCCTTTTTTGCTTTTTCCTTGGCAGTTTTCATGGCTTCATTTTCTAATTTTTGATCTTCTAATTCATCTTTTGTCAAACTACATCACCTTCTTTTATGCTTTTAGGCAGATATAAATCTGCCTAATTTTAAACAAAATCATCAATTTCACTGAATAATCTTCTTGCATCTTCTTCGTTTTCAATTCCATATCGTTTTGCGTATCTTACAAATCCATTTTTATCATTATATAATTTTTCTGGCATATTTTTTGCTATCTGCATACGTGCAGCTATTTGTGCAGCATTTAATTGCTTATTAGCATTTTTATCTCTTACTCTTGCATAATCTTTTACATCTGTAACTCCCAGTGATGAAGCAGCCTTATATTCATTTCCATTTACTCCTGCTTTCATTCCATCTTTTATTATTTTATCATCAGTTATCCCTTGGTTTAAGTATGAGTTTGTAACTTGTTTAATAATTTCTTTGTCTCCCCACCATGCATTAACTATTTCAGGATCCTGTTCGATTATTTTATATGCATCACTATTAAAGAATTGGGCATTATATTTTGCATTATTATAATCTTCTAACCCATAAGCACCTTTTTTGAATGTCTCAATTCCATTTTTTACACCTTGTATCCTGTTTCCAGTAAAATTACTTCCTGCTATATATCCAATTCCTGCTGTTACTGCTGTTTCTTGTAAAGCTTTTTCAGGATTATCAAACAAATCACCATCTGCTACTTGTGCTGCTAAAGCAGTTGTTCCAGCCAATGCTCCTACTGCTGCTCCTCCAATTCCTCTTGCAAATTTTTTGCCTCTTGTTTTCCAAGTGTCTACTCCATAAATATATTTTTCACCTATAGCATCTAGTCCTCTTGCAATACTTGGCTTTTTATGTTGTGATGCTTGTGGCATTTTTAAATGATCGTTTGGCTTTATTACTTGCCCTCCAGTAACTTCTGGATCTCCTTGATTTGCCATTTGTGGGGTTGTTTGTGCTTGAGCTTGATTTTGTATTTGTGGTTGTAATGCTCCTTGTGGTTGAGGGATTTGACTATTTGTTCCATATGCTTGTCTTGCCGTTCTAGTTCCACTTGGGCTACTTGCTGCACCTGCACCTGCTGCTTCTGCTCCTTCTTTTGGTGGTTTTGATTTTATTTTATTTAGCATACTCATTACTAATGCTCCACCTGCTGCTGCTCCTAATGTTCCTGTTGGTGAACTTGATTTCATTCCAAACATTTCCTTTATAAACTTCTCTGCTGGTACCATAAATGCTAGTGCTACTATTGCATATAATACATTGTCTGAGGCAAAATCAATTGCATTTGTTATTAATATTGCATATAGTAATAAATGTACTGGCTGTATTAAACAATTAAATATATATTCTCTTAACCAATAACTAAATGCTTGAGCTTTTCCATCTTTTATTTTATCTAATGGGTATGTTAATGCTATCATTGGTGCTATTATAGTTAAAAATGCCATAAACACTACCCTTTTTAAGTATTGAATTGTAAAAACACCTGTTAATATAACTAATGTTAAATACATAATAACACGACCAGGAGCTTCTGACCAAACATCGTTATAATCTGTCATAATTAAGTTTCTAACATTACTCATTAATGCGTCAGAAATTGTACCGTCAGCATTTCTTTGAATAACATTATTTTTTATAATATTATTTAAATTCCCTGTAAATTCTAACATAAACGCCATTATATAATGCAATAAAAATAATAAACATATTGCTACCAACCAGTCTTTAAGCATATTTTTATATTTTGCCTTATCTTGTGAGGAAGTAGAACTTAATATAATTCTTATCCCGATATATACTAATACTGATAATAATCCAACTAGAGCAATAGTTCTTAAAGCTAAATACCAAGTGGATACATTATTTTGTAATCTTCCTGCTATTGATTCTTTAATTATTGCTTGAGAATTTTCTGCTTGCTTAACATTAGCCTGTAACTGTGTTATCTCTTCTGGTGTGAGTTTTGTTGAATATACCGTATAATAAATTGTTTCCATTACAGTAACCCCTATTCCTCCATGACCTGTTACACTAACTAATAAATAAGCTGTATCTCCTGAATACCATAAAACATAAATTTGATTATTTCCTTCCGTCCATCCTTCTAGGCTAAGATGTGATATAAGAGAATTCCAAAAACCCAAAGTTAAAAATTCATCAATATTAATAGAAGAAGTACTTATCCTTACTGAGTCGGCTGCATAAAATCCCATACTTCTTTTAATATCCTCCCAATGATCATCCCATGATTTTCCAAAAGGCCAATTGTTAACATGATAAACATCACTAACTCTTTCCATTCGGTTTACAATATTATTAGCATCAAAATCCGAAAGCGCTACATATGAGCTTCCTCCTATAAGAATTTCTTGATCATCCATTGGATTTATAAAATTTATATCCAATGCTGGAACTTCATTTGAAAATATAACTCCTGGTGAATATGATATTTGATATCCTGTATAAGGATTTCCTATGTAGTTATCACCAATCATTACCTCTTGCATAATTTCCATAAGTTTATCACCAATATATATAAGCAAGTAGAAAAATCCTGATACTAAATTTTCACCAGGAGAAGCAGCACAAACATAATTAGGCATAATAAAATTACTTATCATTATTATTGTTATGAATACTACTAATATTTTCTTTATTATTGCGTTTTTTAGAAGAGTTTTCATTTACCTTTTCTCCTCTCTTACAAAGGTTTACATTCTTTTTTATTATAACATATTTTTTTCTTGTTTTAAAGGTGTTTGTGTAAATTTATGTGATATTATGTGTTTATTTTTCTTGTTTTATATGTTTTTCTGTATGTTTATGTAAAAGCACCAGCTCAAAATTTTTATTTGAGCTGGTTTGAGAATTTTATGAAAGAATTGTTTTTATTATAAAAATTATGATTATTGTTACAATTCCTCCATTGATGACTAGCCGTATCCACCATTCAACTGGATCAATTTTTCTTTCTATAAATCCTAGCATTAATCTTGCTATGTTATATATGAGAACTCCTCCTAATATAATTGTGGCAAACATAGGATTTACAAATAGAGCTAAAAACACTAAAACGATGGAAATTAAAGTAATCATTTTCTCCTCCTATTGTTCCTAAATTGGAATTATGTAGTTACATAATTATTATATCATAAATCAAATTCTATTTCAAAATTCATATCTTCTCCCATAGTTATTTTAAATTGCTTTTGCATTTGGTTAGATTCGGTGCTTATTGCGTCTTTTATTGTTACAATACATATTCCTTCGCTATTTACCTCTTTTGAAGCTATAATGTTTCTTTCATACCAATTATTTTTTATGTAATTTATAAATTCTTGTTCTGTTGGAAAATATGTTTCCTTAAATGTTTGTTCAAGTAAATTATATGCATTTGTGTAATCTGCTGAATTTAACATTAGTATGAATTTTTCTGCACTTTTTTCTATTTTTTCTTCCTCATTTGATGATGAATAATCTTCCATTGTATAATTGTCTAAAATTATTTCATATTCCATATAAGCATTTTCTATTATATGATAGTAATTTCCATATTCATCTGTTCCTTTATATACCTTGCTTTCTGCTTCATCTTCTACGCTGTATTGTACTATTTTTATATTCCTTATTTGATTTTGTTTTTCTGTAACATATTCTACAAATTTATTTACACTTCCAAATCTCTTAGTTCTATATTCTTCATTTAATATATTGTATGCATTTTCTATATTATTAAATATTTGAAATACAAAATCTTCTAAATATATCTCCATTTGTTTTACATTATCTACATATTCATATTCGAAATTATTGTATGTTCCTTGTGGTATATCTATATTTTCATCTTTTCCTAATTCTTTTATATTGCTTAATTCTTCTTTTGTAGTTTGTTCTATCAGATATGTATTATTTTCTATATCTACATAAATTATATTAAATACTTCCTGCTCTGTTGCTGTTAAATTTCCATTGGCTATTGTTAATATGCCATATGTATAATATTTAGTAATATATTCGTTTTCTGTACTATAAGCTTGTTTAACCACATATTTTACATTGTTTGATATAGTATATACCGTATTTCCCCCTAATTCATTTACAGCTTGTGTATTTCCTTCTTTTATGTAGTTAAAGTATTTGTTTATATTATTGCTTATACTGTATAAAATAGAGTTTGAAGTTACTTCCTGTAAGCTTGTATTATATGTAAGTTCTGGATTAGCAGACATAGTGTTTTCTGTAATATTTGATGATTCTATATTTTCTATATTATTTTCTATATTAGTATCATTTTGCATTTTACTATTTTGAACACCTAGTGCAATAATTGTACATATTAAGATTACTGAAAATATGGTTAAAATTATTATAAGTAATTTTATATTTCTCATACATACCTCTCTTTTAGCACAGTTTGCATTTTATTTATATTATATTTTTAAGTTTAATTTAGGCATTTCTTTCGGCTAATTTGTTTAAATTTGTCTCCATGAATTCAAATTCTTTTCTTGTTGGTGTTATTTGAAGTATTGCTGTGTCTGCTCCTACTTTGAATAGTCCTTCTCCTATTGTGCATGTTACTAAGAAGTTTGCTTCTCCTTCACTTAGTTTGAATACTTCTTTTAGGTATTGTATTTCCGATTTATCTTGTGCTAAGAATAGTTTTGTATCTGATGATGTTAGTATTGCCTGTGCTTCTTGGTTTTCATAGAAGTCTTGAAATCTTTGTGATACTATTGCAAGTGATACATTCCTTTTTCTTGCACGTCTGGCCATTTTGTTTAAAAAGTCTACTGCTTCTGGGAATGGTAGTAACATCCATGCTTCGTCAACTAAAACTCTTTTTTTAGTTGCTTTATTTCTATCTTCACTGTTTTTCTTTACGAATTTTTCCCATATCCATGATAACAATATTTGTTGTGCAAGTGGTCTTGCAAATCTTTCTTCTAGCTGAGATATATCTAGGTTTATAAATGGTAATCCTTCTAATAAATCAAATGTTGATTGTCCATCAAAGTATGCCATTTGACCATTTAATTCTCTTACGTATTGTTTCATAACTTTTTTTAAATAACTATAATGGAATGTATAGTTATCATCTTTGTTTTCTTCTGCTTTTTTCAATAATGTTTTATACCAAGAACCTATTGTTGGCATTTGTTTCTTTTTCCTTGATAGCCCTCCTATTCTAACTCCTCCTGATGTTGAATTTTCATATATGCTATTTGGGTCTGCGGTTATTCCACATCTTGTATATTCTTCTGCGACTGCTTCTGCTATTATTTGTTTTGTAAGCTCATTTACTTCTTCACTTCTTGTGCTTCCTCTTGCCATTGTAATTAATGCTTGAGTTACATCTTCTATTTTGTTTTCTACATTTAATACAGTTCTTTCCCTTCCTGTTATTTCATCTTTTACTTTTTCTTCTTCTATATCAAATAAATTAATAATTGTTTGTGATGTTGGGCTTATAACAACATTTATTCCTCCTAAGCTTTCAGCAACTATTTTATACTCACCTTCTGCATCTAGTGCTAAACTTTCAATTCCCATTAAAACTGCTGAACGTGATATTAATGTTTTCATTGTAACTGATTTACCTGCACCAG
>CALXWL010000029.1 GCA_944392385.1 uncultured Clostridia bacterium | reverse complement strand
TATAATATAATAAAGAAAATTTCTGGAATGATATTAATAATAATGGGAATTTACATGATATTTTTCTAAAAGGAGACCAATATGAATAAAAAAATAGTGTATATAATATTAATAATAGTTTTCATAGGAATATTAATTCTTGCTAATATATTTTTAAAAAAACAAAATGAAAATAAGCTACAAGAGTCACAAAGTAGCGAAAATAAGGGGGGAGAGAAAATGGAAGTTTTAGAAGTGACAAGTAAAAATTTTGAACAAGAAGTTTTAGAAAGTGAAAAAACAGTATTAATTGATTTTTATGCCGATTGGTGTGGACCATGCAAAATGCTATCACCAATTGTGGAACAAGTAGCTCAAGAAAATAAAGACATAAAAGTTGTAAAAATAAACATAGACCAAGAACAAGATATAGCAATAAAGTACGAAATAATGTCTATACCAACATTAGTTGTAATAAAAAATGGCAACGAAACAAATAGAAGTGTAGGACTAATAGGAAAATCAGATATATTAGAACTAGTAAAATAGCAAGGGCAATAACCTTGCTATTTTAAATTAATTTATGCATTTTTCTGATATTCAATAACATAATACTTAATATCTAAATAAGTAACATCTTTTGGCAAAGCATCTTTTAAAACACGTAATTTAGTATAACCATAAGTTCTAATAGCATTATAAATATCATCTCTATAATTAGAATGTATGTAACTTGAAAGATTCACATCCTTACCCATTTCGTAATATTTTAAAAGATGACCTTCAATGGTACTAATTTTTAAATCTCTTTCTTCTGCAATATCTTTAATTGTCTTTCCATTTTTAAATAAATCATATGTAACAGCAGCTGTATCTACCCTTGAATTAGATGCTTTTCTTGTTTTTTCAGATTGCATAATAAAGTCTTGAGGTTTAATATTGTTTGCCGATACATAATTATTAATTGCTTCAATAAATATATTTCCATACTTCTCAAATTTTAAGCTACCAACCCCACTAATATTAAGCATATTTTCTTTAGTTATTGGGTAATATGTAGCCATTTGTTTTAAAGTAATATCAGAAAAAACAATAAAAGGAGGAATATTATTTTCTATTGAAATATTTCTTCTAATACTACGTAAGATATCAAATAATTGTGAATCATAATCATCATCCACCTTTTGAGGAATCTTTTCAATTTTTCTTTTAATAGTTACTTTTTCATTATTAAATAGAACATTAGAAGCATTTTTAGTAAGTTTAAGTACAGGATATTTATTACCAACAATCTCTATATAACATTCTGTAATAAGAAAATATATTAAATCTTTTATTGTATTTTTAGAATAATCCTTCATAATTCCATAAGTTGATAAAGTATCAAATTTTAGTGATTTTATTTTAAATGAATTAGAACCTCTTAAAACATCGCTAACAAGACCAATACCAAACTTCTCATTCATTCTTTTAATGCATGATAAAATCTTTTTAGCATCAACAGTTATATCAGTAGTTTCAATTGTAGATAAACAATTCCCACAATTATTACAGTTATCAAATAAAGGAATTTCACCAAAATATTCTAAAATATATTTTCTAAGGCATGTATCTGTATTACAATAATCAACAATATCATTAAGCTTAGAATATTCCATGTCATAATTAGTTTTACTACTAGGAATACCAGAATGCTCAATCAAAAATTTATTAGTAATAATATCAGCCCTGTTAAAGAGTAAAATACAACTAGAACTATCACCATCTCTACCAGCACGTCCAGCTTCTTGATAATAGCTTTCTAAGTCTTTAGGCATATTATAATGAATAACATACCTTATATTTGATTTATCAATACCCATACCAAAAGCATTAGTAGCAACCATAATAGTAGTTCTATCATAAATAAAATCTTCTTGACTTTTGGTTCTATCACTTTCTTTCATACCACCATGATATTTAGAAACATTATACCCAAGAGCAGAGAGTTCATCAAACAAAGAATCAACAGTCTTTCGAGTAAGACAATATATAATACCAGAAATATTACTATTATCCTTTACAAAATCTAATACATATTTTCTTTTATTAGTTGGATATTCAACAGAAAAGTTCAAATTACTTCTATCAAACCCAGTAGTTAAAACATAAGGATTTTCTAAATGGAGTAAATCAATAATATCATTTTTAACAATATCAGTTGCAGTAGCAGTAAAAGCTGAAACAATTGGCCTTGTTTTCAAATTTGAAATTACACCAGCTATTTCTCTATATGTAGGTCTAAAATCATGCCCCCACTGTGAAATACAATGAGCTTCATCAACAGTAACCATAGAAATATTAATACGATTTAATACATCAAGAAAACTTCCGAGAATTTAGCCTTTCAGGAGCAATATATATAATCTTATAAACATCATATAAAACATTATGAATAGTCTGTTCATACTCTACAGAAGACAAAGTACTATTAATAAAAGTAGCGGGAATACCTACTTGATTTAAAGAATCAACTTGGTCTTTCATCAACGAAATAAGTGGAGAAATAACAATAGTAACACCAGGAAGCATCATTGCTGGTATTTGATAGCAAATAGACTTACCAGCACCTGTAGGCATAATACCTAAACAATCTCTATTATTCAAAATATTATTTATAATATCTTCCTGACCAGATCTAAAATTCTCATAACCAAAATACTTTTTCAATAAAAATTTTGCGTCTATAAGTAAACACCTCTCTAATATTTGATGGAATAAATTGTAACATATCTTTCAACTTATGTAAATATATTAATCAAAATTTTCATATAACTCTTGTTTCTCCCAAAAAAATGTGTTAAAATGCTATATATAGCAAACTAAACGGATTTATTAGTAATAATTTAAAGTTTATGATGTAGGAGGTACTAATAAAAAATGGCAGAACAAACAGTTATAAAAGACTATAGCAGTATGACAGATGAGGGAATAATTGCACAAATAAAACAAGGAGACAATAATGCATTAGACTATATAATGGATAAATATTCAGAATTAGTTAATATGAAAGCAAGTAAATTCTTTATAGTAGGAGCAGAAAGAGGAGACATAGTTCAAGAAGGACTAATAGGGTTATATAAAGCAACAAAAGCATTTGATACTGAAAAGCAAAATTCATTTAAAACCTTTGCAAATATGTGTATAGAAAGACAAATAATCACTGCCATAAAAACAGCTAATAGGCAAAAAAATATACCTTTAAATTCAGCCTTTTCTATCAACGCACAATTAAATGACGAAAATGAAGAAAGTGAAAAAGAAATAGTAGATATACTAAATGCTCATTGTATAGAAGATCCATCAGATTCAATAACAAGAAAAGAATACTTTAGTTATATAAATAAAGCAATAAACGAAAACTTAAGTGAACATGAAAGAAATGTTTTAAAATATTATGAGCAAAATAAATCATATGAAGAAATAGCAAAAAAATTAAATTGTAAAACAAAATCAGTAGACACAGCAATGACAAGAATAAGAAGAAAAGCCAATAAAATAAAAAAATCAGTGCAAGAAAAGGAAAATGCATAAAAAATCGAGTTTAATAATTTTAAGCTCGATTTTATTGCATAGTTAAAAAATATAGTGTATAATTACTAAAGATGCATTTATAGCTCAGGTGGATAGAGCGCTCCCCTCCTAAGGGAGAGGCCGCTGGTTCGAATCCAGCTAAGTGCACCAATTTATTAAAATAAAAAAGTGAAAGATAAATCTATGGAAGAAAAATGGATGAAAGAAGCTATAAAAGAAGCAAAAAAAGCCTATGAAAAATTAGAAATTCCAGTAGGAGCAGTAATTGTAAAAAATGGAAAAATTATAGCAAGAGCACACAATTTAAAAGAAACAAAAAAAACAGTAACGGCACATGCAGAAATATTAGCAATTGGAAAAGCAAATAAAAAATTAAAAAATTGGAGACTATTAGACTGCGATATATACGTAACCCTAGAACCATGCCAAATGTGTATGGGAGCAATAATCTCATCAAGAATAAAAAACATATATATAGGAACATTAGACCCAAAAAAAGAAGAAAAGCTAGACATAAAAAAATATGAAGAAAAATATGGTGTAAAAATAGAAACAGGTATAATGCAAAAAGAAAGTGAATATATTTTAAAAAATTTCTTTAAAGATTTAAGAAAAAATGGAGGATAAGATGTTAGGTTATCAAGAAAAAAAGATAAATATAGGTGCATATATAAGTATACTAATAATTATACTAATACTTATAACCATTTTTTTTATCATGTACAAATATAATGTAGAAGGCGAAGCAGTACCACCATTTAAAATATCAAAAATGATAGTAGTTAGTTCTGCTAAAACTGAAAATTTAGAATTAGTAGATGGAATATATAATGCAGAAGTACTTCAAAATAATGATATAAAAATATCAATAGAAAAAAACCCAGAATACAAGAAAGAAGCAATAATACGAAAAATAACAATAAATAATATACAAATAAACCCAAAAGAAACAAAAGGTAATATAGAAATATACAGACCATCACAAGGTGAAAAATTATACGAATACCAAGAACAATATAAAATAAGTGAAAAAATAGAATATATAGGAGCACAAGAAACATATACAAAAGGAGAAAAACTACAAATATCAAACCAAGGAGGAATAATAGATTTTTCAATAATTGTAAAAAACCTAGGAAATATTACATACAATGAAAATGAAGCAATAAAAATAGATGGAACATTATTAAAACAAATAGGAATACAAGAAATATCATATCAAGTAAATTTCGATTTAATAATAGAATTAGAAAATGAAATAAAACTCAAAACAAAAATAACACTAGACCTACCAACAGGAGACATATTAAACAACGGAATAGAAACAACAGAAACAACAGATATGAAAACAGTATTCAAAAGAATATAGAAATTTTTAAAAAATACTTGATAAAATTAAAAGCCCATTATATAATAATATCTATGAAGTTAACCTTTGTATGGAAAGTAATTCAATAAAGAGCTATGAACCTCGTCAGGTCTGGAAGGAAGCAGCGATAAATGGAATTCTTTATGTGAGTTGCTTTCCATAGAGAGGTTAACTTAAATAGTATAGGAGGTTAACCTATGGCATATACTGCTTTATATAGGAAGTTTAGACCAATTAGTTTTAAGGAAATGGTTGGGCAAGAGCATATTACTAAAACTTTGAAAAATCAAATAGTTGCTGGGAGAGTAGGACATGCATATTTGTTTAGTGGGGGTAGAGGAACTGGTAAGACTTCTGCTGCTAAAATTATGGCAAGGGCAATAAATTGCTTAAATCCACACGATGATGGCGAACCATGTAATGAATGTGAAATTTGCAGAGCTATTTTAGAGGGTTCTTTAACAGATGTGGTGGAGATGGATGCAGCTTCTAATAATAGTGTAGAGGATGTAAGAGCAATTCGAGATGAAGTAAATTTTTTGCCAACAGTTGCAAAATATAGAGTATATATTATAGATGAGGTTCATATGCTATCAACAGGAGCTTTTAATGCACTTCTTAAAACATTAGAAGAACCACCTGAACATGTGAAATTTATTTTAGCAACAACAGAACCACAAAAATTACCTGCAACAATATTATCTAGATGTCAAAGGTTTGATTTTAAAAGAATATCAGTAGAGGATATTATTAAAAGATTAAAAATAATATGTGATGAGAGTAAAATAAATATAACTGATGAGGCTATTCAAATGATAGCAGTATTAGCAGAAGGTGCGTTAAGAGATGGAATAAGCATATTAGAAAGATGTAGCCAAGATACTGCAAATACCATAGATGAAGATATGGTAAGAGATTTAGTAGGCATTCCAAAGCTTACATTTATAAAAAAACTTGCAAAAAACATAATAGATAATGAACCAGAAAATGCAATAGAAACAACAAATAAAGTAATTAATGAGGGCAAAGATTTAGATAATTTTTTATGGGAAGTTATAAAATATGTTAAAGATATGCTTATTTATAAAACAACTAAAAAATTAGATTTATATAGTAAAGAAGATATAGAATTTATAGAAAATTTATCAGAAAAAACTACAAAAGAAAGACTACTAAACTTAATTTATGAATTATCAGAATTAGCAAACCAAATGAAAGTTTCAACACAGAAAAATATAATATTTCAAACAGGTATTATTAAAGCATGTATGGAATTGGAATATCAAAACTTACAACCTGTAGAGGTAAAAAGTCAAAAAAATAGAGTAAAAGAAGTAAATATACAAAATAAGACTAATAAGGAAGAACAAAAGCCAAAACAAGAAGCTCAAAAAGAAGAAAAATCAGAGCCAGTAAAAATAAAAACTACAAATGGAGAATATGTTACATACTGGCAGAATGTATTAGACAAAATAAAGCAAAGTGGTAAAATGACGGTATATGCAAATCTTATAGGAACAAAAGGTGTTTTAATAAATGATTTAGTAGTAGGAATAGAATTTCCAGGTAAAGTTACAGAATTTGCAAGAAAAGTAATAGAAGAACATGAAAACAAAGCCATGATAGAAAAAATAATATCAATGGAGCAAGGTTCACCTATGCAAATAAAAATATTAGATAAAACAGAAGAAAAAAAGGCAGCAACCAAGAAACCTGAAATTGAAAATATAGCAGATGAAATGGATATACCTTTTAACGTAATAGATGAATAGATTAACAAATTTAACTTAAGAAGGCTAGAATTTATTAGCTAATTTATAAAAAATTGTAATAGATTATAAAAAAACAAAATGAAAGGAGAATTTTAAAATGTCAAAAAGAGGAGGATTCCCAGGAATGGGAGGGTTTGGTGGAATGAACATCAACCAATTAATGAAAGAAGCAAAAAAAATGCAGGCGAATATGGAAAAATCACAAGAAGAATTACAAGTAAAGGAATTTGAATCAACAGCAGGAGGAGGAGCAGTATCTGTAAAACTATCAGGTGCAAAACAAATTAAAGAATTAAAAATAAGCAAAGATGTAGTTGATCCAGATGATGTAGAAATGCTACAAGATTTAATTATAACATGTATAAATGGTGCAATGAGAAAAGTAGATGAAGCACAATCAGCTGAGTTTGGAAAATATAACATACCAGGATTAATGTAGGAGGCAAATGTGGCATATTATTCCCCAACAATAGAAAGATTAATAGAAAATTTTGAAAAATTACCAAGTATTGGGCATAAAACTGCAACAAGACTAGCATTTCACATGCTTAATTTAAAAGAAGAAGACACAAATGAATTTATAAATTCAATAATAGAAGCAAAGAAAAATTTAAAATACTGTTCAAAATGTTTTAATATAACAGATACAGATCCTTGCCCAATTTGCAGTAGTCCTAAAAGAGATCAAAGCACAATATGTGTGGTAGAAGATGTAAAAGATGTTGTAGCAATGGAAAAAACACATGAGTTCAAAGGAGTATATCACGTACTACATGGTTCAATATCTCCAATGAATGGAATAGGTCCAGAAGATATAAAAATAAAAGAACTTTTAGGAAGAATAAAAGATGTAGATGTAAAAGAAATTATAATAGCTACTAACCCAAGAGTAGAAGGGGAAGCAACAGCAATATATCTATCTAAACTTATAAAACCAATAGGTATAAAAGTAACTAGAATAGCACATGGAATACCTGTTGGAGGAGATTTAGAGTATACAGATGAAGTTACCCTAAGTAAAGCATTAGAAGGAAGGCGAGAAATTTAGACAAAAATTCTCCTCCCTACTAGCTAGTGCTACAAGTTCACAGTTTGAAAAATCAGAAACACACAAAAAATTCACCTCTAATAAGTATATGAGGTGAATTTAGTTTTATCCCAATAAAGTTTTACAAATATCTTTAGTAGAATTCTTTTTAGCAATTAGTCTAGCGTTTATTTTCATGTTTTGTAATTTATAGGTATCACTAAAAATATTTAGTAATATTTTCTTTATATCATCATTTTTTCTTATCCAAATTCCTGCCCCATGTTCTTCAACAAATTTGGCGTTTTCTTCTTCTTGACCTGGTAATGGGTCGATTACAATAAGGGGTAAGCCAGAAGCTAAACTTTCTGTGGTTGTAAGACCTCCGGGTTTTGTGATAACTAAGTCGGCTACACTCATAAGCTCAGGTACTTGATTGGTATAAGATAGTATTTTAACAGAGTTTTCAGAATTAGTTTTTGCAACTAATTCATCAAAACGTTCTTTTATTTTTACATTTCTTCCAGCAATTGCAATTACTTGTAAATAAGGAAAATTATCTATAATAGATTTTAACATGTTGAAGGTTTTATCTTTACCAAATCCAAATTCGCCACCAGCAAAAAAAAGAATAGTTTTTTTATCTATACTTAAATTATATTCTGATAAAATTTTCCCCTTATCATAGCTAAGTAAAAATCTATTAGAAAGAGGAATTCCAGTTGCAAATATTTTTTTCGAATCGACACCTCTTTTAATTAAATCCTCTCTCATACCCTCATGTGCAACGAAATAATAATCAACAAACTCATGTGCTACAAGCCATTGGCTATGTGGAGCATAATCAGTCATAACAGTTGCTAAATGGCAATGTATTTTTTGTTTCTTTTTTAGAATAGCACACATTTGACTACTAAAAGGATGAGTTGAAATAATTAAATTGGGTTTAAACTCCTGAATTAATTTATTTAATTTAATAGCCATAACTTTATTAATAGAATTACTTATTTTAGATAAACTGCCATTTTCAGAGCCATAATAAATTTGTTTCCAAATCCAACGAGCATTTCTAGAAAAGTCTGTATATGCTTTAGTAGTAACTTTATTTAAAAGTTTATTTATATATTCAATACAATCAACAAGTAAAACTTCACAATCGGAATAATTATTTTCTATAAAATCTTTAATATTTCTTGCAGCAGATAAATGACCTCCACCATAAGAACCGTAAAAAATTAAAATTTTATTCATAAAATTCACCAAAAATATTATAACATAAATTTTACAAAAAAAGAATATTTTAAAAGATGTTAGGTAAAAATAAGAAATATCATTAAATAATATTGTAAAGGAGAATTATGAAAAAGCTAACTATATTAACAATAATTTTTTTAATATTTATATCAATTATGATGTTTTCAAAGCCAAATAGAAGTAATACATCTTATGCACAAGGAGGAAGTCAAGCATCAGACTTACAACTCTTAGCAAGAGCAATAAATGGTGAAGCAAGAGGAGAAAGTTATGAAGGACAAGTAGCAGTTGGGGCAGTTATTCTAAACCGTGTAAAACATTCAGATTTTCCAAACACAATTGCAGGAGTAATTTATCAGCCAGGTGCATTTACAGCAGTATCAGATGGGCAGATAAATGTACCAATAGATGAAAATTCAACAGTATATAAAGCAGCACAAGATGCAATGAATGGCTGGGATCCAACAAATGGTTGCATATATTATTTTAATCCCAATACAGCAACAAGTAGTTGGATATGGTCTAGAACAATAGTAAAAACCATTGGAAAACATCATTTTTGCAAATAATTTTGAAAATAAAATATAAAGGAGATTATTATGAAAAATAATATTTTAAAGACAATGAAAAAAAATTACATGTATGGGATTGCAATACTTTTAATAATAGGAATTGTAGTTATGGGAATACTCTTATATAATCAAAAAAACAAATATGCAATTGCAACGGAAAATAGCTATAACTTAGCATTTTATGAGTTAATAGATTATATAAAAGATGTAGAAAATTACCTAGCTAAATCAACAATATCAAGTTCATCAGAGCAAAGTGCAGAAAGTTTAATCCATGTATGGAGACAGGCAAATTTAGCACAAGTATATCTATCACAATTACCAATATCAACAAATGAATTATCAAACACAGCTAAATTTCTGAACCAAGTAAGTGATTATAGTCATAGTCTTGCAAGAAAAGCAATAGATGGAGAAGACCTAGCACAAGAAGAATTAGATAATTTAGATAAATTGCATAATTACTCAGTAGATTTAAGTAACACATTAGCACAATTACTATCAGATATGAATAGTGGAAAAATAAGCTGGAAAGAACTAACACAAGATGTAGATACAACATTTGCACAACAAGTTGATAACTTATCTGCAACAAGCTTTAGCAATATAGATGAAAACTTTGGCGAATATGAAGGCTTAATATATGATGGAGCATACTCAGAGCATATGGAAAGTAGTGAGAGGAAAGGACTAACAGGAGATGATGTAACAGAAGAAGAAGCAAAACAAAAAGCAATAAGCTTTATAGGTGAAGATAGAGTAGAAGAGATAAAATCAAATGGATTAATAGAAAATGGAAATATTGTAGTTTATGATTTTACAATAACAGCAAAAAATGGAGATAAAAACAATCCACTTACAATATCAATATCAAAAAAAGGAGGACATATAGTAATTGCAAACCACAATCGTGATGTAGGAGAAGAAAAAATTGGAATAGAAGAGGCAAATGAAATTGGACAAACATTCTTAGCAAATTTAGGAATACCAAACATGAAAGCCACATATTATCTAAAACAAGGTGGAGTAGCAACAATTAACTATGCTTATATTCAAGATGATGTAACTATATATCCAGATTTAATAAAAGTAAAAGTAGCATTAGATAATGGAGAAGTTCTAGGAATTGAAACAACTGGATATCTAAATAATCATACAGAAAGAACAATAGAACAACCAGCTATAAGTATAGAAGAAGCAAAAGCAACATTAAACAAAAATTTAGAAATAACAAGCCAAGGACTAGCAATAATACCAACAGAATGGAAAACAGAAATATTCTGCTATGAATTCAAAGGGAAAGTAAATAATACAGATTTCTTAGTATATGTAAATGCAAATACAGGAGAAGAAGAAAATATTTTAGTTATCATAGAAACACCAGACGGAATATTAACACAATAAAATTTAAAAAATATATTTTAAATTTTTGCAGAAATTGAAAAAATTAACTAGGCTAAAAATAAAAAAAATGCACATAATAAATTTAGAAAAATGAATTGACTTAAAAAATCCATTTTTCTAAGGAGGATTTAAAAATGTCTAGTAATAAGAACTTAATGTCTGAAAATCTAAAAGCAGAAATAGCAAAAGAGCTAGGAGTATATGATGTTGTAAAACGCGATGGTGGTTGGGAAAATGTATCTTCTAAGCAATGCGGTTCAATGGTTGCAAAGGCAATAGAAATTGCAAACAGAAGTGTATAACTAAATAAGTACTAAATCCAAATTAGGAACCTATAGGTTCCTAATTTTTGTGGAAAACAAGGTAAAAGGGTTGATTATTTATATTTTTTGTTATATAATAGCTCGAGAAAAATGGAGGTAAAATATGTTTGTAAAAAACATAATGATAAATTTAAAAAAATATTCATTTTTATTACAACAATTAGTATCAAGAGATTTTAAAGTAAAATATAAAAGATCAGTATTAGGAATAGTATGGAGCTTACTATATCCAATATTAACAATGGTAGTTATGGCAATAGTATTTTCAAATGTATTCAAATTTAGCACACCAGGGGTAAGCTATTTAGCCTATTTGTTATCAGGACTAGTAATATTTAACTATTTTAGTGAGGCATCTAATCTAGCAATGAGTTCAGTAGTAGGGAATTTTTCATTATTGAATAAAATATACATACCTAAATATATATTTCCGCTATCAAAATGCTTATTTGTTGGTATAAATTTTTTACTCACATTAATACCACTTTACATAGTACTTTTTGCAACAGGTACGGGAGTAAATATATACCACATATTTTTACCTTATGCATTCATATGTTTGTTCATGTTCACATTAGGAATGGGGTTCATATTGTCAGCAGTTTCAGTCTTTCTAAGGGACATGTTTTATATATATGGAATTATAATAATGATGTGGACATACTTAACACCGATAATGTATGATATAAGCGTGATTTCACCTACATTACAACCATTTTTAAAATTAAATCCATTATACCATTATATTAATTTTGCCAGAGAAATAATATTATATGGGAGAGTACCACAGCCTTTTACATGGATAACATGTTTGATTTCATCAGTTATAGTATTAATCATAGGTGTTATGGTATTTAGAAAAACACAAGATAAATTTATATATTACGTATAATTAGGAGGAAATATGATCAAAGTAGATAATGTATCAATGAGATTTAATCTTGGCATAGAAAAAAACTTCTCATTAAAACAATTTTTTATAAATATGTTTAATCCCAAAAAAAAGCAAGCAAAAAAAGAAGAGTTTTGGGCACTTAAAGATATTTCATTTGAAGTAAAAAAAGGAGAAGTGGTAGGTTTTATAGGGAGTAATGGTGCAGGAAAATCAACAATGCTAAAAGTTATAGCAGGAGTAATGAAGCCAACAATAGGACAAGTGAAAGTAGAGGGAAATATATGTCCTATGATAGAACTAGGAGCAGGTTTCGACATGGATTTAACTGCAAGAGAAAATATATTTCTAAATGGAGCAGTTTTGGGCTATAGCAAAGCTTTTATAGAAGAAAAATTCGATGAAATAGTAGAATTTTCTGAATTAAAAGAATTTTTAGATGTACCAGTAAGAAATTTCTCATCTGGAATGACAGCAAGATTGGCTTTCTCTATAGCAACTGTTGTAGATCCAGAGATATTGATAGTTGATGAAATTTTATCAGTAGGAGACTTGGCATTCCAACAAAAAAGTGAAAATAAAATGCAAAGCATGATAGGTGGTGGCACGACAGTGCTTTTTGTATCACATTCAACAGAACAAATAAAAAAAATATGTAACAAAGTAATTTGGATAGAACATGGTAAGGTTCA
>CALXWL010000028.1 GCA_944392385.1 uncultured Clostridia bacterium | reverse complement strand
TACAAAATTAAATTCATCTTTAAATTTATCTTTGAATATTGCAAATACTGCATTTAGTATTTCTTGGTCTTCTACTCCTACGTAAGATTCTTCATCTTCTGAATCTGTGTCTTCTACTTTTAATATTACTACTTCGTCTGCTTCTTCTTCCTCTTCTATTGGTAAAAGTATTACATATTCTTCTCCACTATATTCGATTAAATCTAAAAATTCAAATTTTACTTCATTTCCATCTTCATCATTTAATGTTATTATATTATCTAATTCTTCGTCCATTTCTGGAGTGTTTTTTTCTAAATCCATGTTATTTCTCCTTTCAAAATTTATATATTCTTTATATCATATACTTTTATTATTTGCAATACTTTTAAAAATATTTGCCAAAATTATTGTTCATAAAAATTTCCCCCGCCTTAGCCGTTTTTGATAGAAATTTTAAGGACCTGCTTTTACACAGGTGGGTGTCTGCCTTAATATTTCTGGGCTTCTTACTACTAAAGCGTGTAAGCTTGCACGCCATACCAAGAGCTTCCGACTCCCTTTTCTTATCTGTTGGTTCTAAAATTTCTTTTCGCTCGCACTATGCAGGGAAATGTGAATAACTATTTTGTATTCTTATATTATCATATTATATTCTAGTAATCAATTTTTGGTGCAGCCATTTTTTTTGGCTTAGTTTATTTTTCCTCGTTTTTGCTCTATTATACTTGCTTTTATTTACTAATTTTGTTCTATTGCTTCATTGTATTTTTTTAGTTTTTCATCATATGTTTTGTCGTTCTTGTAATTGGTTAAGTTGTATCTATTTGCTAGTATGTTGGCAAAGTATTTTGATAATTTTGTTGCTCCGTTTAGGTTTAGATGTAAGCCTGCATCATATGTGTCTGTGGAATACTCTATTCCTATATCGTCTATATGTTCTATTAGGTTATAATATTCTATTTGATTTTTTTGTGCATATTTTTTTATGTTTTCGTCGTATTCTTCATACCAGTATGGATACAAGCTTGGGGCTTTTATTAATACTAGTTTTATGTTGTTTTCTTTGCATAGTTTTGTTATTTTATCTAAGTAATAATAACATTCGCTTGGAAATTCATAGCTTGCAAGCGTTCTTTTGGTTGGCAGATTTTCTACTGGTTTTATGTTTTTATTTATTAAAAATCCATTATATGTGTTTGTTTTACTTTTAAATAGATATTCAAAGTCCTCTTTGGTTAGTTTATCATATCTTGAGTGATATCTTAATATAGGAAAAACGTATGATAAAAATGTTTCTTCTTCTGTCATGGATTCTTTTATTATTTCTATTTTCTCTTTTGACCATTTCATATTATCTATTGTTAACCTATTATATGCTTCACTTACCTTGTCACTATCTTTTCCATATCTCATTGCATTTACATTAAGTACTACTACTTTTGGAATTTCATAATTTAGTGTTTCTTTTAAAATATAATATGATTGCCAAATCATTTGCTGTGATGTGCCTCTTACATATGCTTTTATTCCTGCTTCTTCATACATTACCATTGGTGAAAAGTTTGCATATACTTCACAGTCCCCTATAAATATTACTTCATGGTCTTTTGGTTCTTTATAATATTCTTTTATCATATTTCCTTCTACTAAAGTTTCTGCATATTTTGGTTTTAGCAGTATATTTAGAAAAGTAAATATTAAAATAAATATTATTAGTATGGTTATTATTCTTATTGCTTTTTTCATTGCTTTTTCCTTTCACATTTTAAGTATTATTCTTCTAAAATCTGCTATATATAAATTCATTTACATTAAAACCTATTCCATAAATTCCAAATACTAAAATTATAGTAGCTAGTGTGCATATAAGAATAAGTTTTATTTCATCATTTATTTTCTCTCCTTCTATCTTTTGTTTATTTCCTTCAAATATAAATAATGATATTGTAGATATTGCAAGTATTATCCAATCTGCATTTGCTAGTCCTAAATTTAGGAAGTTAGCACATACTTCTTTTAGATTAAAGTTTGTAAATACAGATATCATCATTTCTGCTACTGTTTGAGTGTTGTTCCAAATAAAGAATGACCATAAAAATGATACTATTATGAAGTTTACTGCTCTATTTAACCATTTATATTTTGTTTTATATTTATCTCCAAATAATACAAATATTCCATGTATTATTCCCCATAAAATATAGTTTACTCCATGCCATAATCCTGATACCATGAATGTTATAAGTACATTTATGGCTTGTTTTATTTTTCCTTTTCTATTTCCACCTAATGGTATGTATATATAATCTTTAAGCCATGAGCTTAATGATATGTGCCATCTTTTCCAGAATTCTTTTATACTTTGAGCAAAATATGGTGCGTTAAAGTTCTCGCTTAGGTTAATTCCAAATATTTTTGAAACTCCAAGTACAATGTCTATTCCTCCACTAAAGTCGGTATATAGTTGTATTGAGTACAAAATCATAGCAAGTAGTGCATAACAGCCATTATACACTTCTAAATTTCCTGTAATTGTTGTAATTACTATTGATATTCTTCCTGCTATTACTAACTTTTTTAGTAGCCCCCACATTATTCTTAAAGTACCGCTTAGTAAATTATCTAGAGTTATTCTTTTCTTTGCTTGTAATTGCTCTTTCATCTCATCGTATCTTGTAATTGGTCCTATAAATAGATGTGGTATATACATTATATATAAAGCATAATTACATAGACTTTTTTCATATTCGTATTTCCCCTTATACACATCTACTAAATATGATATTACTTGTAATGTGTAGTAAGATATTCCAATAGGAGCAAATATATTTATGTTTGTATATGGCAAAAACTTTACAAATAGTAATATTGCTGCATTTATGGCTATTGTTATTACCAATAATACTTTTCTGTTTTTTAGATGTTTTGCTACGAAATAACTAATCAATAGGCTAAATGCAATGTATATGCAATTTTGTATACCATAGCTTATGTATATTATGATACTTAGCATTAATAATATAATGTTCAATTTTTCCTCCTAGTTAAGTTCTGGCCATTTTTCTATATCCCAGGTTTTTCCGTGTAATCCTGCATCTGCCAATTTTTGTTCATTTGTTAATAGTCCTAATGTATGATTTACCGATGGTGTTGCATCTATATGCCACCATGTTCCATTTACATTTACAATGTTCCAATAATGACTTTCGTCTGTAAGATATATTATTTTAGTTGCATATCCGGCTTTTTGCAAACATCTTTGCATTATCATTGCATGAACATAACAGTTTCCGCTTCCCTGCGTTAATCCATGCCAAACTGGATCACTACCACCCCAATTTGAAGAATAGCTTATTTGTTCTCTTATTGCTCTTGCCATTCCCACAGGGTCTTTTCCAGCACAATAATTATTATAAAACTCATCTAGCTTTGCATTTGTATCTTCTTGGTTATGATTTACTACAATTTTTCTTCTCTTGGTTGTGGTATTTCCTTTTGAGTCTTTTGAAGTATATGTTGCATAATACGTTCCAGGAGCACTAACATTTACACTATTTGAATTTACAGTTACTTCACATCTGCCATCTTTATCATCTATTGCTCTTACTCCTGAGTAATAGTCTATCTGGCTATTTTTCTCTACAGTTAATGTTGTAAGACCTGATATTACTGGTCCTTCAGTATCTTTTTGTATAGTTAAAATAGCTGTTTTTTCTGTTTTATTTCCATATGCATCTACTGCCTCTATAACTATTTCTTGTTCTCCCACTTTTGTATAATCTATTTGTGTTTTTAAAGAAGTGGTTGGCTTGCCTGATGCATCTGAAACTTCTTCTATAAATTCAGTATAATCTTCTATTTTTTCATCATCATATATTGTAATATTTGTCAATTCTAGTTCTGGTGGTGTTGTGTCCTGAACTATTATTTTAGACGTATACTCTTTTCCATTATATTCTACCTTAATTTCATACTCTCCAGGTACTGATGTATCTATTTTTTCTAATTCACTTTGTGGTATCATACTTTCATTTTCTTGTACACCCATAACTAATTGGCTAACATTTAACTCTTCTCCTAATTCCTGATAAAATTGGCGAACTAGCCATGTTATTGATAAAATACTTTCTCCTATTGTTTCATTTCCATAAATATCTTTTACAGATATTTTTACTTTATAATCTTTATACTCACTAATATCATCTGGAGCTTCTAATATAGTTACCTGCATTGGAGATAAATCGCTTTTTTCCACAATAAAATCTTCTGCTTTTAATTCATAATCTCTGCTTTTTTCTATATTTTGAAAAGTTACATTTGGTGCAGTTGTATCAACTATATTTAGCTTTACAGTCTGTTCTTTTTTATTATAAGAAAGTGTTATTTCTATTTCTCCTACTTTTGATAAATCTATTTGTGACATATCTGTTATGAATTCAGCTTTCTTTTTATACAATGAGCTTACAAGAAAATCTTCTATATTAATTTCTTGTGTACCTAGTTCTATGCTTACATTTTTAAATTTAGGTCTAATTAGTATAAATAGCATAAATATTATGGCAATTATCATTATGATGTTAGCAATGTAAATTAGTATTTTTTCTAATTTTCTACTTGTTTTTTCATTTTCTAGTTTTTCTTTTCCTTCACTTGGAATTGCTACTTCTTCTAAATTTTCCTCTTTTTTCCCCGAACCTTCTGCTTCTATCTTTTCTAAATTTTCTGCTTCTATTTTTTCTGCATTTTTTGTTTTTTCTCCTTCTTCTAGATTTTCGTTATCTATTTTCTCTTTTTTTATTTTATCGTCTTTTACTTTTTCTTTTTTTGATTTTTCTTCTTTTACTTTTTCTTTTTTTATTTTCTCTTTTTTTGGTTTTTCTTTAAATCTTTTACCTTTTGTTTTATTCCTCTTTATTTTATTAGTTTTTTGTTTTTCAGTTTTACTCTCTTCCAATGTTCATCATTCCTTTTCTTAAGAAAATATATATATTAATTATCAGTTTTTAATACATATTCTATTGATGTTATCACTTCATTTTGAATTATAAAAGATAGCTCAACATTTCCTTTTGTATATGTATATTTATTTCCCAAAGTTTGCACATAATTTTCTCCATATGTTTCAAGCATTTTATCTATAGTATCTGCAATTGAAACTTCCTCATTTGTTTTTACTTCATCACTTATAAAATATACTGAATAGATTATATCTTTTCCATCTATTTGAGCAACTGTAATTTCCACACCTGAATATGTATATACTTTATCTGTTCCGTCAAAAGCACAACTTGGAATTTCTGAAAAATTAGCTTCTTCTTCAATTAAATCCTCATTAAATTCTGTTCCTGGTACTATTTGAACACCTTCATACTCTACTGAAAATGTATTTTCTGTATTATATGAAGTTTGTATAGCCTGCTGTTCCTCCCCACTTTTATCTGAATTACAACCTGTTAAAGTTAGTACTGCTATAATTCCCATAACAATTACAATAAATAATTTTCTTTTGCACATGTAAAATACACCCCTTTTCATTTTTTTAATATTATCACAAAAGCATATATCATTTCAACATAATTCTTGTATTTTTTTAATTTTTTGGTTACCATTTAGCATACAAATTAAACAAACAGTACAAAGTAGCCAGAAGCAGTAATGATAAATTTATTTTTCCAGGAAAAGTCAACGAGTCACCTACCACTAGGGAAACGACCCAGTGACCCTACATGGTGACCCGCGCGATTTGGCTTTTCCTGGAAAAATAAATTTATCATTACTGCTTCTGGCGGATCTTTTGGCGGACTATATACTTCTAACTCTTGACACAAGTGATATAATTATTTTACTTAAATTCTATGAAAACTACAATAATCATGTGATAATATTATAAAAAAATAGAAAGGAACATACTTATGGATAATAGAAAATTAAGTCTAGTTACAGACTTTTATGAATTAACAATGTCTAATAGTTATTTTTTAAAAAATATGCATAACACTATAGCATATTTTGATGTATTTTTCAGGCAAATTCCTGATAACGGTGGCTATGTTATTTGTGCCGGTTTAGAACAAATTATAGACTACATAAAAGACTTGAAATTTGACGATGAGGATATTGCTTATTTAAAAGGTTTAAATAAATTTTCAAATGACTTTTTAAATTATTTGAAAAATCTAAAATTTACTGGTGATGTTTGGGCCATTCCTGAAGGAAGTGTTGTGTTTCCAAATGAACCTTTAATCACAATAAAAGCTCCTATTATTGAAGCTCAAATATTAGAAACAATGATTTTAATGATTCTTAATCATCAAAGTTTAATTGCAACTAAAGCTAGCAGAATAGTTGCAGCTGCTAAAGGTCGTCCTATTATGGAATTTGGAGCAAGACGTGCTCATTCAGTAGATGCTGCTGTACTTGGAGCAAGAGCAGCTATCATAGGAGGTTGTGTTGGAACATCTTGTACTTACACTGCTCAAAAATTCAAAACCGTTGCAAGTGGCACAATGGCACACAGTTTCGTACAAAGCTTCGATTCTGAATATGAAGCATTTAAAGCATATGCCGAAATATATCCTGATGATTGTACTTTACTTATTGATACATACGATACACTTAATTCTGGTATTGTAAATGCAATAAAAGTTTTTAACGATGTGCTTTTACCAAAAGGATTTAGACCAAAAGCTGTAAGATTAGATAGTGGAGATTTAGCGTATCTTTCAAAAAGAGTTCGTTCTATCTTAGATAATGCTGGTTTTAAAGATTGCAAAATATGTGTAAGCAATTCTTTAGATGAAAATCTAATTGCCTCACTTTTAGAACAGGGAGCACAAATTGACTCTTTTGGAGTTGGTGAAAACCTAATAACAGCTAAAAGTAATCCTGTTTTCGGTGGAGTTTATAAATTATGTGCTTTAGAAAAAGAAGGTAAAATTATACCTAAAATTAAGATTTCAGAAAATACAAATAAAATTACCAATCCTGGGTTTAAAAAAGTTTATAGGTTTTATTCTAAAGACAATGGTAAGGCCTTAGCAGATGTTATAACTTTATATGATGAAACAATTCCTGATACTAATTACACAATATTTGACCCTAATAATCCTTGGAGAAAAAAGACCCTAATGAATTACACAGTTAAACCTTTACAAGAGCAAATTTTCAAAAACGGTAATTTAATATATTCTACTCCTTCATTAAAAGATATCTCTAAACATAGAGCAGAAGAGCTAGATACACTATGGGATGAAGTAAAAAGACTTTATAATCCACATAGATATTATATTGACTTATCTTATAAATTATGGAAATCAAAAAATGATATGTTAAAAATTAGATAAATAAGATTAATCTAAATATTGCTATTTAAAAATCAAATAGGGAACGAATAAAATAATTAATTATTTTATCTGTTCCCTTTATCTATTTAAGCTACTTTTATTCCTGTATCTATTACTTCTTTAATAAATGGTGTTTCAGCATTTTTATAATCTTCAATCCTTATTAAATGTGGCTCAATTCTTGTATCTATATTTCTTCTTAATTTCATTAAATTTAATTCTTCATCAAATATATCATTTTCAAAGTCATCTGTAATAATAGCAATATCAATATCACTATTCTCGTTATTTGTGCCTTTGGCATAAGAACCAAATAATATAATTGCTTCAATTTTATAATTTTCACAAATTTTATCTACATATTTTTGTACTATTTCCATTATAAATTTGTTGTTAATAGACTTTTTAACCATATTCTGACCTCCTCTATATTTTTAGAAAGTTTAATTATTCTGTTAAATCTATTTATAAAAATGCAGAGTACACTTGTTGTACCCTGCATTTTTATGGTTCTGACTATTTATCATATTCGAATAAATCGCCTAATGGCTTAGATTCATTTATTCTCTTAATAGCCTCTGCAAATAAAGGTGCTATTGAAACTACTTTTATTTTATCTATCATTTTTTCTGGTTCAATTGGAATTGTATTTGTTACTACTAATTCTTTAATTGGTGAATTTTTTATTCTTTCAATTGCTGGACCTACTAGTACTCCATGTGTAGCACCTGCGTATATTTCTTTTGCGCCATTTTCTTTTAGTATGTTTGCTGCTTCTACTAAAGTTCCTGCTGTACTTACTTCATCATCAAAAATTAATGCTGTTTTTCCTTTTATATCTCCTATTATACTTGTTGCTACTGCGTTATCATTATTATCTTCTCTTCTTTTATCTATTAATGCTAGTGGGCAGTTGAAGAAATGTGAATATTTATATGCTTTTTTAGAACTTCCCGCATCTGTTGCAACAACTACTATATCTTCTAAATTTTTAGACTCAAAGTATTTTTCCAATAAATGTTTTGCAGTTAATCTATCACAGTTAATATCAAAATAAGCTTGTATTGCTGGGTTATGTAAGTCGCAAGTTACTATTCTGTTTGCACCAGCTGCTTCTAATAAAGTTGCCATTAATTTAGCCGTAACTGGTATCCTTGGTTGATCTTTCTTATCTGATCTTGAATACATAAAATATGGTAAAACTACTGTTATTCTTCTTGCTGAAGCTCTTTTTACTGCTTCAATCGTTATTAATAATTCCATTATTCTTTCGTTTACTGGTGGCATTGTTGTTTGCACTATAAATACATCTTGTTCTCTTACTGTTTCTAATAATTGTACAAAATTGTTATCATTTGCAAATTTGAATGATTCTTTTTTTCCCATTGGTAGACCCAAAGTATCACATATCTCTTGTGTAAAACTTTCTGCTGAATTACAAGCAAATATTTTAATATCTTTCATGATTTTCCCCCTCAAAAAATAGTTTTTTTGTCGAATTTTCATGCATTTTTATTGTACCATTTTTTAGGAAATTTTTCAACCATTTTGGCAGAATTAGTTAAAATAAGACACGGGGACGGAGTTTTTGTCTTGTAATTTTTTTCTTATTCAACAATTATCGACAAATTTTGCATTCATTTATTATTACAATATTATTAAAGGGGGTGTGAATTTATGAGTAAATTATATAAGAAATATCTAGAACTAAAATCTTCTTATCCTACTACTATTTTCCTATTTAAAAGTGGCATATTTTATATTGCACTTGATAAAGATGCTGTAAAGCTTTCAGAAGAATTTAATTTTAAACTAGTTAATCTAAATCAAGATATCCTAAAATGCGGTTTTCCTATTAGTAAATTACAATATTATGCAAATCTATTGGAAAAGCTTAATTTGAATTTTGAGATTGTTGATTTAGATTCAAGTATTTCAATGGGCTATACTGATTATTCAAATAATTCTAAATTAAAATCTATTTTAGATACTTTAAAAAATCTAGATATGAACAATATCACATTGAAGCAAAGTTTTGATGTACTTTATACGCTTAGTAATGATGCAAAAAATGTAAAATAATGTTAAGGAGGGATTTTTTACACATGGCTGATAATGAACATAATAAAGGAAAATTATTAATTTACCAAAAATATCTTGAGCTTCTATACTATACAAATGATTTAGTTAGAAAATATCCAAAATGTGAAACTTTTGCTCTAGTAAAAGAAATTAAAAATACTCTCTATTCAGGATTACGTTTATTAATTTATTCAATAAAAACATATAGCAAAAATGATAAATTGAAATATTTGAATGAGTTAGATATAAATTTGAATATTTTAAAAATTCAAATTAGACTATCTTATAAATACAAATACATTAGTATGCAAAACTACCAAACTTGGAGTAATTTAGTTACTAATATTTGTAATATGCTTGGAGGTTGGATTTCATCATGCCTAAAAAAATAAAAAACTGTTTTTATAAGAATTTAACTTTTCCAAAATTACTAGAAGCACATTATAGGGCTCGTAAACATAAAGGATATAATGACGAAGTAATTTTGTTTGAAATGAATTTAGAAAATAATATATCTAACTTACTCAATAATATTACTAATGGTAAGTATCATTTGGGTAATTACTACTCTTTTAAAATATATGAACCAAAAGAAAGAATTATAAAAGCTCTACCATATGTTGATAGGGTTGTACATCAATGGTATGTTGAAGAGTTCATAAAACCATATATTGTTCCTAAATTTATAAATACTAGTTTTGCTTGCTTGCAAGGAAAAGGAACACATTTAGCTGCTCTAACAATTCAAAAGCAAATGCGCATTTCTAAAAGACAAGTTCGGTAATTTCTGGATTTTGAAATGTGATATCAAAAAGTTTTTTTATAATATCGACCCACATGTTTTATATAAAATAATGTCAAAATATATTGCTGATAAAGCTCTTTTGCATTTTACACATTTACTAATATTTGATAAAAATCCTTCTGGTGTAGGAATACCTATAGGTAATTATACTAGTCAGTTTTTTGCAAATATTTATCTTAATGAATTGGATCAGTATATAAAACGCACTTTAAAGGTTAAATTTTATGTTCGATATATGGATGATTTTATTTTACTTTTAAAAACAAAAAAAGAATGTATTTTAGTAAAATCAAAAATTGAGGAATTTTTAAAAACTTATTTGCATATAGAATTAAATGATAAATCTAGATATTATCCATGCTCTATGGGCGTAAATTTTTGTGGATACAGGATTTTTACAACACATAAACTAATTCGAAATAGTAGTAAAAAGAAAATTAAAAATAATGTTAAACATTGGAATAAACTATATTCTAAAAATAAGCTAGATTTTAATTATACGATGCAAAGTTTAAATTCATGGCTTGCACATTCTTCACATTGTAATTCTTATAAATTGCAATCCAAGATTTTAAATAAGTGCGATTTTTTACTGACAGACAAAACCTATTCAGAATTAGAAAAATACTTAACTACTCTTATAGAAAATGATAGTTCAAAAGCTAATTGACTTCATGCTTAAAATAAAACTGATAGAGAAATTCAAAACATCCTTGAATTTTTCTATCAGTCTAATTTTGTATAAAATTTGTATATGCTTCTTATTCTTTTACTTGTTTCTTGCTTTGTCATATTTCATTCCCTTCTGAATTTCCCCAATCTACATCTATTGGTTCATAATTTCCTTGATAATCTGCAAATAATTCTTTTATATTTTTTCTTTTATCTTTTGCTTTTTCCATAATTAGCTTACCATTATCTACTATAATTATTATTTGTTCACCTTCTGTCCATTTTACAGTATCTAAAATTTTTTTTGGTATTCGTACGCCCTGGCGATTTCCCCATTTTTGAATTGTTATCGTCATACATATCAACCCCTTTTTGTGTTGTATATGCGAAAATAAAAAGTTTACTAATATTTAGTATTTTTATTGGTTTTATCTTTACATTCAAATTTATTAAAACAAATTTGAATGTGTATCAATATCGAACAATAATAAAACTAATCTTTCTTTTTCAATTCTATATATTAAAACTAAATCTGGTAATATGTGACAATCATAGAAGCCTTTTAAATTTCCTCTAAGTTGGTGGTTTTTATATTTTTCTGGTAGTGTTTCACCTTTTGCTAACATTTCAATTACATTGTTTAATAATTCTATATCTATGCCGTCTTTTTCTCGCCTTTTTGACACTTTGTTTAAATCTGTTTGTTACTTCAATTTTATACATTTACTCGCCTTCTTCCAATGCTTTTCTTAATTCTTCAACATTATTATATGTTTTCCCGTCTGTATCTTTTATAGTTTCGTCAAAGTCTATTTTACTGTAATCGTGTAAATGTCCATATTCGCATATATAAGAACCGTAACCGTCATTTAATTCTATTATTCCTTTTCTTTTTACGCTAAAAGGTATTCCATTATTTAATTTGATTTGATGTAAAAATATATTTATTGCTTCGCTTAAAGATAGTCCTAAATCATCTAAAATAGGTGTAACTTCTTTTTTTATATTGTCGTTTATTCTTACTGTAGACATTTTTCATCACTCCCTTTTCTATAATTTATCTATATTTATTATATTATTTTTTGCATACATTTGTCAACACTTTGTATACATTTTATATTATTATTATCATTTTTAATCTTTTTTATTTATAAGGCGTATTTTTGGAATTTCGTCATTTTGCTACTTTAACAAAAATACTGTTCATGTGTTTATGATATAAGAACATTTTCTTTTACCAAAGGAATTAAACCTCTTTGATACAAATCCAGGTGTATTATTTATTTTTGCAAAAGACTCGCAGCATACTCCGTAAAGCATGCTCATCTGGGATAGGATTCTAAAAAATCCTTTGTGTATCTAAGTGTGGCCGAAAGCACTGGGCGGAAGCCGTTGTTCGCATTCGTGCCTCCTGTATTGTTGTTGAAATAGAACAGACCGGCATTGGAACCATTGTTGAAGTTGCCCCCGCGCATCACGAACGGATTGGTAGAGTACACGAAGTTAGAGTAGTACAGTTTAATCCCTATATATCTTAAAGCAAATAGTGCTACAGCACTATTTGCTTGATATATCATTACAAATTTGTACCCGTATTTATGTAAATTTCAGAATTCTAGCAAGTGCCGATTAAAGGGAAAAAGGGTACAAAGTCACATCAAAGTGTGGCCGAAAGCACTGGGCGGAAGCCGTTGTTCGCATTCGTGCCTCCTGTATTGCTGTAGAAAAAGAACAGACCGGCACCGGAACCATTGTAGAAGTTGCCCCCGCGCATCACGAACGGAGAGGTAGAGCACACGAAGTAAGAGTAGTCACCGTTCCAGCTGTTGGTTCCGCTTGCTCCGTTTGATGTCTCCCATAGAGCATTTCCATATTGCGCCTTATTTGCTTCTAAATTATAATTTTCTGTTCTATCAGCTGATGTCCCTGCATATGTTACTTTATGTTGTGCAGGTACATTTGTATTAAAGTAGTTTGTATATGTACTACTTATTTCATTTAAGTAGCTTGCTTGATACTCCCAAGCTCCTCCTGCCATATCATATATTCCATATACTGTTCCTGTTGTACTTCCCTTTACTCCATTTGCTGTTTCATATGCGTAATATGTGGTTGTATAAGTATTTGTACTTCCAGTCCATGTTCCACTACTATAGTATTGATAACTTTGGTAACTTATTGTGATAGTTCCATCTTCATTTTCTGTTTTATTTGTTGCTACTGAATAGTAGTCACTACTATTATTTTTCCCATTTGTTGAACCACTTCTTATTCCTACCATTCCTGTCCTTGTTGTTCCCCATTCATTATATCCATCTGCTGTTTCTGTTGTTCCTTCTGCTCTTGGGGTTGCGTCTCCTTCATAATAACTATTGTTCCATACTCCTGTTGAATCACTTACTTGTGCATTTCCATATGCACTTTGTGTTAAATATGCTACTGCTCCCCATTCTGTATCTTTCATTAAATGGCTATCTGCTGTTGTTGAAAGTCCGTGTATATTACCAGTTTTTGTCATATTTGTACTTGCTAAATAACAATCATTTACATTTACTGCTCTCCAACTTGTTACATTTGGTCTTATTGTTACTTCATTTCCACCTATGCTTGGGCTTCCTGTTCTTCCATAACTACTTCCTAAATTTGGAGTAGTTTCTGTTGTTGTACTACTACTTGCTTCAAATTTTGCTACCCATATTCCTGTTAATCTTGTATTTCCTACATTAAATGCTGGGTGTACTACATATCCGTCTGAGAACTTTGTATAACCTTCTGTTGTTTGGCTATTGTATTCTACTATGTCTGCTCCATAACTTGATGTTCCTTCCATAAATTTGATATCTACAAATCCTGAATCGCTCTGACTTGTTCCTCCATTTTTTGTATGATATCCTCTTACTATTTTATAGCTATATCTTGGTATCCATACATACATTCCTAGTATATCTTCTTCTGCTATTTCTTGTCCTATGGCTTCTTCTGATTGATAATGTTCTCTTGTTTGAGTGCCAGTAGCCTTTACTGTTACTGCATTCGCCCATCTTTTACTTTCAGATGTTGTTCCATACTCATACCAAGTATTTGTGCTTGTATCTGCTTTTACCCATGCATTTCCATTCCATTCTACTGCTATCATTCCTTCTATTAACTCTGGAGCATTTACTACTGC
This sequence comes from uncultured Clostridia bacterium, assembly GCA_944392385.1. Taxonomy (GTDB): domain Bacteria; phylum Bacillota; class Clostridia; order TANB77; family CAG-508; genus UMGS1781. Next base: position 719 of record CALXWL010000028.1, on the reverse strand, counting down.
TGTATGCTCTATATGTCCATTTACTATATCATCTATTGTGGCCTCTACTCCACCTATAACTATTTTTATATTCTGTTCATCATCTTGTGCTTCTTGCCATTTATCTCCTGCTTCACCTGCTCTTTCAAATAATCCACTATTTAATGTAAGTTGCACAGATGTTGCTACTAAAATTAGCATTATTATTATTGTAATTATTAATGCTATTAATGTTATACCATTTGTTTTTTCTTTCATCATTTCTCTTCCTTTCTTTCAAGACATATGCCCTGTTTTTTATTTTTATATTATGTAATAAAAAACATGCTACTAAAACACAGTTATTCTGTGCTTTAATAACATATTTATTTTCATCTGTCTATACTTTATGTATAGCTTCTCTTTTATTATATTGCTTATGTATATATATGCATTACAGTCACTATTTTTCATGTTTTGCATCTCCTTTGTTTTCTTCTATTTTTAACTTTAGCTCAATTATTCCCAATTCTTTATTATTGTATTACATTTTTTTGCTTTTGTCAAGAGTTTTATCTAAATATTTTTATTTTTTCGTTACCAGAAAATGGTTTTTATGTTATTATACAAACCCTATTCTGAAAAAAACTTCGAAGGCATACAGAAAAGCCCCTTTAACAAGGAGGCTGTCGCCTTAGCGACTGGGGGTTCTTTACACTCGTTTTCTATTTCTTATATTATTAACTATAGTTTCAATATAC
>CALXWL010000027.1 GCA_944392385.1 uncultured Clostridia bacterium | reverse complement strand
TATAATTTTACTATTTCATAAACACTAGTAGAGTAATCAAATTCTACGTTTTGTAAATATATGCTCTCTCTCTCTCTCTCTCTCTACAGTATCAAGGCTTTCAGCGTTTAACATAATTTTCTCCTTTTCTTTTTTTCTTTTATTGTACTATATATTATTTTTGTTTTCAAGTATTTTCTTACTTTTTTCACATAGAATTTTTTACCATTCAGACTAAATTAAATGATAGCACTTTATAGCCCAACGCAGGAGTTTTATATTTAGAATAAATTGAGGACCCCCGAAAAGCTTCGCAGGCGTATCGGACGTGGGCTCAATTTATTATAAATATAAAATCTCCGACGAGACCTAAGCGGACTTTAGGGTACTAACTCTGAATTGTAACTAGCATTTCTTACCATTAGTACACACTTTACATTAAATAGCACACACTAGCCCAAAGGAAGGATGATAAATTTATTTCTTCTCTTCAAGTTCCGATGTACAATGTGGACAACGCGTAGCATTTATATTTATTTCTGTAAAACAATACGGACATATCTTCGTAGTTGGTTTTTCCTCTTTTTCTGGAACAATATCTGTTTTTCTCCTTCTAAACTTACCTTTTTTCTCAAGTTTTTTCAATTCTTCTTCTTTCATTTTTTCTAATTTTTTATTTAATTTATTAATATATCTAACCAATAGGAAAATGGATACTGCTATTATAAGGAAGTTTATCACCGCTGTTATAAATGCTCCATATCTAATTGAACTTTGCCCTATAGTGATAGTTAATTCCGAGTAATCCACCTTGCCTGTAAATATGGCTATTGTAGGCATAATTATATCGTCTACAAGTGATTTTACTATGCTCTGAAATGCACCACCTATTATAACACCAACTGCTAAATCCATTATATTACCTTTTAAAGCGAATTCTTTAAATTCCTTCCACATAAGCCTTTACTCCTTTCGACATAATGACATAATATATAATACTCGAAATGTCGAATTTTGTCAACTTATGTAATAAGCTCTTTTGGGCAATATCTTGGCAATTTTTTAAGGAATGAGATAAAACTCATTCCTTACTCCCCTAAGCCAAAGCTTACACCTAATGCATTATTTATTTGTGTCATAACTTCACTATCATCTATATGACCTATCTTTTCTTTTAGTCTACTTTTATCTATTGTTCTTATTTGTTCTGCTAAAATTATAGAATCTGCTTTTAATCCAAATTCTTTTGATGTTAATTCTATGTGTGTAGGTAATTTACTTTTGTTTGCTTGTGATGTTATTGCTGATACTATAACTGTTGGGCTATATTTATTACCTGTATTATTTTGTATTACTAAAACTGGTCTTATTCCTCCTTGCTCCGAACCTACTACTGGGCTTAAGTCTGCATAAAACATATCTCCTCTTTTTATTACCATTTTTCTTCACTCCTGCTATTTTTTCATATTTGTTTTATATTTTAAATATAGGTAATAGAGACTTAAGTTTTTTAATACGTTAAATATTTTCTTTTGATGTTCTTACAGAAAATGCTAATATTTCTTCTTTTGATGTTGTATTTATTTCTATCTCATTATATAATATGTAAATTTTGACATTTTGTGCCATATCTCTTATTTCCATTTTTTCTATTTTTCCTTGTTCTTTATTGATGTATAGTTTTTTACTTAACATATATTTATTGCTTTTTGTTACTTCTGTTTCTAATTTTATTACTCCATTTTCTTCATAACATTTTGATTTATTGTCTTTTTTAAAGTCTTCTATAAATGCTAATAGACCTAAATCATTACTTTCAATATATTCGTAATTTTCATATATTTTACTTAAATTAAGTTTTGTATTTTCTATTTTTAAGTTTGTTCCATCATATATGAATTGTACTCCTCTAATGTTTTCTGGTTCTAGTATTTCTTGTTTAAATATATTGCTTTCTTTATTGTATTTTTGTAATACAATATAATTGTTCTCATTTTTATTGCTTTTTACAGTAACTTGCATAGTTGCTTTATAAGACTCTATATTTAAAATATATTCTTTAACTTCCTCAGCTGATTTGTTACTTATATTATTTCCATGTTTTGAAAATTTATAATTGTTTTTTATAAAAAATATTAGCCCTATAATTATCACTATGCTAATTATTAAAATTATTATTTTTTTGTTTTTCACTTTTTGTCCCCCCAACCTTTTAGTTTGCAAACAGGCTTATTTTCCAATATGCTCCTTCAGCTTATATATTAAAATATATTTTTGAGCATAAAAAATATGCAAGTCTAAAACTTGCATACTACATATATTTTATTCCTCTTCTTCTGCCATATCTTTTATTAATTCAAGTTGTGATATTAATAAAGATTCCATTTTTGCTTTATACACATTAAATTGTTTCTTTAGTTCACTTATTTCCTTTTCTTTTATCATAATTTGTGTATTTAGTTCATCTAATCGTGTTTTTGCTTGATGTTCAGCATCTTTTATTATTTGTGCTGCTTGCTCTTTTGCTACATTTTGTATTTCATCTGCTGTTTTTTGTGCTATTACAAGTGTATTTTGAAGGGTTGATTCTATATTTTTATATTGTCCTACATCGTTATGTAATTCTTCTGTATTATCTTTTAATTCTTTATTTTCTTTGTATAATTTTTCATAGTCTGCTGTTATTTCATCTAAAAATTCATCAACTTCATCAACATTGTAACCATTTACCATTTGTTTAGAAAATTTTTTATTTTCGATGTCTAATGGTGTTATCATAAGGCAAATCCTCCTAATTTGTTTATTTTAGCCAAGATACTGATAATTTATTTTTTAATTCTTCTCTTGCTAAGTCACTTTCTATATCATAATTTACTGGTGCAAGTAAGAAAATTGAATTTGACACTTTTTGAATATGCCCATTTAAGGCATGTGATGCTCCACTTAGGAAATCTATTATTCTTCTTGCTACATCTTTATTAACATATTCTAAATTAATTATTATAGATTTTCTTTCTTTTAAATAGTTGCATATTTCTTCTGATTGATCAAAAGATGTTGGTTGAGTTATAACCATTTTTACTGATTGTACTTGTGGCATATTTACTATTTTATTTTTTTTCGTGCCAAATAAACCTCTTTCTTCTATTCCATCTTCTTCATTTTTATCATCTTCAAATTCGTATATATCTTCATTTTCTTCTTCTTGCTCATTATCATTTGCTAAGCCTAAAGCATCTAAAACTTTATTTACTATCGCCACTGCCATTTTTTATACCCTCCTATATATTTCCTTGGTAATATATAACAGTATATTATATATTTTTTCATAAAATGTCAATAGTTTTTTTTAATGTTATAAAAATGAAATATTTTTGTAACATTTTTGTAATATTTACTTTTTCCTTATTTTATGTTATAATTGTTACATTGGGGGTAATAGATATGATTAAATTAGTTGCTAGCGATTTAGATGGCACTATCATTGATAAGAATAATTATATTTACGAAAACAACTTTAATGCAATTAAAGATCTAAATAATCACAATATGAATTTTGTAATATGTACAGGAAAAACTTATCCTATTTCTCAAAGGATGTGCTCGAAGATTAATGCTTCTTATGGTATTTTTGGGAATGGAAGTCAAATTATTGATTTGAGAACTGGAAAAGAAATTTACAAAAAGTTATTACCAAAGGCTGATATATTAACTTGTATTGATATAGCTAAAAAGCATAATCTACATGTTCATGTATATACTGATAAGGAAGTTATTTCAGAAGAACTTCTATATTTAGATTTGAGAAATTATAAGTTACAAACTTCTACTAAATCAGAAGTTTCTATGGAATTTAGTATTGTTGATGATATAAGGAAATATGTAGCTTCACATGATGTTCAAATTTGCAAATTAGTAATTTCAAGTAATTCTTCTACACAAAATGCAAAGGCTGAAATTCTTGCAAATTTAGATGTTTCAGCTACTACAATTAGAAAATTTGGCATGTATAAAGATTTTATTATAAATAAAGAGTATGAATATATTGATGTAACACCAAAAAATGTAAATAAGAATTCTGCTCTTGAGATTTTAGGTAATTACCTAAATATAAAACCTAATGAAATGTTAACAATTGGCGATAATATGAATGATTTTGATATGGTAAAAAATGCTGGTATAGGTGTGGCTGTAGCAAATGCTTATGATGATTTAAAAAAAGTTGCAAATTATACTACTATAAATCCAGTAGAAAAAGGCGGTTTTGCCGAAGCTGTATATAAATTTGTGAAGTTTTGAGATTATTATATAGAGGTTACCATTCAGAGTTAGTGCCCTAAAGTCCGCTTAGGTCTCGTCGGAGTTTAATATTTATTTTTTATCGAACCCACGTTTGATACGCCTACGAAGCTTTTCGGGGGTCTTCGATAAAAAATAAATATTAAACTCCTGCGTTGGGCTATTAAGTGCTATCATTCAATTTAGGCTGAATGGTAACGAATTTTTAGCAATTCATACCCATTTTATTTGCCCATCTTCTTGCTTGTTTCATCATTTTTTTCTTATTAAACATTCCTTCTGTATACATCATATATGCTGCCGCAGTTACTGCTGAACCTATAACTATTCCTTTTACGAATTTCATTTTATCTCCTCCATTTCTATTTTTTATGGAACAATTTCATAATTGTTCTCTACATGTTATACTTTTTTTCGTTATTATTATTTGTTTTTTTTGCTATTTTATACTCTTTTATTATTGAATATATTTCATGTATTGTAATAGCTGCTAAGAATATTCCAAAATACCTTTTTAGTTTGTTTACTTCTAAGTGATATGATATGTTTGCTCCTATTATGGCTCCTATTATTCCACTTATTGCTATTGTTACCCCTATTTTCCAATTAATTAATTTTGATTTTATAGATATAAATATGGCTGCTATTGATGTTGGAATGAAAAATACTAAATTAGTTGCTTGTGCAGTATGTTGTTCTACTCCTAAAAAAATAGAAAGAACAAGTATTAAAATTGTTCCTCCTCCCATTCCTGTGCCACTTATGATTCCTGAAATTAATCCTGTTATAATTTCCCACATATTTTATAACCTTTCATGATAAAATCATTTTTGTTGATGTATATATTAAGAATATTATAAATAATATTCTTAATATTCTAGTTGATATTTTTTTAAGTAGTTTTGCTCCAATTATTCCCCCTATTATTCCTCCTATTGCACATTTTATTCCAATATTCCAATCAATGTAGTCGTTTTTATAATAAAATATCCCACTTGTTATTACCATTGGTAATATTGCAAATACTGATGTTGCTCTTGCTTTTGCATCTTCTAACTTATATAAATGGATTAATGCTGGAACTACTATCATTCCTCCTCCTGCTGCAAATAGACCACTGATTATTCCTGCAATTAATCCTATTGATATTCGTTTTAACATTCTTTCCCCTGATTATAATATTCTTTAAATTTTTTTTCGGCTAATTTTGTGAGCTCTTGATCACATTTAAGTATTTGAATAATTATTTCTTTTCTTAATTCTTCGTTTTCTATGTTTTCTAATTTGTCTAAAAGCTTTTGCATTTCAGTTAAATATTTTTTACTTTCTTTTTTCCAATCTTCTTGTATCTTCATATTTATATTATTTATAATTTTATTCATTTTATACCTCTTGTTCTTATAAATATAAATATTATATCATTGTTTTTACTGGCAGGCAACTTTTTATTACGTTTATCGTTATATTCTCTTATTTTTGTGTCATTTTTCGACAATAAATGATAAAATACTACAAAATTATTTTAGAGAGGAGTTTTACGCATGATTAAAATTAAACTTTCCAATTTGTTGGGAGAACACAAGATGACACAAAAGGCTTTAGCTGATATTACTCATATAAGACCTGCTACTATTTCTAAGATGTATTATGAAGAAATAAGAAGAATAGATGTTAAACAGTTAGATAGCATTTGCAAAGCTTTTGATTGTGAAATTTCTGAGCTTCTAGAATATTTACCAGATAAGAAATAAAAAATAGAAACAATATATTATAAACGAGGTAACAAAACCTCGTTTATTGTTTATGTTGCATACCATTATTATCTATTGTATAGTTTTCCTTATATATAAGTTCTGATACAGGTACAATATTATATCCTTTATTTTTTATATTTGTAATAATAAACTCTAAGCTATTGGCTGTGTTTTCTGTTCCATTATGCATTAATATTATACTTCCGTTTTCTAGTTTTGGTTCTATTCTCTCCCACATTTGTTCACCTGTTAATGCTTTATAATCCAGAGTATCTATTGACCATTGTATGGTCATGTGGTTTGTGTCTTTTGCTGCATTAATTACTGTATCATTATATTCGCCATATGGACCTCTATATAAAGTGCTTGGTTTACCTGTTATGTTTTGAATTAATTCTGAACATTTTTTTATTTGTTCAACATTTTTATCATAACTTAAATTATTTACATGAGGATGATTATATGAATGGTTAGCTAATTCATGCCCTGCTTCATGTATTTTCTTTGCCACTTCTTCATTTTTTTCGATCCAATCACCTACCATGAAGAAAGTAACTTTTGTTTCTTGTGCTTCTAGAGCTTCTAGTATTTTATCTATATCATCTGCATTCCATGCACAGTTTATGGTTAATGATACATTAGGTTCTTTTGTTTCTACAGAATATACTGGTAGCTGTTTTGACTGCGTTGATGTTTGCACTGTGGTATTAGGTGCTTTTGCAAATAGTGATGTCATTAGGAATAGTACAAATACTGTTGAACAAGCTACTACAACTGCCATTATTTTATCTTTGTTGAATACTAAAAACATAAAATAACCTCCTAAAATAAGCTATTTAATTATATGTTTATTTTTTGAAGGTTATGTGTTTTATGCTTAGTTTTTTATACTTTTATAATGCTATTCTTGTATTTTAATTCTATTGTCTGTTTTTTGTTTTTTGATTTTTTCTGCTCTATATGAAGATATTCTATATTCATTTTTACCATCGAATCTTATTCTTACTGCTTTTGTGTAGTCTGTGTTGTTCATTTCGTGTTTTTCTTCTATTATTAGACTTGCTTTTGTTTCTTTTAGGGTTTGGAAAGTGGTCATAAAACCTATTCCGCTTCCTCCTGTTTCTTTGTGTGTGGTTATTGGTTTTGTTCCTAAGTTTAATAAAGTTTCTATTTCAAATTCTATTCCTGTGTCATATATGCAAATTTCATAACAGTCTTCTATTATGGCTATTATTGTTAAGATACTTCTGTATGTGTTGTTGCTATGGTTAATTGCTATTATTGCATCTTTTATATGGTCTCCTAGCAGGGTTTCTAGTTTACTTTGGTCTATTATGTTTTCTATCATGTATTTTATGTTTGCGTTTATTTTTAGTTCGAATTTTATGTTGCTTTTTTCTGCTTCTTTTTTCATATATTCTAAGATATTGTCTATTCCAAATATTCCTGTTTTTACTAATTGTTTTTCGTGTTTTATGTTTTCTTGCATTTCTTTTGAGTATTCTTCTGATATTTTATTTATTTGTTTTTGTATGTCTCCAAAGTCTGTTCCGAATTCTACTTTCATTTTTTCTATGATTTCTGGTTTTGATAGTATTTGTGCTGATATTTCTTCTAGTGATTTTATTCTATTACTGTATTTATGGTTTATTGTAGCTATGTTTTGGTTTTCTTTTAGAATTTTACTGATTTCTAGGTCCTTTTGCTTTATCTCGTTTTCGAGTTCTTCTATTGTCTTTTCTTTTAGCTTTTGCTTGTAGTATTTTGTGATTTTTCTTCTTATCCAAACAAACATGCATATGGCTTCGATTAAAATACCTGTGAATAGATAGGTATTAAACATATATCCTCTGTAATTTCCTAATATAGAATATATTACTATTGTAATTCCTATAAGAGAAAACCCTATTATACCTATATTATTTGTTTTTTCTTCATCTTTTAAAAATGATATTCCATTCTTAAGTCTTTTTATTTTGAAAACTTGATATAATATTAGATTTGAAACAATCATTGTCACTATTAATATTAGGATGTTATTACTTTGTATTTGAGGAAATGTTATTTTTAATATAAAAGAAGATATTAGAGTAGAAATTATATATATTAAATAAGTAATTGTTAATGATATGAATGTACAAATAGTTGTGTATTGAAGATTATTTTTTGATAGTTTTGAAATAAACAAACTATGTAAAGAGTATACTATTAATATTCTTATTAGAGGTATCATATTGGGAATTAATATAGTATATAATACTCCTTCTATAATACATATAATAATAAATATAATAGATTTGTAAATGTTTAATTTTTCATAATTTATTATCTTTGAAAATACTATAAATGTAAAAACATTTATAAAACTAATTCTAGCTATATTATTTACAATATCTATTACTTCCATATAATACCTCTTATTAAATTTATAGGCATATTATATAAAAAAATTAAGAAATAGTCAAACAATAAATTATTTATTGTCTGACTATACATACTTTAAATTATTATTTAACCGCACCAGTATGAAAGTGTTTTCATTAGCCATTCCCACATATTTCCCACCTCCTAAAGCTTTACATTTTTTTGTACATAAAAAAAATACCACCTAAGCTTTGAATCTTAAGTGGTTGTATGGTGGAAAATATATGCATTGAAATGCAAAAATAAGGAAATTAAACAAATTTCCTTATTTTCTCTGCATAGTAATATATAAATTCTGTTGGAGTTGGTACTCCTGTTTCATAGTTTATTCTTGCTTTATAGTGTACAATTAGGTCTTCTATTGGTGATTTTCTCCAAGCATGATTTATTGCAGTTTGCATTGCTCTACTTATGCTGCTGTTACCTATTTTGTATGTGTTTGCTAAATGATAAAATACAGATTCGTTATCTTCATTATTGTCTAGTAGATAAAAAATTGCATCAAAAAGATACTTCCTTCCTTTAAGATGATTAGATATTCCTATTAGGTCTAATTCACTTTCTATTTTTTCTTTTATTCTCTCTTCATGCTCTATTGGGGTTTCTGTTGTTGTTTTTGTTTTAGCAATATTTAGTTTGTTACTGTATAAAGTTTCTCTTAATGAAGCCATTGCATTTATTACAATTTCTGGGCTGTAGTCTGCTTGCTTCTTATAGAATATGAAGTCAACACCGAGTGCATGAATGTGATTATATATAATATCTGATGAAACATTTGTTGTAATAATTATTAATGGTTTGAAGTCTAGTTTTAGTTTTTTCATTTCTTGAAGAAAACTTAGTCCTGAACCTTCTCCTTTATGTAATTCTAAATCTAGAATTATTCCTTCAGGTATATATTTTTTAACGTATTCTAGTCCTTCATAACTGGAATTAGTGTATTTTACTAGTTGTACATCTTCTCTGTTTTTCATGTGTTCTTTAAAACAATTTACTTCGTATTCATCATCTTCTATTAATAGTATTGGCATTGGCTTTTGTTTATTCATAATATACCCTCCTTTATCACATTTTGTTTTACCTATGTTTTAAATTTTACCTATTACGCTATTTTAGTGCGTTACAGGCTTTTCCATTAAATAATATAACACAATTTTCGACAAATTTCCACATTTTTTTCATTGTTTACTCTACGCGTAATTATTTGATATTGAAATATACTATTTCTTGATGGAGGGATTGTTTTATGAAAAGTGAAATAGGGAAAAGAATTTTAGAAATACGAAAACGTATGAACATGAATAAGGAACAATTTGCAAAATTAATAGGAATTAGTGGACAATATTTGGGAACTGTTGAAGCAGGAGTTCATGGTTTATCTTTGGATTCAATAATAACTCTTTGCGAAAAAACTCATGTTTCTGCTGATTATGTTTTGTTTGGCAAGGAAAATATTACAGACGGAAAATTAAGAAATTTGTTTTCCGGAGTTGATAAAACTCAAATAAGTAGTGCTTTTAAGACTTTAGAAAGTATTTCATTGTTTATAAAAGATAGCTATTCACAATAATTTTATTTCAAAATCAAATACCTTATTTGACAGATGTAACTTTTCCTGATAAAATTATATAATCATATGTTATAAAAGGAGTTTTATTTATGTTAAAAGTTACATCTTTAAAATCAAAAAAAGCTGAAGAAAAATTTGAAGAAAAATTAAAAAAAATTCATTCTAAATCTCTAAAAGAAATTCAGAACACTCCTGAATATAAGCTAAATTTAATGCAAATTGATTGCATAAAAAAAGTTTTAGTAAATAATGCTGATGTCCCTGAAAAACTTGTTTCTTGGCTAATAGAGGCTGTTAGAAGCAACACAGCTTTAGAATATACTGTTATTAATAAAAAAATATTTAAGTATTTAAAAGATACTTAATTTATTACTTAAAAAATCAAGATAAGACACGGGGACGGAGATTTTGTCTTTAAGATATCTGGTTGTAATCCTAAAGACAAAATCTCTGTCCCCGTGTTTACTTTTTCAGCAACCTCTCTTATATGTTTCACCTTTTTTTATGGTTTTAGTGCTGTGATTGGTAGTACATAAATTCCATCTGGTCTTTTTACAACTGCATCATATAGTCCACATATTACACACATAAATTTAGGTTTAACTTCTGCTAATTCATAAAACCTTTTCAAACTTGCTACTGCTTCTTCTTCTTTATTTGCTCCTAATTTTATTTCTATTGCTCCATATTCTCCATCAGCAATTTCTACTATACTATCAACTTCTACTCCTGTATCATTTTCTCTATAATGATATAACTTAGCGCCTATACTTTCTGCATATATTTTTAAGTCTCTTTCGCATAAAGCTTCAAAATATAATCCCATTGTTTCTAAATCATTTATCAATTTTTCTGGAGTAATATTTAAAATCGCACAACCTAACGATGGATCTACAAAATGTCTTTTAGGATTTTTTCCTACATTTAATCTTGAACGTATTTTATATATAAAAGAGTTTTGATTTTCAATTAAATGTAATCTATTTAGTACATTTAGATAATCCATAACTGTATTTCTGCTTATAGTAACATCTTCTTCTGTAACATTATCATCAATATCTTTCATTAATACATTATTAGCAGAAATAGTACTTTCATTTCTTGCAAGAGATCTTAATAGCATTTCCATTTTTTGTTTATCTCTTTTTACTCCATCTATTTCAATTATATCTTTATCCAATACTGCTTGAATATAACTTCTACCTATTTTCATAGCTCCTGTTACACTAATATTAATAGTTTCAGGCCAACCACCTCTTACAATTAGTTCTGCTAACCTTTTTAATTCTACTTTATTTACTAATTTATTTTTCACTTTATCTTCAAACAAATCTTTTAGTGAAACATCTCCAGTAGAATCTCCTGATTCATATAAAGACATTGTATACATTTTCATTTTGCATATTCTTCCTGCTCCAGAATGATGTATTTTGTCGCTTACAGGAACACTTGAACCAGTTAAAATATATTTTCCTTTTTCGTTATCTTGGTCACACTTAAATCTAACTGCATCCCATATTGCAGGTACTTCTTGCCATTCATCAATAAGTTCTGGCTTATCTTTATCTAAAACTAGATTTACATCCATTTCTGCTAAATGCTTTTCTCTGAAATTATCTGCTGTATTATTTAAATATGTTACACTATTTGAATGATTTAAAGCAGTCCATGTCTTTCCACACCACTTTGGTCCTTCAATACTAATTGCACCAAAAATTTCTAAATTTTCTTCTATTGACTTATCTATTAATCTCGGCATATAACCTTTTTTTGTTAATTTCATTAGCTTCACCTCTTTTTTTATGATAACATATTATTGTATTTTTTTCAATATGTTTTGTGCATTTTTTGACTGTTTTGTTGTGCATTTTTTGAGTTCTTTGATGTACATTTTTTGAGAATTTTGTTGTGCAAATTTTTAGCAATTCTACTATGTCAAGAAAGTGGACACGAAAAAAATTATTTTTTATTTTATATTTTTAAAAGTGGACATTGCTGTTTATGAGATAATAAAAATGTAGGTTTTCCTACATTTTTATTCTGGAAGAAAACTACATTTTTATTATCTCATAAACAAAATATGATATTTTATTTATTATGCTTACATATAAATTAGAAAGTTTTTTGAAATTCCCCCATTTCTAGGGAGGCTACTGAAAAAGTACACAGAAATGTGTGCTTTTCAGTAGCCTGACTTCTTTGTCTATTTTATCGTTTCTTTATCTTCTTTTAATGGAACAACCCTTATAGTATATCCCATCTCAAAATAGGAGTTTAAATTTTTAAAAGGTTGATTTTCAGACAGTCTGGCGGAGATTTTGTCTTTAAGATATCTGGTTGTAACCCTTAAGACAAAATCTCCGTCCCCGTGTCTTTGCCTGTCGCACAAAATCAAGATAGCTATAACTAAATAGCTATCTTAATTTTTTTAAAGTATTATACAAATTAATCCTCCGCTACCTTCATTTACTATTCTTTCTAGTGTTTCTTGTAATTTTCCTTGTGCATCTTCTGGCATTCTATAAAGTTTATTTTGCAATCCTTCATTTACTAGTTCATGAAGATTTTTACCAAATATGTTTGATTCCCATATTTTTGTTGGGTCATTTTCAAATTCTGATAATAGATAATTTACTAATTCTTCTGATTGCCTTTCACTTCCTACTATTGGTGATACTTCTGTTTCTATATCTGCTCGTATCATATGTATTGATGGAGCTCTTGCTTTTAATTTTACTCCAAATCTTGAACCTTGTTTTACTATTTCTGGTTCGTCTAGTATTAATTCTTCCATTCCTGGCATTACTATTCCATATCCTTTTTGTTTAACTTCTTGTATTGCCATTGCTACCTTATCGTATTCTTTTTTTACTTTTGATAGATTATCCATTGTTGCGAATAAATCTGCTTCATCATTCATTTCTATGCCTGTTATTTCAGTTAGTATTTTATAGAATAGATTATTATTTAGCTCTATTTCTATTGTTACAGCTCCTGTTCCTAAATCTATTTTTTCTACTGTTGTTTTTACTATTATTTCTGTTTTTTCTATTCTTGTTACTCCTCTGCTTATTGTTTTTATTGTTTTTACATCTTTAAATGCTTCTTTTATTTCTTTGTATAATTCTTGTTTTAAGTTATGCTCATAATCTAATCCATCTATCCAGCCTGGGAAGTTTATATTTATTCGTTCTATTGGGAATTCATATAATATTTTACCAAAAATGTTATTAATATCATCTGTGGTTAAATTTGTACAGTCTGTTGGTATTACAGATACTCCATACTTTTCTTCTAATTCTTTTGATAAATTTATTGTTTCTTCTGCGTATGGATTGGCTGTATTTAAAACTATTACAAATGGCTTATTCATTTCTTTTAATTCTGTTACCACTCGGCTTTCTGCTTCTATATAATCTTCTCTTGGTATTTCTGTTATACTTCCATCTGTTGTAACTAGTATTCCTATTGTTGAATGTTCTGTAATAACTTTTCTAGTTCCTATTTCTGCTGCTTCTTCGAATGGCATTTCTTCTTCTGACCATGGTGTTTTTACCATTCTTGGTACGTCTTCTTCCATATATCCAAGTGCATTATTTACTAAATATCCTACACAATCTACTAATCTTGTTTTTAATTTTAGATTATCTCCTATTGTAATTTCAATAGCCTCATTTGGTACAAATTTGGGCTCTGTTGTCATTATTGTTCTTCCAGCAGCACTTTGTGGAAGTTCATCTCTTGCTCTTTCTTTTTTGTAATTGTTTTCAATGTTTGGTATAACTAGTAAGTCCATAAAGTTTTTGATAAATGTTGATTTACCGGTTCTTACTGGTCCTACTACACCAACATATATATCTCCATCTGTCCTAGCTTTAATATCCTCATATATTTCTAAATTCTCCATAAAAATAATTACCTCCCATAAATTAACGTTTGTACTATAAACTTTAATTAATGTATATTATGGTCAGGTAATTATTATTACTATTTTTTTGATTTTTTTGTGATTTCTTCAATTTTAGTTACTTGCTCTTTTTGCTTTTCTATTGGTAACCAACGATATGCTGAGCATACAAATTCTCCATATTTTGTCACGTCTTCTTTTTCTTCAAACGTTTTATTTTTTTGCATAAGAACACCTCTTGTATAGTATGCTCACTTTCGAATTTTATATTTATTGAATTTTTCTAAATACTCCTGCAACTTTTCCAAGTATTTTACAATCTGGTACTATTATTGGTTCCATTGTATGATTTTCTGGTTGCAAACGTATATGGTCTTTTTCTTTATAAAATGTTTTTACTGTTGCCTCATCTCCAATTAATGCAACTACTATTTCACCATTCATTGCTATATCTTGTTTTTTTACTAATATATAGTCTCCATCTAATATTCCAGCTTCTATCATACTTTCTCCTCTAACTGTAAGCATAAAACTTTGGCTATTGCCTATAAAATCTACTGGTATTGGAAATGTATCTGTTATGTTTTCTACTGCTAAAATTGGTTCTCCTGCTGTTATTTTACCAATAACTGGAACATCAACTAATTCTTTTCCATTATAAACTGGCTTATTAGTAATTTGTTCTTGTCCTTCTAATCCACCTTTTAATAATTTTAAAGTTCTTCCTTTTTGATTTTCTTTTTTAATATATCCTTTTTTTTCTAGTCCAATAATATATGTATGGACTGTAGCTGTAGAACTTAAGCCTACACCCTTTCCAATTTCTCTTACTGATGGTGGATATCCATTTTCTTTTACTTGTTTTTCAATGTATTTTAATATTGCTTTTTCTCTTTTATTTAGCTCATTTGGGGCTTTTTTTCTCATATATAATCACTCCCTAAAAATATTTTTATTATATTATCATATATTTTTTCGTTTGTCAAACAAAAGTTTTAAAATTTTATTTTTTATTTTCTACTGTATTTTTTATATTTTGTTTGATATAATTGTATGGGGAAGGTGATTTTTATGGTATTAAAGGCTATATCTTTTAATATGTGTCATCGGTGAAGGTTTAGATGGAAGTATTGATGTGCGTAGACAGTCTATGTTTCTTAAGAAGTATAAACCTGATATTATTTTCTTACAAGAAATTGATTTATATACAAAACGTGCTTATAATAAAAATCAAATTTATACTTTTAGTAAATATACTAATTTATCATACAG
>CALXWL010000026.1 GCA_944392385.1 uncultured Clostridia bacterium | reverse complement strand
GGGCATTAGAAAAATTATATACAATAATAGAAAATAGAAATGAAAATAGATTACCAATAATTATTACAACAAGATTTGATAAACAAGGATTAATTGAGAGATTTAGCAAATGTCAAGATGAGCAATTGGTAGATGCAATTATCTCAAAATTGTATCAAATGTGTTATGGAGTAACACTGAAAAATATAAAAGAAAAAGCTAGCACAAGCGACCAAACTAAATGCTAACTTAAATGATTGTAACTATATTTTAATACAAAAAATTGAAAAAGTAAATGGAAAAAAAGAAAGGATTTGATAATATGAAGTTTTATAAAGGATATAAAGAAATAGAAATAAAAGATATAAAAGGAGTTAAATATAACAGAATTTGTAATATAAATTTAGAAAAGGTTTGTAGATATATGGAAACAATAAAAAGAAATGGAATTAAGAAACCATTTGAAATTATTCAAAAAGAAAATGGATATTATATTTTTAGAGATGAAGCAAGATTAGTAGCAGCGAAAGCAGTAGGATATGACAAAGTTCCATGTTTAATAAGAGATATAGAACAAGAAATCTTATTAAGAAAAATAAATAGAATATTTAAAATAGAAGATGAAAATCATGAAGCAAAAGGTAATGTAAATGATAAAGAAAGATTAGATTTCTGCAAAAATAATTATTATAAATTAAATAATTTATAATAAAAAAATGAGGAGAAAAGTACTTGGATTTTAATAAAAAAGTCCAAGTATTTTTCAAAATAAGGTGTGCATTTGATAGAAAAAAATAATAATTTCAGTACTAAAAAGAAGCATATTGTTGTCCTAACAAGCAATGAATTTCGTCAGCTCGAAATTCTAAATGGGGAAATTCCCCAATCCCCTTTTTAGAAGAGAGGAGAAAGTAAATGGCAACAACAAAAATATGGAAAGTACAAAAGAGATTAGATCATGTAATTAACTATGCAACAAATGAAGAAAAGACAAAAAATATTTATAGCAAATATGAAATTGATGAGTTTAATAATATCAGACAAGTAATGACTTATGCAACTAATCCAGATAAGACAGAAAAACAATTTTATACTACAGGAATAAATTGTGAAGTAAAAGATGCAGTTAAGCAAATGCAATTTGTAAAAACATTTTATGGGAAAGAAAATGGAATCCTTGCATTTCATGCATATCAATCTTTTAATGAAGGAGAAGTTACTCCAGAGATAGCACATGAAATTGGAGTAAAACTTGCAAATGAAATGTGGGGAGATAGATTTCAAGTTGTAGTATCTACTCATTTGAATACACAGCATATCCATAATCACTTTGTCATTAATTCAGTTTCATTTAAAGATGGAAAAAAGTATTATAGTAATTTGACTAATACAGCGTTGCTAAGAAAAATATCAGATGAAATATGTGAAGAATATGGCTTGAGTGTTTTAAAAGAGAAGAATTGTAAATCTGGAATTAACTTTGAAAATTTTTATAAAAAATCTATGAGAGATTCAGATTATTATAAATTTGCAAAAGAAGATATAGATTATGCGATAGAACATTCGTGGACTTATAAAGAATTCTTAAAAAGATTAAAAGAAATGGGATATGAAGTATATTTTAGAGCTAATAAAATTAGTGTGAGAATGTACCCACATAAAAGAAATATTAGAATAGAAAGAGTATTTGGAGAAGAATACGCTATTGAAAATATTAAAAATAAAATTTGTAGTAGATATCCAAGTAGAGAAGAAGTAATTAAACCTAAAACTTATGATAAAAGATTATTTTATAAAGGTAGTGTAAAGAAATTAAGAAAACCAAAAGGAATAATCGCTTTGTATTACTACTATAGATATTTGATAAAGCTATACACTAGAAATAATACACAATATAAATTGACTCCAAAAATGAGAGAAGAAGTAAAAAAGATGGACGAGTATTCGGAAAAAATTAGATTTTTATGTAAGTATAAGATTGAGACTATGAGTGATGTTGATAATGTGAAAGAAAAGAAACAAGAAGAAATGCAAAATATATTGAATAAACGAAATAGATTATATTATAAAAGGCAGAAATTAGATAATGAAAATGAAAAGGATAGTGTTACTAAAGAAATAATTAATGTTACTTCTGTTTTACAAAAAGTTAGAAAAGAGATTAGGTTGTGTGATGATATTTATGATAGTGTGCCAAGGATGAAGAAACAAATAAAAGAGGTAGATGAGAAAGAAAATGAGAATGCTAAGGAAAAGAAATTGAAAGAGAGAAAGAAAAAAGATAGAAGATATGAAAGATAGCCAAACTAGTGTTACAAAATGCAAATTTTATGATATAATTCATTTTAGAAAAGTTAAATTGGAGAAGAGGTAAATGTTAATGAGTTTAAGAGAACAAAAAGGAAATAGTTTAATAGAATTTCCTAATAAATATATTGCTTTTGATATTGAAACAACAGGTTTAGACCCTATGTATGATGAGATAATTGAAATAGGAGCAATAAAGATTGAAAATGGGAAAGAAGTTGAAGTATTCAATACTTTAGTAAAACCAGAATATGAAATAGATGAATTCATTTCTGAATTAACAGGTATTACTAACGAAATGGTAAAGGAATCACCATCCATAGATGAAGTATTACCTGAATTTATAGATTTTATAAAGGATTCAATTATTTTGGGACATAATGTGAATTTTGATATCAACTTTATATATGATAACCTGATAAAATGTGATATGAATCCTATTACTAATGATTTCATTGATACACTAAGATTAAGCAGAAGGTTATTGCCAGAACTTAAACATCACAGATTAAGTGATTTAGCAGATTATTATAATATCAATACAGTAGGAAGTCATAGATCTTTGAAAGATGTTAGAATGACAATTGAAGTGTATAATAATTTAGAAAAACTTGCCTTAGAAAAATATTCTAACATAGATAATTTTAAAGATGCTTGTAAACCTAAAAGTCATTCTGGATTTAAAGCAAGTGATATTACTACTGAGAATACAGAATTTGATGAAAAGAATTTATTTTATGATAAGTATGTTGCTATTACTGGAATATTAGAAAAAATGACGAGAAAAGAGGCAATGCAGATTATTGTCGATTTAGGTGGACATTGTCAAGATGGTGTAAATAAAGAAACAAATTATTTGATATTAGGAAATAATGATTATAATCCTATTTTAAGAGGAAAGAAAAGTTCAAAATTATTAAAAGCAGAAAATTTAAAACTACAAGGACAAGATATTGAAATAATATCTGAAAATGTTTTCTATGAAATGATTCCAGACATTATAAATAAAAAGGATAAAGAAATAAAAAAACAAAATTCATTAGATGGAATACCGATTAACAAAGGAAATTTCAACGATAAAGAAAAACAAGCTTATTATATAACTAAAGAAATATTGGAACGTAATGGCAAAATAATAACAGACGTCAGATGCAATATTAATTCTTCTAATTATTTTAATGTTTCAATTATGTACCCAATAATTAGATTAAAATTAAGAGGAAAAAAAGATTATATAGTTATTGATAAATATTCAGATGATTCTTATGATTTTACTGGTTTTGTACAAGAAGAATGTACTAGTAATGACAACGGAAAAGTTAGGTTAATTTTAGATGATATTCAAGATATTGAAAAGTTAGAAGAATATATTTTAGATCAATATGAATCTGCTTTAGAAGGAAACAAAACATATATAGAAAATGTCAAAATAGGTCAAAATAATTATAACAAATTTTTGAGAGAAAATTATCAATAATATCATAAAAAACAAAAAAATACGGGGAGAAGACTTCCTGTATTTTTTTATATATACACGGATACAAAATTGCTGAAAATTGTTGTTTAAATAGTAAATTTGTGATATAAAAAATAATAGAATTTTTACAATCAAATGGAGGAACAAATGAATAATATAAAACCATTCGTAAAATGGGCAGGAGGTAAGGGAAGCTTAATTCCACAACTTAAAAATTTCTACCCATTCGAATTAAATAATGCAAGTATAAATAAATATGTTGAACCATTTGTTGGTGGAGGAGCAGTTTTAATAAATATATTACAAAAATATGATATTAAAGAAGCCTATGCTTTTGATATAAATATAGATTTAATAAATTGTTATAATGTTATAAAAAAAGATGTAAAGAGTCTTATTAAAGAATTAGATAAAAAAGAAAAAGATTTTATAAAGCTGGAGGATAAAAAAAGAGAAGAACTTTTTTATAATATTAGAAATGAATATAATTCTTATAAAATAAATGAAAATGAAATAAATGTAAAAAGAGCGTCAGAATTTATATTTTTAAATAGAACTTGCTTTAATGGACTATATAGAGTAAATAAAAGTGGAAAATTTAATGTGCCTTGTGGTAAATATAAAAATCCAACAATTTGCGATGCAAGCAATTTAATAAATTTGTCGTATTTAATTAGAAATGTAAATTTTCAATATGGAGATTATAAGGAAAGCGAGAAGTATATAGATAATAATACTTTTGTATACTTTGATCCACCATATAGACCATTATCAAGCACGTCAGGATTTACATCATATACTAAAGAAGATTTTAATGATAACAATCAAAAAGAGTTGGCTAATTATTTTAAACTATTAGACGAAAAAGGTGCAAAATTAATGCTATCTAATTCAAATCCGAAAAATACAAACGAAGATGATAATTTCTTTGAAGAAATATATAAAGGATTTAATATAAATAAGATTTCGGCAAAAAGGATGATAAATGCAAATGCGAAAGGAAGAGGAAAAATCTCAGAATTACTTATTACAAATTACGAGGAGATGAATAAATGTATCCAGGAAAGTTCTATTTTGAAGAAAGTACCTTTAAGCTAATTAATAATGATACATTTGATACTTTGAAACAATTCGATGAAAAAAGTTTTGATATGATATTTGCAGATCCACCATACTTTTTATCAAATAATGGAATAACTTGTAGTAGTGGAAAGATGGTAAGTGTTAACAAAGGAAATTGGGATAAAGCATTAAGTGTAAATGATAAATATGAATTTAATAGAAAATGGATTCATGAATGCTATAGAATTTTAAAAGATGAAGGAACTATATGGATAAGTGGTACATTGCATAATATATATTCTATAGGAATGGCATTAGAGGAAGAAGGATTTAAAATATTAAATAATATTACGTGGCAAAAGACTAATCCACCACCAAATTTGGCATGTAAAACTTTTACACATTCAACAGAAACTATATTATGGGCAAAAAAAGATTTAAAAAAAGGTAAATATACATTTAACTATTCTTTGATGAAAGAACTTAACAATAACAAACAAATGAAAGATGTATGGACAACATCACTTACAAAACCATCTGAAAAAAAGAATGGAAGGCATCCAACACAAAAACCATTAGAAATACTAGAAAGAATAATTTTAGCATCTACAAATGAAAATGATTTAATCTTAGATCCTTTTTGTGGAAGTAGTACAACTGGAATAGCTGCAGTAAAGTTAAAAAGAAATTATATAGGAATAGATAATGAGAAAGAATATTTAGATTTATCCATTAGAAGATACAAAGAAATAAAGGAGGACAAGCTATGAAAAGAAATTTTGCAGAATGGCTCTTAACTTTTACAGATAGTATAGCAAACTATAGATATTACATAGACTTTGAAACGATATACAAAAACGCAGAAATATATAAAGTAGAACTAAATATGATGAACTCACTAATAGGTAGTAAAAATATAGAAAGGGATTTTGAATATTTAACAAATAAATATCCAGAGGTAATAAAATGTATTCCGACTTTATTAGCAGTTAGACAATCTGAAATTATTATTCTAGATGATGAAGGAAATAAGTTTGAATACAATTTTAGAAAAATGAATTATAGTGTTGAACAATATAAAGTGTTTATGAGAGAAACAGGACTATTTGACTTATTAGAGAATCACTTAGTAAATAATTTGTATGACTATGTTCTTGGAGTGGAATGTGGATTAAATTCAAATGCTAGAAAAAATCGTGGTGGGCATTTGATGGAAGATTTAGTAGAAAAATTTATTCAAAAAGCAGGTTTCAAAAAAGGTGAAACATATTTTAAAGAAATGTACTTACAGGAAATAGAAAATAAATGGAAGTTAGACATGTCATTCATAAGTAATCAAAATCAAGCTACAAAAAGATTTGATTTTGTAGTAAAAACAGATAATTGCATTTATGGCATAGAAACCAATTTCTATGCTTCAGGTGGTTCTAAATTAAATGAAACAGCAAGAAGTTATAAAATGATAGCAGAAGAAGCAAAGAAAGTAGTAGGATTTGACTTCGTTTGGTTTACTGATGGAATGGGATGGATATCAGCAAGAAATAACCTTAAAGAGACTTTTGATAGCATGGGTCATATCTATAATATATCAGATATGAAAAATGGAATTATGCAAGAAATCTTTAAATAATAAAATATACTTAAGACGACAAGCAAGATAATAATGTAAATTTTTACAGAATTATTTTGCTTTTTTGATAATAAAACACAAAATTCGACAATATTTTCAAAAACAAATGATATAATAAAATAATATGAAGATATAAGAAAAGTAAAAAAGAAAGTGAGAATAATAATGTACATTAAAGAGCTAAAAATATGCAATTATAAGAATTTTTATAGGGAAAAAATTGAAATTACACCTAATATTAATACTATTATAGGAGAAAATGGAACAGGTAAAACAAATTTATTTTATGCTTTAAGAATTTTATTAGATGGTAATTATAGACCTTATTTCAACGAAGATAGTTTTTCTTATGAATTGAATGCAATAAAAGGAAATTGGATTATTATATCATGCGTGTTTAAAGAAATTGAAGAAGACTTCAATACCTTGGTATTAAACCCAGATGAAAACAGAAATGCAGTATATTCATTTATTTTTAGACCAAAAAAAGAAATAAGAATGAAATTATTTGAGTATTCAGAAAAAATAAAAGAAACAACAGGAGAAGAAAAAGAAGAATTAGTTTGTGAATTGAAAAGCTATATTGAAAAAATAGATATAAAGAATGATTATGAAATGATAAGAACTGTTGATACTATTTTTAATTTTCTAGATGAAAATGAATATAAAGCTATTGTTGGAGATTTTAAAAATTTAGTATTTCCTGATTCGGATATACAAGATGATAAAAAAAATATAGGAAATAGAGTAAATGATGTGAATGATATTATTAATGTTACATATATTCCAGCAATAAGAGATGTAAATAATGAATTAACTCATGACAATAACTTCTTTATTAAGATGGTTAAGGAAATATCGAAAGATATAAAAGAAGAAAAATGGAGTGAAATATTTGAAAAGTTCAATGATATCAATGATGAATTAAATAATATAGATGAGTTTAATAATTTTATAAAAGAAATCGAAAATGTTATAAATGATACAGTTGGTGATGTGTACAATTCTAATGTATCGTTTGACATTAATATGCCAATTAATACTGATAATATAATAAAATATTTTAGTTTAAAAGGTAAGAATGAAGAAAAAAGTTTTAACCTTAGTAATAATAGTTTGGGTGAGAATAATGTTGTTTATTTAGCTTTGAAATTAAAAGAAAGCCAAATGGAGAGAGGACATACAAAGAAATTTTTAAATATAATATTAATAGAAGAACCAGAAGCGCATTTACATAAGCATCTACAACAAAGTCTTTTTGAAGGAATAAAAAATAATAAAAATTATCAAATCTTCTTATCAACACATTCTATTCATATATCTGAAAGTGCAGATATAAAAAGTACGATTGTTTTGGGAAAGAAAGATAAATATACAGAAATATATATTCCAAGTAGAGGATTACAAGAAGAAGAAATAAAGAAAATAACGAGATTTCTAGATGTAACAAGATTACCTATATTATTTGCAAAAAATGTAATATTGGTTGAGGGAGATGCAGAATTAATCTTAATTCCAGTGATGTTAAAAATTAAATATGGAATAGATATAAATAAATATGGTATTAGTATAATTTCTATGGATAGTTGTTTTTTTGATTTGATAGCAGTATTATTTGATGATCTTAGAATAAAGAAAAAATGTGCTATTTTAACTGATTTGGATAAAGATTATACAAAAGAAGGAAAATATAAGAGAAGAGAAAGATTATCATTTGTTCGAGTAAAAAGAATGGAAAAAAAATTCAATGATAACAGATGGGTAAAAGTTTATTCTAATGATTATACATTTGAAATAGAATTTTATAGAGAAAATATAGATATTTTAAAAACATTATTAGATAGAAAAAAATATTTTAAGACTATTGATAAAATGAATAATGAATTGAATAGTCAAAAAGAATCAATACAATATAATAGGATAATTAAGATCTGTGATAAAGCTGGAAAAGGATGGTTAGCAATGGATTTGGCAGAGTATATACAAAAAGAAAAAGTAGAAGTTAAAATTCCAGATTATATAATTGATGCAATTATTTTTATTTTTTCTGATTCAAATTATGATAATTGTATACAAAGACTATTAAAGATTTATTCATCCAACAATGACATTAATTTTGACGATTTAATTAGTAAAAAGATAGTAATTAATGATAAATTTATAAATTTTCTGATTGATAGATATGAGGAGATAAGAAAAAATGATACTACAGAAGTTATCAAATGAACAAAAAGAAGCAGTATTTGATGAAAATAATATTTTATTAACAGCTATTCCAGGCAGTGGGAAAACAAGAACTTTAACAAACAAAGTATTAAAAGAATTACAAGAAGAAAAAGATGGTATGGTAATAGCTATAACATATACTAGAAGAGCTGCAAATGAAATTAAAGAAAGAATATATGAAATTTTAGGAGAAATTCCTAAAAAAGCATGGATTGGAACAATACATTCATTTTGTCTAGAATTTGTTATTAGAAAATATGGTAGTTTTTCTGAGACAATTTCAAAACCATTCAAAATAATAGGTGATGATGATAGAAATAAGTTATTGAAAAATTTGAAAGATAAGTATAATATAAATGAATATGCAAAAATAGATATGACATTAGATATTAATGGCAAACCTAATAACTATGTATATTATAATTTTATAGAAGAATACTATGAACATTTATTACAAAATAAGATGGTAGATTTTAATTATATATTATATGAAACTTACTCAATGTTGATAAAATCAAAGAGAATAAGAAATAATTTAAGTAATATAATAAGAGTTATTTGTATAGATGAATATCAAGATACACAAGAATTACAATATCAAATATTAGGTTTATTAACAAATAACGAAACAGATAAAAACATTTTTGTGGTAGGAGATGTAAATCAAGCAATTTATTCGGGCATAGGGGGAGTGATTAAAAATAAAGAGGAATTAGAGAAAATATTTGGAAGAACATTTATTGAAAGAAACCTAACAGGATGCTATAGGTCAAATCAAGAAATAATAGACCTATATAAGAATTTTTGTTGTGAAGAACATATAATGTTATCAATGGATAAAAAATATAATAACCCAATTATTCGTATTGACCACAATATTACTAAAGATAATTTGATAACAGAAATAGCAAATATAATATCTGATTTAATAGAAAATTATGAAATACCACCAGAAGAAATTTGTATTATAGCTCCTCAATGGTATATGCTATTTGATTTTTCAAACAAAATAAGAGAATTATTACCAAATGTTCCTTTTGATGCACCAGGAATAATTCCGTTGAAAAAAGATGAAGAAAGTATTATTTATAAGATTAGTGAAATTTTATTAACTAATTTTTCATTTAATAATAGATATTATTTAGAGAGATTAGCTGATGAAATAATAAAGCAATTTGAAGAAGAATATTCAATTGCTCTTAAAATGACTTCAAAAGAGTTTTTGAATCTTTGTTATATAGCAAAGAAAAGTGATAAAACTATTGCAACAGAATATTTAAAAGATAGTTTACATGCAGTATTTGAAAAATTAAGTATAGAAGATATCTTTAAGGAAGATATATATAATTTTATTCAAGGGACAATTGATAGGATAAAAAAATATGAAAAAAATGGTATGGAAGATGATAGACTGTTTTTTGAAAAATCACTTAGGAGTAAAAAAGGAATTGTTGTATCTACAGCACATGGAGTAAAAGGAGAAGAATATAGAGTAATTATTGCTTTTGCTCTTTTATATGGGTATATACCACATTGGGATACTATCATTAATAATAGTGAGGAAGCAGAAAAAGAAGCTAAAAAATTACTATATGTAATATGTTCTAGAGCAAAAGAAAAATTATATTTATTTGCTGAAAGTGGTAGGAAAAATGGAAGAGGAAATGAATATACTATTACCCCTGAACTTTTAAAACTAATTAAGGATGATTAAGATATAAAAAACAATTATTAAATACAAGGAGAAAATTAATGGGAATATATGATAATGAAAATAAAATCATTGAGTCGTTCCAAGAAATAAGTGAAAATAAAATTTGCTTAATACCAGATAATAGAGAGTTAAACAAGATATTTAATCTAATATATAATAAGGAAGAGTGGAAAAAATGGATTGATTCATCAAGTAAAAGTGCACCTCCACCTGATTTTTATAATGAAACAAATAAGATAATGATGGATGTTATGCGTATAGATGATCATGCATATGAAAATGGAAAAGGAAAAATAATAAATCCAACTTTACAAAAAGAAAACAAGATATATAGGGAATTGATGAGTTCAGAGTTTATCAAGGATATAAATTTTAAGGGAAATATATTTATTAACGCAAGAACGGAATTGCCTAGTGAGTTAGATCATAATTACATTTTTTATTATAAAAATTTTAATAGAATTATTGAAAAACATGTAAAAAGTATAGATTTATATAGAAAAAATCATCCTAATTTTAAAATAATTTTTTTCATATTTGATGAATCATCTGCATATTTTGAAGCAGAGAAGAAAATTACTAACAAAGAAATTGGAATGAATGTAAAAGGAAAGATACATTTTTGGTTTTTAGATAAAAAATTCATAAATGAAATTATTAAATCTAAAATAGATTATTTAATATGGTATGCTCCTAATAAACATTATATTGGTACTAATGATGAAATGATACCTAAAATTTGCGTATATAATGTAAAAGAATTAAAAGATAATATAGCAAAAGAATATGATGAATTAAAGATGGAGAGTATTGAAATTTAAAAATTGGAGCAAATGAAATTTGCTCCAATTTTTAATTCTCAAAACACCCCATAACTAACTGAGAACCGTCTACAAATCCATTTCTATAATATTTCTCAGTGATATATGTTAAATATCTCATAAAATCATCATAAATCAGATCAAGTTGATTTTCAATATAATTTTGATTTTGTTTAGGAATATTCTTCAAAATATTCTCTCTAAAAAAATCAAACTTAATATTATTTTCTCTATCTTGTTTATCTGCATAGCAAAAACAAGTTTCTTCTCTAAAATTAAACCACTCTTTTAATATATCATTATCATTTACTTCTCTAAAATTAACCATTTTCATATCCTCCTATACATATATAATTTCATTTAATACAATTTCTTCAGCTCTATTTTTAATATTATTCATAGCCTGAACCCATTCCATTTGATGATGTTCTTTTAAGTATTCATTAACATTTTCAGATTCAGCAAATTGCTTTATAAGCACATGTACTCTTTCATTAGCACTTTCATCTATATCTAACAGATGTTGTTTTAAAGTACCATCTATAAGTAATTCAGTATATAGACCTTTCTTAAAATCTTTTAAGTAATTTAATCTTAATCTACCATATTTTCCAATTTGCTTTTTAGGTTGTATAGGTAAAGACAAATTAGGTATAAAATAATCTCCTTCTTTACGATAAGTAATTTTATTATTCATAACTGAAAACCTCCTAAATAAATTTTAGGTTTCCCATTAATATCTAATTTTTATACGAACAAATGTATAAAACAAGTTGGGGAAAAGTTGGGGAAGAAATCCTCAAAAAATGTCTTAAAATTACACAAATGTTCGATATGCTAAAATGCCCGAAGGTATTAAAATATCAACTAAAACCATTGATTTCACTAAAGTTCAAAAAGCAGTCAACCCATTCTCATAACCCGAAGGTCGATAGTTCGAGTCTATCCCCCGCAACCAAATTGAAATAGGCATTTTGTAGAAATACAAAGTGCTTATTTTTTGCGTTTTGACCACTTAACTGACCACAACCAGAACGAGATATAATGGAGATAAAATTATTTAATATACAAATATAAAAAAAATTTAATTGTAAAAAATTTACAAACATCTTTAAAAATACCCTAAAATATGATAAAATTCAACATAGAAATACTATATAAAGGAGGAATAGATTTGGAACCTTTAAAATATTACCAAGAGGAAAATGCATTAAAATTTTACCTATTAGATTGTCGGTTCAGGATTAATGAATTTAATTATTTTTCCAGATGATACAGTAATGCTTTTTGATTGTAATGTAACAGAAGAAAAAGAGGAAGAACTAATTAAATTTTTAGATAGATGTATTCCTAAAAGATATGATAGTAACAAGAATGAATTTGTAAAAGAAATAGATATTTTTGTAAATTCACATAGGGATATTGATCATCTTAGAGGATTAAAGAAAGTAAACGAAAATTTTAAAATAAAATCTATCTGGGATTCTGGACAAACTGGCGCAAGTACTGATGGCGATGATTATAATTATTATATGTATTTAAGAAGAGAATTGAAAAAAGATAATAAATTGTTTGTTCCCACACCATCAAATATTCCAGTATGCACAATTTCAAGTGCACAAATATATTGTTTGGCAGCAGAAGAAGATTTTCAAGAGAACTATATAAATGAAGTAAGAATGCAAGCTAAAATTCAACATACTAACTCAATGGTTCTACTAATTGTATATGCTGGAAGAAAAATGTTATTAACTGGTGATTCAGATTGGAAAAGCTGGAAAGAAAAAATAGTTCCAAACTTTTCAAAATATAGTATTAATTATGAAAATACAGACATATTGGTTGCAAGTCATCATGGCTCAAGAAGTTTCTTTACAGATGAAGCTAATGAACATATAGATGAAAAGACAAACCCTGATACTACATATTTAGAATCTATCAAATTAATAAATCCTAGTATAACATTAATTTCATGTGGTAAATTTAAAGAATATCATCATCCAAATCAAGAGGCTGTTCAGTTATATGAAACATATACAAGCAACAAGCAGGTTTATACAACAAATAAATTAGGGACAATATGCGGAATTATAAATTATAATGGATATTTTGCTGTTGTACCTAATAGATTTCATTCAATAAACAAAAAGCATCCTGCTGGATTTAATATTGCTTGTAAAACTTTAATAAATGGAGAATTGCAAAATGTTAATAACGGAGATACATTGCCAGTTGGATATAATTTAAAATTTAAAATTACAAGCTGGGGAGATATAATAAATAATAATGATACAATAGGTATATGGTGGGAAGTATCTAATTCAGGCAAAGATGAAGACTGTGAACATCAAGAAATTTATTATAAATCTGATGATGAAAAAACAGAAAGAATTTCATTTTCAAGAGATTTAGCTTATGTAGGAACTCACTTATTAAGGTGCAGAATTAAAAATGCTAAAAAGAATTTTGATGAAACAAAAATATTTGTAGTAAAAGGAACAAAAAATTTTAATTAAAAAACAAAGGAGACTTAATTGTGCGCAATATAAAAAAAGAATATAAAAAATATGTTGTAAGTTATTTTTTAATATATATTATAATAAATATAGTAATAATTGCATTTAATAATAATTTGATAAGTAGCGATATTTTAAACATATTACAAAACAATGAATTTATTATAAAACCACTTTATTCTATAATAGCTATTCCTTTAATAACTATTATTGGATTAGTAATCATGAATTCAGTATCTTCAAAATTTAAAGAGATCATTATATTTTGGAAACTAAAATATGCATTACCTGGATTTAGATGGCAATCAAAGATAGCACGTAAAGATAGTAAGTTAAATATAGAAATATTAAATAAAAGATATGGTAAGAACTTATCGCCTCAGAAACAACAAGATATATGGTATAAAGCATACCAAAGATATAAAAGTGATGAAGGAATATTAGAGTCGCATAAAGAGTATTTATTTTCAAGAGATCTATGCACAACAACAGTATTGCTTATACCTATAATAGTAATAATATACTTATTTAGTAAAATATATTTTAATCTACATATATCTTTTTTAATTATAAATATAATTATATTAATTTCTATATATTTATTACTAGTGTGGATAACTAGAAATAGTGCTAATAGGTTTGTATGTAATGTGTTAGCTTTAGATAGTATAAATAAGTAATTTATAAATGTGTAATGAACCATAATATAACAGTAAACGAAGAAAACCTAGATTAACTCTAGGCTTTCTTCGTTTCATCCAATAAAATTTCTCTAGCAACTTCATTAACCCTATTATTTAATTGCTCTGGTGTAAGATTAGGCTCAGCTTTTTGAAAATGTTCTCGAAGTTGCTTTCTTATAAGAACAACATGTTCATCTTTTTCTATATTATTAAATTTCATAGCCAATATATCCTATACAAAATATAATTCTCTTATTTTTTCCATATTATCTTTTTTATGATTTGGTAGGGCATGACCATATTTATTTAATGTTGTACTAGGATCCGAGTGTCCTAATATTTTACTTAAAACTAATATATCCATTCCTTGTTCAATAGCTCTTGTTGCAAATGTATGTCGTAAAGTATGAAAAGTTACATTTGGAGTGTTCCCTTTCGGCTTAGGTTTAGTTTTAAGCCTTTTTTTTATCTTATCTCGGATAGTTTTAGGTCTTGTTTCTAAAAGCCCACATTCTGCTAATATTTTATTATAATAATTTTTAAAAGTTTTTTGGTCATAAGGTTTTCCAATTTCATTGCAGAATAAAAAGTTTTTATCACTATAAGCCGAACCACTATTATATTTCTCTTTATTCTGTATTTTTTTATGTGCTTTAAGTTCTTTTATCATTTCATCAATTAATGGAATAATTCTAAAAGAATTTTCTGTTTTTGGAGTATCTAAAATTATCTCCGTTTTATTACCATTAGCATTATGAGTTGTTACTCGTTTTATTGTGTTTTTAACATAAATTATTTTCTTATCAAAATCGATGTCATTCCATCTTAAAGCAAGTATTTCTCCTAATCTCATACCTGTAAATAAATCTAAAATTACAACTATTCCTAACCTATTATTTCTAGAAGCGGTAATTAAATTTTTTTGTTCTTCTCTAGATAAGACTCTCATTTCTTTTCTAAATACTTTAGGGACTTTTACAAATTCACAGATATTTTTTTTAATCATTTCATTTAGGTATGCTTGTTTTAAAGAAGCATGAATCATATTATATAAGTTTTTTAAAGTTTTATCAGAGAGACCACCTTCTTTATTATCTAATCTTCCACCTGTTAATTTCGTATTTAAAAAATCTTGTAATATTTTAGGATTTAAATCTTTTAGTTTTAGATTTCTAAAGTATGGTGTAATATGTCCTCTAATATAAGTTTCGTAGCTTGTGTATGTGGACAACTTAATACTAGGTTTAGCATAAGTTTCTAACCAAGTTTTAAGCCAACCTACAAATGTTATATTAGTTTCATTTATGAATGAATCTTCAGCAAGCTCTGCTAAAACTTTTGAAAGTTCAGCAGATACTTCTGCTCGTGTTTTTTTATAGATATATTTAAACTTAGCTTTTCCATCTATAGTTCTTCCAATTATTGCTCGTGCTTCCCAACGACCATCTTTTCTCTTTCGTATAGTTCCTTCATTTTGACCTCGTTTTCCCATCTTTGTTCACCTCCTAGTATTAGTGAATTAGATTTAGAATATTTGGATATTTCTTTATAAAAATCCCAATCATTATCTTGCTCTACAGTATACTTTATATCTGAAAAATCCCAATTTCCAATCTCTTCATATCTTTTAAATTCAATTTCTTGCATATATTAAATAATCCTCCTAAATTTTTTTAGAAACAATCATATCTCTAATAATATAATCATTTTTTTCATAGAAATTTAATCCTTTTTTATTTGGACCAAAGA
>CALXWL010000025.1 GCA_944392385.1 uncultured Clostridia bacterium | reverse complement strand
ATCTATTATTTTTTGTCTCATAAATCTTACTTGGGATTTTGCTAGATATTGATACCAAAGTTTGTTTTCTTCTGGTGCTAATTTGTTTCTTAGTTCTCTAGCCTTTTGAATTAAATTTTTGTTATACGGTAAATAAATTTGGTTCTCCTTTCTAAGAACCCCCAGTCGCTAAGGCGACAGCCCCCTTGATAAAGGGGCTTTCCTGTATGCCTTCGAAGTTTTTCCTGAATAAGGTTTATATAATAACATTAAAAACCATTATATTCTAACAAAAATATATAACAAATTTTAATAGAAACTTTTATTTTTCTACAATTAATGATATAATAGCCAAGGAAAAGAGGGAGGAATAAATGGCAATAATATTAAATGGTAAAGAAGTAGCAAAAAAAACTAGAGAAAATCTAAAAAGTAAAGTAGAAGAACTAAAGAAAAAAAACATATTTCCAAAACTTGCAGTAATTATGGTAGGAGAAGATGGGGCTTCAAAAATATATGTAAAAAATAAGAGTAAGGCATGTGAAGAGTTAGGTATAGAATATGAAGAATTTTTACTTAAAGAAGATACTACACAAAAACAATTATTACAGTTAATAGATAAATTAAATAAAAGAAAAGATATACATGGAATTTTATTACAAAGTCCTATTCCAAAGCATCTAGATATAAATGAAGCATTCAGAACAATATCACCAGAAAAAGATGTGGATGGTTTTAATCCTTCAAATGTTGGAAAACTAGTTTTAGGACAAGATACATTCATATCATGTACACCATTTGGAGTAATAAAATTGCTAGAAGAATATAATATACCAATAGAAGGTAAAAATGCTGTAGTAATAGGAAGAAGTAACATAGTGGGAAAACCAATGCTACAATGCTTGCTAAATAAACATGCAACAGTAACAATATGCCACTCAAAAACAGAGAACTTAAAAGAAATTGCAAAAAAAGCAGATATATTAGTTGCTGCAATTGGTAAAGCAAAATTTGTAACAAAAGATATGATAAAAGAAGGTGCAATTGTAATAGATGTAGGAATAAATAGAAATGAGCAGGGCAAAGTATGTGGAGATGTAGATTTTGAAGAAGTAGAAAAAGTAGCAGGTTATATAACGCCAGTTCCTGGGGGAGTTGGACCAATGACTATAGCCATGCTCATGACAAATATTGTAAAAGCAGCAAAATAGGGCGACATTTTGTTGTAAGTAGATAAAATAAAAGGAGAACAAAATTCAAAAAATCTTATATTAGGAGGAATAAATTATATGGATAAATATTGGGTTTGGTTCTCTAGAATAAATAAAATTGGTGCAAAAGTGCAAAATGAATTAATACAAAAATATAAAACACCAGAGGAAATATTTAGATTAACAAAGGATAAATTACAAGAAAATAATAATTTAGAAAGTGAAAAAATAGAAATAATATTAGACAAATCATATAGGGAAAATCTAGATAAATATCTGGAATATATGGAAAAAAACGGCATAAAAATGATAACAATAGAAGATGAAAAATA
Source organism: uncultured Clostridia bacterium (assembly GCA_944392385.1). GTDB lineage: Bacteria > Bacillota > Clostridia > TANB77 > CAG-508 > UMGS1781. The sequence continues at coordinate 14,824 of CALXWL010000025.1, read as the reverse complement.
TCCACAAAACTTAAGAAACATATATGATCCACCAGTGGTATTATATATAAAAGGAAATGAAGATATTTTAAAGAATCATTCAATAGCAATAATAGGAAGCAGAAACTGTAGTAGCTATGGAAAACAAATAGCAAAACAATTTGCATATAATTTATCAAAAAATAATATTAATATAATATCAGGACTAGCAAAAGGAATTGATAGCAGTGCACATTTAGGAGCAATTGAAGCAAACAAATCAACAATTGCAGTTGTAGGATGCGGCTTAGATAGAGTATATCCAGAAGAAAATATAGTAATTTTTAATAAAATAATAAATAAAGGTGCAGTAATTTCAGAATACATAATAGGTACAAAACCAGAGAAGACTAATTTCCCAGCAAGAAATAGAATTATAAGTGGTATTTCAGATGGAATTTTAGTAGTAGAAGCAGGAAAGAAAAGTGGCACATTTATAACAGTAGATTTTGCATTAGAACATGGTAAAAATGTTTATTCCATACCGCGGAAATATAAATAGCAATACTTCTATTGGTACAAATGAATTAATAAAGCAAGGAGCAAAATTAGTAACAAGCCAAAGAGATATTTTAGATGATTTTTCTTGAAATTTGCCATTAAATGTAATATAATTACTTAGGAATAATATTAAGAACTTAAAATTTAGGTTCTTGGAAAGGAAAAATAATATGGAAAAGAAAAATAAAAATACAAAAAAGAATATAAAAAGAATTCCTAATAATGATAATGAAATGGAAAAAACTAAAAAATACAAAATTAAAACAAAAAAACATCCTAAAGCAAAAAGAATTATACTAATAACCATATTAGTTATTCTATTTGCAATTATAATAGCTGCGGGAATATTTGTAGGAAAAATATACGGACTTTGCAAAGAAGCAAAACTTGATATAGCAGTTATAACAAGTCAAGATGAAAACTCCGTAGTTACAGATATAAATGGTAATACGATAGCAGTTTTAAATGGAGATGAAAATAGAGAAACAATTGCTATTTCAGAAATGTCTCAATATATCCCAAAAGCGTTTGTGGCAATAGAAGATGAAAGATTTTACGAGCATCAAGGAGTAGATATTAAAAGAACAGCTGCAGCAACTATAACATATATTTTAAATGGAGGTAATTCATCTTTTGGTGGTAGTACAATAACTCAGCAATTAGTTAAAAACCTAACAGAAGAAGATGACAGAACCTGGCAAAGAAAAGTAAAAGAAATGGCAAGAGCATACTATCTAGAACAAGAATTATCAAAAACACAAGTGTTAGAATTGTACTTAAACCTAATATTCTTAGGCGGAAGAGCATATGGAGTAGAAGTTGCATCAAACTATTATTTTAGTAAAAGTGCCAGTGAACTTACACTTGCAGAGAGTGCATTTTTAGCAGGTATAAATAATTCACCAAACCTATATAGCCCATTTTCAACAGAGCAAGAAGATATTGATCAAATTAAAAACAGAACAAAAATAGTATTAGACAAAATGCGTGAATTAGGAACAGGACACAAAGCAGGAATATCAGAAGAAGAATATCAAACAGCAATAGCAGAACTAGAAGCAGGTTTAGCATTTAATAAAGGAACTATTACACAAGTAATATATTCATATCATACAGATGCAGCAATAAATCAAGTACAAAATGATTTAATAGAAAAATACGGTTGGACAGAAGAACGTGCAAATTATTATGTTAAAAGTGGTGGACTTACAATATATACAACACAAAATACAGACATACAAAAAATAATGGAAGAAGAAGTTAAAAAAGAAAAATATATTGAATATTCTAGATTGCAAACAGATGAAAATGGAAATCCATTAATAGCACAAACAGCAATGGTACTTATGGATCACAAAACAGGATATGTTCTAGCAACTGTAGGAGGAATAGGAGAAAAAACTACAGCATTTGGTCTAAACAGAGCAACACAAAGTAGAAGACAACCAGGCTCATCTATGAAACCTATCGCAGTATTATGCCCAGGAATAGATCAAGGAATAATTACAGCAGGAACTGTTTATGATGACATACCATATTCATCAGGAAAATATGAAAATTTTAAAAATTATGGACATTCATATAAAGGATTAACAACTGTAAGATACGCAATTGCAGCATCACAAAACATTCCAATGCTAAAAGCTATAAATGATATAGGTATTAATAGATCAGTAGAGTACTTAAATAGTGTTGGCATTACAAAAATTACTGAAGACCAAAAAAATATGACAATTGCATTAGGAAGCTTAGAAGCAACACCATTAGAAATGGCTGCAGCCTATGCAGCAATTGCAAATGATGGAGTATATATAGAACCAACATTCTATACAAAAGTTGTAGACTCAAATGGAAATGTAGTTCTAGAAGCTGAGCAAGAAAGTAGAACAGTTATGTCATCAGGAGCAGCATATATTGTAAAAGAAATATTAACAGAAGTTGTAAGGTCAGGAGCAGGAAGTTATGCAGCAATTTCAGGAATAAGTGTTGGTGTAAAAACAGGTACATCACAAGATGATGCAGATAGATGGTTCTGTGGATTTACTCCATATTACACAGCAGCAACATGGTATGGATACGACAACACACAAGAAAGAGAAACAGTAAGAGCAGTAGCAAATCCTTCAGGAAGAATTTGGGATGCAGTAATGGAACCAATACATCAAGGCTTAGCAGCAGCAAGATTCTCAGACACAAGACCAAACAGTGTAACTACAGCTACAATATGCAAATGTTCAGGAAAACTTGCAACAGATGCATGTAGAAATGATCCAAGAGGAAATCAAGTATATACTGAATATTATCTTAAAGGAACGGTTCCAACTGAAACTTGTACAACGCATGTTACAGTTGATATATGTGCAGATTCAGGACTACTTGCAGGAGAATATTGTCCAAACAGGCAAACAAAAGTATATATAACAAGACCAGATACAGAAACAGGAAATTGGTCTAGAGCTGCAGATGCTGCTTATATGTTAACAATAAAAGACACATGCTCATTACACACCGCACCAGTTACTCCACCAGAACCAGAAGAACCAGAAGAACCAGAAACACCAGAAGAGCCGGAAGGACCAGAAGAGCCAGGAACACCGGAAGAACCAGAGGAACCAGAGGAGCCAGAGGAGCCAGAAGAACCAGCTGATGGAAATAATACATCAGGAGGAGATAATAATGTATCAGATGGCAACAATATCAGTGGAGGAAATAATATAGAAGGGGAAAATAATATTTTATAAAACAACTAAATATGGCAGATATATATCTGCCTATTTAGTGTTCTAGAGGAGGATAAATTGAGTATAACTTTTTATAACACATTAACAAAAACCAAAGAAAAATTTGAACCGTTAGAAGGAAACTTAGTTAGAATATATACTTGTGGACCTACAGTATATAAGGATGCAAGTATTGGAAATATGAAATCATATATATTCATGGATACTTTAAGAAGAGTTTTAAAATATAATGGGTATAATTTAAAGCATGCAATGAATATAACAGATGTAGGACATTTAGTATCTGATGGAGACGAAGGCGAAGATAAAATGTTAAAGGCTGCCAGAGAAGAAAAGAAAACCCCATTAGAAGTAGCAAAATATTATACCAAAAAATTCTTTGAAGATTTTGAAAGATTAAATATAGATAAACCAGAAATAATATGTAAGGCAACAGACCATATTAATGATATGATGAAATTTGTACAGAAATTGTTAGATAATGGATATGCTTACGAAACCTCAACAGCAATATATTTTGATGTATCTAAATTAGATAAATATGGAATATTATCAGGAATAGATTTAAGAAATCAGAAGGCAGGAGCCAGAGTAGAAGTAGATGAAGAAAAGAAAAATCCATATGATTTTGCACTTTGGATAAAAGCACCAGAAAACCATATAATGAAATGGGAAAGCCCATGGGGATTATGCTATCCAGGTTGGCATATAGAATGTTCAACAATGAGTAATAAATACTTAGGAGAACAATTCGATATACACACAGGTGGAATAGATTTAGTTCCAACACATCATGAAAATGAGATAGCACAAAGTAAAGGTTGTACAGGGAAAATTCCAGCAAGATTTTGGATGCATTGTGAATTTTTATTAATAGATGGTGGAAAAATGTCTAAAAGTCTAGGGAATACATATCTAGTACAAGATTTAATAGACAGAGGATATGACCCACTTTCATATAAAATGCTATGTTTTACATCACATTATAGAAACAAACTAAATTTCACATGGGAAGGATTAACAAATGCACAAAATTCATTAATAAAATTAAAAGAAGGATATGTAAAACATAAAGCAGGAACAGATGATATAAGTACAGATAAAATACAAGAATATAAAACAAAATTCCTAGAAGCCATAAATGATGACTTAAATATGCCAGTAGCAATGAGCGTAATATGGGAAATAATAAAAAGTCCAATAAAATCAAAAAAATTAGCAGATTTATTATTAGATTTTGATAAAGTATTGGGAATAAAAATAGATGAACCAGTAAAACAAAAACAAGAAGAAATACCTAAAGAAATTCTAGACTTATTAGAACAAAGAAAAACTGCAAGAAGTAGTAAAAATTGGGCCTTATCAGATGAATTAAGAGACCAAATAAGAAATAAAGGATATAATGTAAAAGATAGCAAAGAAGGAATGACTGTAGAAAAAATAAAATAAATTACTTAAATGAAAGGAAAAACAAAAATGCCAAAAAGAGAAAATTACATAGGTTGGGATGAATACTTTATGGGAGTTGCGCTCCTTTCAGGTGAAAGGAGCAAAGACCCAAATTCTCAAGTAGGAGCTTGTATAGTAAGTGAAGATAATAAAATACTATCAATAGGGTATAATGGATTTCCAAAAGGATGCTCAGATGATGAAATATCATGGGAAAGAGAAGGAAATTTTTCAGAAACAAAGTATCCATATGTATGCCATGGAGAATTAAATGCCATACTTAATTATACAGGAACAACTTTAAGAAATAGTAGAATATATGTAGCATTATTTCCATGTAATGAATGTGCAAAAGCTATAATCCAATCTGGTATAAAAGAAGTAATATATAAAGAAAATAAATATGCTGATACAGACAGTGTAAAAATATCAAAAAAGTTATTTGATATGGGAAATGTAAAATATAGGCAATATAAACCAACTGGAAGAAATGTAGAACTTAAGTTATAATGAATTTAGTTAATTCAAATATACTAATTATTAACAAGATATAGATTACTTAAAATTTAAAATTGGAGAGTGACCAAATGCAAATTTTAACTGAAAATGATAAAAAATCATATAAAGAATTTCTAGAAAATAATGATAGATGTAATTTCCAACAATCTATTGAATGGGGAAAAGTAAAAGAAGCTTGGAAAAATGAAATTGTATTATCAAAAAATGAAAAAGGTGAAATTGTAGGGGCTTTAAGTGTACTAATAAGAAAAATGCCAATCTTTGGAAATTTTATGTATATCTCAAGAGGACCAATTTGTGATATACATGACGAAAAAATTTTAAAAGATTTAAACGAAGGCTTAAAAGAATTAGCCAAAAAATATAAAGCATTTACTTTAAAATGGGAACCTGATATAAAAAGTGATGATATAGAATTTAGAACAATAGTAGCAAAATTAGGATTCAAAATAAAAGATGATGCAAAAGACTTTAGCGAAGGAATACAACCAAGATATGTATTTAGGTTAGATATAAAAGATAAAACAGAAGATGAAATATTTGCAGCTTTCCACCAAAAGACGAGATATAACATACGTTTAGCTATAAAAAAAGGAATAGTTATAAAAGAAGGAACAAAAGAAGATTTAAAAGACTTTCATAAAATAATGGAAATAACAGGAAAAAGAGATGACTTTATGATAAGACCATTATCATATTTTGAAAAAATGTATGATGAGCTAGCACCTAACCACCTAAAACTTATGATGGCTTATTATGAGGACAAGCCAATATCAGGAATTATAGATATAATATATGGAAATAAAATTTGGTATTTATATGGAGCTAGTAGTAATGAACATAGAAATTTAATGCCAAACTATTTATTACAATGGGAAATGATAAAATACTCAATAGAACATAAAAAAGATGTTTATGATTTTAGAGGAGTAGTTGGAGTGGTAGATGAAAGCCATCCACAATATGGACTATATAGATTTAAAAAAGGATTTAATGCAGAATTTACAGAATTTATAGGAGAATTATATATTAACTATAAGCCATTAACATATAAAATGTACAAAATTACAGAAAAATTATATAAAAAAATTGCAGGAATAAAAAACAAGATAAAAGAAAGAGGAAAATAATTTGAAGCAATTAGTTATAAATAAAGAAGATTTAAAACATAACATAAATAAAGTGAAAAATTATGTTAAAGAAATTACAAATGATGATAATTATACAATAATAGGAATTGTTAAGGGAAATGGATATGGACTAGATTTAATAAAGTATTCTAAATTTTTAGTAGAAAATGGAATTGAAAACTTAGCAGTAGCAACTATTGAAGAAGCATTAATCCTAAGAAAAGAAAAGATTTGTAAAAACATATTAATGCTATCTGTATTAAATAACAAAGAGCAAATAGAAGAAGCAGTAAAAAATGAGATAACAATAACAACAGATTCAAAGGAAAATGTACAAATAATAAATGAACTAGCTAGAAAAGGGTATAATATAAAAGTACACATAAAAATAGATACAGGATTTGGAAGATATGGATTTTTGTATAATGACTTTGAAAATATTATACAATCTATAAAAAGTTTAAAGAAAAACAATGTAGAAGTAGAAGGAATTTTTTCACATCTATCAATCGCATATTATAAAAATAATAAACATACAATAGAACAATTTGAAAGATTCAAAAAAATATTAGAGATTCTAAAACAAAACAATATAAATATAAAATTGCAGCACATCTGTAATTCACCAGGTATTTTAAATTATCCAGAAATGCATTTAACAGCAACAAGAGTAGGTTCAGCATTTGTTGGTAGAGTAGCTTCTGAAAATAATATAGGTTTAAAGAAAATAGGAAGCTTAGAAATAAGTATAGCAGAAGTAAGAAAAGTACCAAAAAAATTTAATATAAGTTACTTAAATGCATACAAAACAAAGAAAACAAGTAAAATTGCAATTCTTCCAATAGGATATATAGAAGGATATAATGTAGGTCAAAAAACGGATATGTTTAGACCAGTAGATAAAATAAGAAGAGCCGTAAGAGAAATTAAAAGCTTGCTTAAAAAAACAAAACTAACAGCACAAATAAATGGAAAAAGATATGATATAATAGGAACAATACGGAATGTACCATACAGTAGTAGATGTAACTGGAAGTGATATAAAAAACGAAGACATAGCTATTCTCGAAATAAATCCGCTATATATAGATAGAAGGATAATAAGACAATATAAGTAAAAGAGTAAGTATACAAAAAGTTTAATGGCAAATTTTGCTGAAGGGAGTATATATAAATGAATGATAAAGGGAAAGATAATAAAAAAGATAAGATTTATTATACAATATTTTCAATAGTAGTGCTAGTTTCAATAGTAATAATTGCATTTGCTTTATTTAATAAAAACAATAATAGTGATGATAAAGAAATTTCATATACTGAGCTTATAACAAAAATTGACCAAAATGCAGTAGAAAAAATAGAAATGACAGTAGGAAGTACATCAATAAAAGTTAAATTAAAAAATGAAGAAGAAGAAAAAAATGCCATAGTACCAAGTACACAAGCATTTGTAGAACTTATACAAGAAAAAGTTCAAGAGGGAAACACAATAGATTTAAAGCAAAATCCAGTTAATCCACTTTTAACAATATCAGATACAATATTTAGTTTATTACCAACAATAATGATAGTAATATTATTTATATTAATATTCAAAATGCAGGGGTTAGGAGACAAAGGTAAAGTATATGATGCAGAAAGTGAAAAAACAAATATAACATTTAAAGATGTAGCAGGACTTGATGAAGAAAAAACAGAATTAATAGAAATAGTAGATTTCCTAAAAGAACCTAAAAAATTCCAAGAAATGGGAGCAAAAATACCAAGAGGAATTTTGCTTTATGGAAAACCAGGAACAGGAAAAACATTAATTGCAAAAGCAATTGCAGGAGAAGCAGGAGTACCATTTATATCAATGAGTGGTTCAGAATTTATTGAAATGTTTGCAGGACTTGGAGCATCAAGAGTAAGAAAATTATTTGAAAAGGCAAAAAAAATATCACCATGTATAGTATTTATAGATGAAATAGATGCAATAGGTAGTAGAAGAACCGGAGGAAGTGGAGCAGAATCTGAAAACAATCAAACATTAAACCAATTACTAGTAGAAATGGATGGATTCAATACTGATGAAACTGTAATAGTTCTTGCAGCAACAAACAGACCAGAAATGCTAGATAAAGCATTATTAAGACCAGGAAGATTTGATAGACAAATAACAATAGCAGCACCAGATGCAAGAGGAAGAGAAGAAATACTAAAAATACATTCAAAAAACAAACCACTTGGTGATGATATAAGTTTAAAAGAAATAGCAACAGATACAGCAGGATTTACAGGAGCAGAACTTGCAAATGTTCTAAACGAGGCTGCAATAATAGCAACAACAAGAGAACATAAAAAAATAGTTATGGATGACTTAGAAGAAGCGGTAAAAAAAGTAACAGTAGGATTGCAAAAAAATAGTAGAGTAATATCAGATAAAGATAAGAAATTAACAGCATATCACGAAGCTGGGCATGCAATAGTTAGTAAATATTTAGAAACACAACAAGATGTTAAAGAAGTATCAATTATACCAAGAGGTCTAGCAGGTGGATACACAATGTATAAAACAAATGAAGATAAATATTACATTTCAAAAACAGAAATGGAAGAAAAACTAGTAGCATTACTAGGTGGAAGAGCAGCAGAAAAAATAGCATTAGATGATATATCAACAGGAGCAAGTAATGATATAGAAGTAGCAACACAAGTTGCAAAAGATATGGTAAAAAAATATGGAATGAGTAATAGGGTAGGTCCAATAAATTTAGAAACGAAAGAACAATACGAACTTCAAGCATTTGGAAATAGCGTAGAAGATGTTATAGGAGTAGAAGTAAAAGAACTAATAGATACAGCATATCAAAGAGCACAAGAACTAATTAAAGAGCACATGGATAAACTACATGCAGTAGCAGAAAAGTTATTAGAAAAAGAAACTATAACAGCAGAAGAATTCGAAAAGATATTTGACAATTAAGAAAAACTATAGTATAATAACTATGACGTCAAAATAATTAATTTTTCACAATATGTAATAAAAAGACTAGGAAGTGCGAATTCCTAGTCTTTTCCTTTTTAGCTTCTCTATTCTTTATCAAACATTAGATAAAGAAGTATTAAAGCTAAAATTTTAATTAAATCCTTCACAATATGTAACCCCTCTTCCTGCCTTCTAAGCAAGTTGGCATAATAAGTATAAAATACATTTTACAAATTGTCAATATAAAAACAAACAAAAGTATTGATTAAAAAAAATTTTTATGATAGAATTTAAAAAAAAGAAGGGAAGAAAACAATGGCAAAATCAAGTACAATATTTGTATGTAGTAATTGTGGAAATGAATCACCAAAATGGTTTGGAAAATGTCCTGCCTGCAATGAATGGAATACTTGTTATGAGGAAAAACAAACTGTAAGTAAAAACGGTGAAAAAGCTCCAAAACGAGAAGCAAAAACAACACTTTTAAATGATATAAAAAAACAAGATATTGCACGTAGCTCAACTGGTTTTGAAGAACTAGATAGAGTTTTAGGAGGAGGATTAGTAAAAGGTTCTCTTACATTACTGGGGCGGAGAACCAGGTATTGGGAAATCTACTTTAATTCTACAAATATGTGATAAAGTAAAAGGAGAAGGAAAAGTTTTATACATTTCAGGAGAAGAATCCGCAGAGCAGATAAAAATAAGAGCAGATAGACTAGGAATAAATAATGAAAATATATTGTTCCTAGGCGAAACAGATATGGAAATTATAGAAGCGGAAATATTAAAGATTAAACCTAAACTAGTTATAATAGATTCAATACAAACAATGTACTCAAATGAAATTACATCAAGCCCAGGAAGTGTAAGCCAAGTAAGAGAAATAACAGGAAAACTAATGCGAACATGTAAACAAGAACAAATAACTACAATAATAATAGGACATGTGACAAAAGACCGGAAACATTGCAGGACCAAGAGTTTTAGAACACATGGTTGATACAGTACTATATTTAGAAGGAGAAAGATATTTTTCATACAGGATATTAAGAGGAGTAAAAAACAGGTTTGGTTCAACAAATGAAATAGGAATGTTTGAAATGAAAGAAATAGGAATGTGTGAAATACAAAATCCATCAATGATATTACTTGGAGAAAGAGAAGAAAATCCACCAGGTTCAATAGTTGTAGCAAGTTTGGAAGGAACAAGACCAATACTTATAGAACTTCAAGCTCTAACCTCCCAAAGTGTGTTTGGCTTTCCAAGAAGAACTGCAAATGGAATTGATTACAATAGACTAACATTACTAATAGCAGTTTTAGAAAAAGTAGTAGGAATGCCACTTGGAAATCAAGACGTATATTTGAATATAGTAGGAGGAATAAAAATAAATGAACCAGCATTAGACTTAGGAATAATACTAGCATCAGCATCAAGTTTTAAAAACATAAGCATACCGATAGATACAATTGCAATTGGAGAAGTAGGATTAACAGGAGAAGTAAGAAATGTAAACATGATAGAAAAAAGAATAAAAGAAGCAGAAAAGTTAGGATTTAAAACTTGTATAATACCAGAAAGCAACAAAAAGCAAATAAAAGGAACATATAGATCAAATATAATAGGTGTAAAAAATATTTATGAAGCAATGAAATACTTAAAACTAAGGTAATTATAAAAATTAAACATATAAGATTGTAATTAAATAGAATATTATTTACATTTTCCCCTAATTATAGTATAATACAAGCAGATTAAAATAAAGCGAGGTATTAGTAATGAAAAAAATATTTAGATATATAGTTTTATTAATAGTTATATATTTAGTAGTTGAAATATTTGTATATTTCCTAACAAAAACGTACTATAGAGATATGAATAATTATCAGATACTAGTAGAAAGTCCAACAATTGAAATCATAGAAAGTAAAGTTGCAAAAAATAAAGGATACATAGAAGGCATTACAACAAATAATACAGGGGAAATGATTACAAGTTTAAGTATTAAATTTGATTTTTATAATAATATAGGAAGATATATGGGTTCAAAATACCACCAAATAGAACCTTTTAATATAAATGAAAAATCAAGGTTTGATATAGAATATGATTATGATGATATATCAGAAATAAAGATAAGCGTTATAAGTGAATAAAATTTGCTTTATGAAAGGAAAGAAAAAATCAAATGGAGGACGAAAATTTATTAGTTTCAAATTTACAAAATAATGAAGAAGAAAAAGCAGAATATTCATTAAGACCGAAAACACTAAATGAATATATAGGACAAGATAAAGTAAAAGAAAACATGAAAATATATATAGAAGCAGCAAAAAAAAGAGGAGAACCACTAGACCATGTATTACTATATGGTCCACCAGGTCTTGGAAAAACAACACTTGCTAATATTATTGCAACAGAAATGAATTCAAATATAAGAATAACATCAGGTCCAGCAATAGAAAAACCAGGAGATTTAGCAGCACTACTTACCAATTTAGCACAAAATGATGTGCTTTTTATTGATGAAATACACAGATTAAATAGAAGCGTAGAAGAAATACTATACCCAGCTTTAGAAGATTATAATTTAGATATAATTATAGGAAAAGGACCAAGTGCAAGGTCAATAAGACTAGAGCTACCAAAATTTACACTAGTAGGAGCAACAACAAGAGCAGGTTCGCTTACCACTCCATTAAGGGATAGGTTTGGAATAGTAAATAGATTAGAATTATATAATGAAGAACAGCTAAAAATGATAGTAACAAGAAGTGCCGAAATCTTATCAATAAAAATAGATGAAGAAGGAGCACAAGAAATTGCAAGACGTTCAAGAGGAACACCAAGAATTGCCAATAGACTGCTAAGAAGAGTAAGAGACTATGCTTTAGTTCTAGGAGATGGAAACATAACCAAAAGCATAGCAGATATAGCACTTCAAAAGTTAGAAATAGATAGAATGGGACTAGATAATATAGATAGAAAAATACTAGAATGTATAATACAAAACTATTCAGGAGGACCAGTAGGAATAGAAACACTTAGCTCAACAATAGGAGAAGAAGTAGAAACAATAGAAGACGTATATGAACCATATTTAATGCAAAAAGGTTTTATTGGAAGAACTCCAAGAGGAAGAGTAGTTTTGCCTAAGGGGTATGAGCATTTAGGGATAAATATAGGAGAATAAAATGAAAAACAAAGAGAAAATAAGAAATTTATTAATTCAATTTATAAAATTTGGAATAGTTGGGGGAATAAATACTGTATTATCATATTTAATTACAAATGGGTGTTATTATTTATTAGACTTACATGAACAAATTAGTAACTTAGTAGCATTTTTGATAACAGTATATATATCATTTACATTAAACAGCAAATTTGTATTTAATGAAAATGAAGAAAATAGAAATTATTGGAAATCATTATTAAAAGTGTATGCTTCATATTCAATTACGGGATTATTCTTAACTGCAATATTGTTGTATATAGAAGAAGAATTAATAGGAATTCCACATTATATTGCTACTTTAATGAATTTAATAGTCACTGTGCCTATTAATTTTATATTAAATAAATTTTGGGCATATAAAGATAAGAATGTAAAAAGATAAAAGAGGTAAATTTATGATAAAAGAGCTTATGATTAATATAATCTTCATTTTTATAGCAACAAATATATTTTATTATTTTTTAAACAAAGATAAAAACAAAAGAATAAAAATGTCTATAATTTTAGGGACGCTAGTTTTAATTATAACAGGATTAGCATGGTTTATATATAAATTAAATATATACAAATATATTTATATCCGTGGATTACTACAATTTATTTATGAAATTATATGTTGGGGAATTTTAATCAATACAGTTTACGATAATAAAAAAAAATTAAAATTAATGATAAAATTTAATAATACTGAAAAATGTATTATTATAATAACTTTTATAATAGGAGTATTATATTTATTAACTATAGCAATATCCAATATTAAATATATATTACCTATTAATGAGACAGGTATAATAGAAAATATGTATTTTAATATAGATATATTTAGAGTACGAAATGAACTATTAGAATTTAATATTCCTACAAGTAGTATACATCCTTTATATAGATTTATGAATTTTCCTATAATATTGGTAATATCAATTACAAATATGTTATTAAATGCAATAGGTATAAACGAAATAATAATAATGATGATAGATGAATATATGTGCCTCATAATTCAATTATTTTTTAATACTATATCCAGTGTAGTACTATATAAAATATTAAAGAAATCTAACATAAAAAACAACTTATGTATTATAGCAATAACATTATTTGTATTTAGTTTAGCATTCATGTGGTTGTCAATTATACCAGAAACATATTCTATAACTCTTCTTACATTACTTTTAATGGTATATTTTTATAACATAAATAGAAAAGAGTGGATATTATTTGCAATCTTAGCTATAGGTGCAAATCTAATAAATATATTACCAGCAAGTATAATTATACTGCATTTATTCATGAAAAGTATTAAAAGCATATCTAGAAAACGAAGGTATATGATATATTTCGTATTTATTTTATTAATACTTATTTCTATTCCAGCAATAATCTACTCATATGACTATATTGCTACATGGAGTCAAAAAACTTTGACAATAGAGGAAAGAATAACCAACTCAATAAATAAGGTCATAATACCAGTAATTTTAGGGCCAGAATTTATAAGCATAAATCCTTATTTTGTCCAAATAAATCAAGTAAATATGGTTGCAATGGTTTTATTTATAATTTTATTTATAAATGCTGTGATAGGATATGTAGCAAATGCAAGAAAAAATTTAATAGTTAATATATGCATGATACAGTTAGTCATAGGATATATATTACATGTAATAGTAGGCTATGGAATAAATAATGGAATTATTTATTCACCACTATATTGTTGGGCGTTTATTATACTAGCAGTTTATGGAATGCAATATTTCTATAATAAAATAAAAAAATATACTATACCAATTGTAGCATTTATAGTAATATTAATTGCAATTTATAATATATTATGGTTATTTGATTTTAGAAATGCAATATCAAATCAAAATTTTACAGCACAAAGAAGGAAACAAAATATACAAGTAGAATTATATTATGAAACAGGAGAAGCAGAAATATTCTATATAATTAATGGAAGCATCATACAATTAAGAACAGGAAGGACAATTATATCTAATATAGATGGTAGATGTGTTTATGATAAAGAACATAATGTAATATCTGGTATGATTAAAGATAGTAGATGGTTTAAGATATATACAGAAAAAGATAAACTTATGATAAATATATGTGAAAATATAACAGAAATAGAAGACAGCAAGTTCTTTATTTTTGGTATGGGATTAAGAGAAAAATTTTTATTGAATTTAGAGAAAACCCCCAGCTATGCTGGGGAGTATAATAAAACTTATAGTTTTGCACAGAGTAACA
>CALXWL010000024.1 GCA_944392385.1 uncultured Clostridia bacterium | reverse complement strand
TATTTTTTGTTACTCTGTGCAAAACTATAAGTTTTATTATACTCCCCAGCATAGCTGGGGGTTTTCTCTAAATTCAACAAAAAGAATATGACTTTTTATCATATTCTTTAATAAACTTATTTAATTAGGTTGATTTTCTGTTAAACACTTTTTGAGTATAAAACTATATTTGCAAAACATGTATTTTGCAACATTTTACTAAATCTTGGTTAACTTTTTACTAACACCTTTTACATATGATGATATATTTGCAAAACCTACATTTTGCAATACATTTAAGACTTTAGTGAAATTTTTTGCTAACACTTTTTTTACGCAACGATAGATTTGCAAAATCATCATTTTGCAACTTTTTGTCAACACTTTTTAGGCATAATTATCTATATAAGAAAAGCATTTTTTCTTATAACTGACCTTAATATATCACACAAAATTATAAATGTCAAATTTTTTAATTCCAAAATTTTTCTAAATCTATGTAATCATATCAAAACAGACTTCATATATCAAATAAACTTTACATTTTCGTTAAACCACTCTTTTTTCTTTTGCAACTCAACTTCTATATCCTTTGTATTAAAAGTTTGATTACTTTTTACAAAGTTTATAAATTCAACTATCGCTGAACCATATAGAAGTATTTCATAATTACTATAGAAATTATCTTCTTCATTTTTTATTATAGGTTTATCATATGATATATATAATATATCGTCTTTAAATAAGTGATTAGTAAAATAATTTGGTACATATTTAATGTCTTTTATATTTTTTATAGAAACAAATTCATATTTTGCACCTAAATATAATTTCACAAAATACTGTGGTAAATCTTCTTCTAATATTTTTGTATTATATCTTCCACTTGCAAACAAATAATTATTGTCATCTTTTACTTTAACCAAATTATGATTTATATTTTTAAATTTGCTATCTGTATAAAAGTTTGCATATTTTTTATTAGTCATATTCTCACTCCTATTTATTATTTAATTTCCATATTATCATTGGATGTTCTTTTATTCTTTCTATTATTTCTTCATTATCAAATAATAATTCTGGTTCATAAATTCCTTTTTGGAATTTATCATAAAATTCTTTTGTTTTATCATCTACAATTAAAATATCTTTTAAATATTCTCTAACAGCTTGTTTCATCTCATCTATATTACTATTTCTTGGATTTCTATCTTTTAATGTTGGTAATAACTTTGTTTTAATATCTTGTCTTTTTAATCTTTCAATATTATCAATTTTCATATCTTTTAATTTATAATCATTAACTGCAATATATTCTAACATAAAACATTGTTTCAATAATTTTTTCTCTTCATCATCAAATAAATCATATTTACTTAATGTATATACATCGAATAAATCTCTAGCTGTTGTTCTATCTAGTAAAGCACATATTTTTGCTGCATATATTTCTATTGGATTTAAACAATGAATTGTTAAGTGCTTGTCCTTAAATACATCTGTACTAACTTCTAATTTTTTTGTTTCTAAAATATGTACTCTATTCATATAGTTTATTTCAATTTTTATATTATCAATATTTCCTTTTATATCAATATATTCTGTAACAATTGAATCTAATGCATATACGTTTTTTGACTTTCCCATATTGATTTTATAATTATTACTATTTAAATAATTAACTAATAAATTATGTATGTTTTCTCTTTCTTTTATCATTTCTTCTTTGCTTAAATTTTCAATTAAATCTAAATCAATATCAACTGATAGTCTAGGAAAATTAAAAACTGCTGTATTTATTGCTGTTCCACCTTTTAATGCTAGTAGTTTATTTAATTTCTCATCACTATTCATCCATTCTAAAATTCTTATTAATCTTTCTACCTTTTCCAGTATTGACCCAATAAAACCTGTCTTTTTAGAAATATTCTCTATATAATCTCTGTATTTTTCTACCAATATAATCCTTCTCCTTTATTTGTAAATATTTTCGGAACAATTAAATTCCATTCTTTTATATATTTGCTTTTCATTCTTTTTGTTTCTTCATTAAAGTATAATCTTTTATTTTCGCATTTCTCCCTACATATATCTATTACATTTTGTTCTATTCCATAATGCCCTTTATATAGTTCTAAGAAAAAACCCACTTTTACATATAATTTGTTTGAATTGTAATATCTTAAATACTTTATTATTTTATCTCCGTTTAATCTTCCAAACAACTCTAAGCACATTATTAATTCTTCATTTCCTCCAGCCAATTCAGTTTTATCTATACAGTCTATAAAAGTTCTTTCTTTATCTGTTATCCTAACTCTATTATCTTCTACTATTCCAAAATCATATTTGCTATTTATATATTTGTATGATATACCTTCAAATTCAAAATTTGTAAACCTTTTCTTTGTCGAAACATACACTTCATAAAAAACCTGATTTTTAACTCCATAATATTCTAATGCAGAATGATATGATATATATGCATCGTCTTTTATTTTTGAAGCTATCATATATTGATCTGGAATTGTATTTTTAAACTCTATATTGCATACAACATATAAATTATGTTTCACCCTTTTTATATATCCAAATAATAATAAATTTCTTATTATACTTTTTGCTGTATTTATATTTCCTGTTAAATTATATACATCTTCTACATTAAAAACTTTTAAAGTTAATACTTTCTCATATCTTTTCACTTTCTACCACCACGCTTTTTGTATTAAAAGTATGTGTTTTTGCACCCTTTTGTTACATTTTAGCACACTTTATATCTTTTGTCAATAAAATAGTTTCGTTTTTTGTATTAATAGTATGTGTTTTCAAATTCTTTCAATACGTTTTTCATGATTTTTGTTTCTATCTTTTTGGTATTAAGAGTATTAGTTTTTTAATGCATTTTTAAAAAGCTACTCTATCTTCTTTTATTTTTTAAAAAATTATAAAATTAAAAATTTATAAGCTTTTTATCGGCGCAATATAAAATTTCTGTATAGTTTTCTGTATAGTTTTCTGTATAGTTTTCTGTATAGATTACTGTATAGATTACTGTATAATTTTCTGTATAGTTATGTATTTTTTAGGCGATTGCTTTATTTATTTTTCAAATATATTTTTGACACCAATAGAAGTTGGTGTTAATTTAAAAAATGGATATAATGGTGATATATCTTCAAGAGATGCTGGTAGAATCGGTGGTAACATGGTTAAAAAAATGATTCAAAAGGCTGAAAGTCAAATGTTAAGTAAATAGTTTTATTTACTTCTAAAAATTTTTAGGACAATTTCTTTTCTGAAATTGTCCTTTATTTATCTATTGATAACTAAATGTTCCTGTTCCTGCATTATAGAAATATTGATCTGTTACTTTATCATATAAGCAAGGAACATTGTTTTCGTCTAGTGCTGGTAAAAAGTTTCTTACTAGAACTCCATTGTCGTAAATTTTGCAAGAATAGATTCTTGCTTTTCCCACAAGGACATTTGCCCCTTCATAAGCAGTAGTCCTATTAATGGCAAATAATGTTATTGTGCGAGGTGTTTCAAAGTCTGTATCTTCAAAATTATAAGAATATTGTGTAGTTCCTTTTGTAATATTTATAACATTTCTATTATGAGATATAGAAATGGTTTCGCCTACATTGACAGTCCCAATCCAAGCATTTTGGTTATTATAATTAATCTGAAATTGTCCTTCATGAGAATAACATTCAAATGCACTATCATTATAGAATACCGCTGCTCCATATGGTATAAATCCTACTCCATTGCCAGCATTTGATACATCTGTAGTCGTTGCAGCTAACATTTCAATACATGTGTCTTGATTTGCAATAATCCCCGTGTCTATATATTGTGTACCTGTACTTTCTAAATATTCTACATAATTTATTATTGAATGTATTATTGTTTTTCCATTTGCATCAGTTTCTATAATTTCGTTTCCATTGTAATCAAATGTTCCAGTAAACACACCTTTTTCTATTTGCTCTTCTATGTCTATCCAATTGGTTGAATTTTGAAATTCTCCAGGGTATTTTGTTATATAATCACTTACATTAAAAGATATATCATTTACTAATCTATAATCTGCGTCTGCCGTATATTTGTATATTTTATTACCAGAAACAATATTTTTGTTTGTTGCAATACTGAATAATTGGTCTGCTGTTTGTATTGGTATTACTTCATTTTCATTTGCAAAATATGATTGATATATTTGTTCTGCATTATCTACATCACTTTCATATATAGCTTGGGTTTCTTTTTTTATTTCTGCTTGTGCTTGTCTTCTGTTTGCAATTATTGTAAATGTGCTTACTACAAACGCTATTATAAATAATATTGTTGTTAATGTAATTATTGTTACTGAACCACGTTCTTTCTTCATATGTTGCCTCCTTAGAGAATCTTTTTTTATTTTCTTACTAACTAAATTTTATTACATAATCAAACTTTTTTCAATAGTTTATCCATAAATTTATTTGTTGGTTGAGCCAAATCCGCCTGTTCTTGTGCCTGTGCTTATGTCATTGTCTGTTATTAGGAATTTTTGGAATATGGCTTGTCCTATTGCATCTCCTTTTTTTATCTGTATATCTTCATCTTTTATGTTATAAAAGGCAAACATTATGTGCCCATCATTGTCTTCATTTCCATAATAATCGCTGTCAATTACTCCTATGCTGTTTGATAATATTAAACCTTTTTTCCCTGGATTTGAACTTCTATTTGCTAGTATAAGTACTTCATCTTCTTTCATATATGCTTTTAATCCTGTTTTTACAAGTGTAGGTTTCATTCCCTTTTTAAAACTTGGAATTACTGTATCTTCGGCTGCTTCTATATCATATCCTGCTGAATATTTTGTTTTTCTTATTGGTAAATTGATATTACAATTTTCAAACCCCTTTGCTATTTCAAAACCTCTTTCTTTTTTCATAAATCATCATATCCTTTCATAAAAATTATTAATTCTTCATTATTCACTATTCATTATCTGTTAACATAAAATATGGTGGAGGGATAAATCATGAGCACAACTACATTAAATAAACTGCCTTTAAATTCATGTGGAAAAATTGTTGCCATAAATTGTACTGGTCCTATGAATAGAAGGCTTTTAGATTTAGGCCTAATACCCAATACTCCTATACAATCCATATTCAAAAGTCCTTTCGGTGACCCTACTGCCTACAAAATTCGTGGTTCCACAATCGCCCTTCGTGAAGAAGATGCAAAACTGATTGTTATTAGTAAATAAGACACTGTGTCTTATTTACTATTCATTATTTTTTAATTTTTCAACAACTGCTCCTACTACACACCTTTCTTGCTCTCCTGTTTCCATGTTCTTTATGGTCAATTCTCCTGTTTTTACTTCATCTTCTCCTATTACTATAGTATATGGTATTTTTAATTTGTCTGCATATTTGAATTTTGCTTTTATTTTTTTATCATCAAAATATATTTCTGTGTTTATTCCTGCATTTCTTAATGTGTTTGCTGTTTCTATTGCTGGTTTTAAATCTGGTATCATTGAAATTATTAGTACTTTTGATATTGATTTTTGATTGCTTTTTATTAAATTTATTTCGTTTAGTATAAAAAATAATCTGGTCAAACCTATTGACATTCCTACACCTGGTAATTTTTTATCTGTATAATATTCACTTAAGTTATTATATCTACCTCCTGAACATATACTTCCTATTTCTTTATGGTCATTTAAGAATGTTTCATATACCGTTCCTGTATAATAATCTAAACCTCTTGCAATACTTACGTCTACTGTAAAATAATCTTCTGGTACATTGAAAGCTCGTATATATTTTATTACTTCTTTTAGTTCTTGAACTCCCTCTTTATATATTTGATTTGAAATATTTAAACAATCTAAAGCATTTAGTTTCTCATCTGTTGTTCCATTTATTCTAATAAATTCTATTATTTTGCCAATATTTTCATCTGAAATTTGTAAATTTTTTAGTTCTAATTTTACATTGTCTTCTCCTATTTTATCTATTTTATCAATAACTCTCATTATGTCTACAGAACTTTCTTTTGCATCTATTTCCTCAAAAATTCCATTTAGAATTTTTCTATTATTTATTCTTATTGTAAAATTATCTAATCCTAGCTCTTTAATAGTTGTATACATTATACTTGGTATTTCAGCATCATTTATTATATTTAGCTCTCCATCACCAATTACATCTATATCACATTGATAAAATTCTCTAAACCTTCCTCTTTGAGCTTTTTCACCTCTATATACCTTACCAATTTGATATCTTCTAAAAGGAAAACTTAATTCGTTTGAATGAATAGCCACATACTTTGCAAGTGGAACAGTTAAGTCAAACCTTAATGTCAAATTGCTATCCCCTTTTGTAAATGTATATAATTGTTTTTCTGTTTCTCCTCCTGCCTTAGCTAGCAAAACATCAGTGCTTTCAATAACTGGCGTATCTATTGGCAAAAATCCAAACCTTTCATATGTTTTTTGTATTTTTTCCCTCATTTGATTAAACAATATTTGCTCCCCTGGCAATAACTCCATAAACCCAGGTAAAGTCTTTGCTACAGTTTTTTGCATTTTCTATTTCCTCCTCAAAAATTATTCTTTATTTAATAACAACTACTCCCATTTTTTTGCCCTTTTATCTAAATAAATTGTTTTTTCTTCTCCAACTATTGTTGATTTCCCGGTGCCCAGGATACACTATTGTTTGTTCTGGAAGCGTTATTAATTTGTTTGTTATTGATTCTATAATGTCATCAAAACTACTTGTTGGTAAATCTACTCTTCCCCATGCTCCTCTAAATAAAGTATCTCCTGAAAATACCATGTTTTCTTCTTTGCAGTATAATGATATACTGCCTGCTGTATGTCCTGGGGTGTGTATTACTTTGAATTCTAAATCTCCTAAATGTATCAGGTCCCCATCATCTAGTCTTGAATCTTCTTCAATTATTACTGGTTCTAGTCCTATATGTGTGCTTAAATTTATATTTATGTCTTTTAATCCTTCTGCATCTTTTCGATGTATTAAAATTTGTCCTCCGTATTTTCCTTTTATTTTACTTACTCCTCCAATATGGTCTCCATGGCAATGTGTTAATAATATGTATTTCATTTTAACTTCCATTGCATCTAATATTTGTATTAATTCATCTGAAACATTGCCTGGATCTATTATCATTGTTTCTTTTGTTTTTTTATCTTGCACAACGTAACAGTTTATGCCCATTATTGCTCCTGCATTTATTTTTATTCTTTTTAATATCATATGTGTTTCCTTTCATTATTTTTTACGAGTTACTTCATAGACACTATCTACTTTTCTTATTTGCTTTATTACTTGATTTAGTTGTTCTATGTTTTTAACTTCTAATGTTGCTTCTATTGTTGCTATTCTGTCTTTGCTTGTTCTTGTGTTTACTCCCATTATGTTTATTTTTTGGTTTGTTATTTCTCTTACAACATCTGAAAGTAATCCTGTTCTATCATTTGCTAAAACTTGTATGTCTACATTGTATTCTGCTTCTACTTTTTCATTATACCATTCTACCTCTATTATTCTTTCCTCCTCTGATAATAAATCTTTTAGGTTTGTACAATCTTTTCTATGTATTGAAACTCCTCTTCCTTTTGTAATGTAACCTATTATATCATCTCCTGGCACTGGATTACAACATTTTGAAAATTTTACTAAACAGTTATCTATTCCTTTTACTACTACACCTGTTTTTGGTACTTTCTTTTTCTTTATTTTTTCTGTTACTAGTTCTTGAATTTTTTCTTCTATTGTATCTTCTTCATGTTCTTTTTTATATTCTTCTAGTAATCTTGTAATTATTTTATTTGGTGATATTGCTCCAAATCCTATACTTGCATACATATCTTCTACTGTATTATAGTTGTATCTATTTAATACAACTTGAATCCATTCTGCTTTGAATAGGTCACTATGTGACATTCCTATTTTCTTTATTTCTCTATCTAGTATGTCTTTTCCTTTTTCTATGTTTTCTTCTCTTTCTGTTTTTTTGAACCATTGTTGTATTTTTGTTTTTGCACTAGAGCTTTTTACTATTTTTAGCCAATCTCTACTTGGTCCTTTTGCTGTATCTGATGTTATTATTTCAACAATGTCTCCACTTTTTAGTGGTGTAACTATTGGCATCATTTTACTATTTATTTTACAGCCTACCATTCTATGACCTACTTCTGCATGTATGCTATATGCAAAATCAATTGGTGTAGAGTCTCTTGGCAGGGTTTTTATTTCGCCTTTTGGTGTAAATACATATACTTCATCTTCGAATAGTTCTGTTTTTAATGTTTTTAAAAATTCATCTGGGTCTTGCATATCTTTTTGCCATTCTAGACTTTCTCTTAGCCATGCGAGCTTGTCTTCTTCAACTACGACATTAGTTTTTTTGAATCTATTTGCTTCTTTATATGCCCAATGGGCTGCTATACCATATTCTGCAACTCTATGCATGTCCCATGTACGTACTTGTACTTCAAATGGTGTTCCTTTTGGTCCGAATTAGTGTGTTATGTATTGATTGGTACATGTTTGGTTTTGGAACTGCTATATAATCTTTAAATCTTCCTGGCATTGGTGTGTATAATTCATGTACTACTCCTAGTGCTGCATAGCAATCTTTTACTGAATTTACTATTATTCTTAATGCAAAAAGGTCATATACTTGGTCTATTGTTATGTTATCTCTTTGCATTTTTCTATAAATGCTATATAGATGTTTTGCCCTTCCTGTAACTTCTGCTACTATTTTTTCTTTTTTTAGGGCTATTCTTATTTCTGCCATTATTTTTTCTATGAATTCTATTCTTTCTTCTCTCTTTTTTTCTATGCTCATTACTAGTTCTCTATATTCTTCTGGATATAGATATCTAAATGCTAAATCTTCTAGCTCCCATTTTAATGAATATATACCTAATCTATTTGCAAGTGGTGCATATAATTCCATTGTTTCTTTTGCATTTGCTATTTGTCTTTCTCTTTTTAAATTTGAAAGTGTTCTCATGTTATGAAGTCTATCTGCTAATTTTATTAGTATAACTCTTATATCTTTTCCCATTGCTAAGAACATTTTTCTATAGTTTTCTACTTGCTCTTCTTCTATTGTTACATATCTTATTTTGCTTAGTTTTGTAACTCCTGCCACCATTTCTGCAATTTCTGTTCCGAAGTTTTTTACTATATCTTCATTGGTTGTTTGGGTATCTTCAACTACATCATGAAGTAGGGCTGCACAGATTGTTGCATCATCCATATGTAAATCTGCTAATATATATGCTACATTTAATGGGTGTATTATGTAGTCTTCTCCAGACATTCTTTTTTGTCCGCGATGGTGTTCTTCTGCAAAATTATATGCTTTCATTATTAAACCCGTATTTGTTCTTCTTCTGTTCGATTTCATTTTTTTTATAATATCATCGATTGTTTTATTTGGATTTTCCATGCTTGTTCACCCTCTCTTATATTGAGCGCATAATATCTTTTATATTAATTTGAATGTCTTCTTTTTCGTTATATGAATTTATCTCTAGTGTTCCTACTATATCTATTTTGTCTCCTATTAGGTATTCGTTTGATAGTTCTCCTAAGTTAAAGCCTATTGCATTTATTGTTTCATTTTCATCTTTTAACATTAGTTTTAAGTGCTTTCCTTCTGATAGAGCCCTTATTGATACTATTTTTAGGTTTTTATATAATACTAATGGTTGTTTGTTTTTCTCTCCAAATGGTTCTAATAGTTTTATTTGTTCTACTGTAGTTTTGTTTAGGTCTTTTCTTGTTATTTCACAATCTATATTTATTACTGGGATTATTTGTTTTATGTTTTTTTCTTTTGCTATTTGTTCAAAATGCTCTCTAAATTCTTGAATTTTATCTTTTTCAAGAGATAATCCTACTGCCATTTCATGTCCGCCATATTTTTTTAAGAATTCTGAGCTTTCTACTAAAGCTTCATGTAAGTCAAACCCTGGAATGCTTCTTCCTGAACCTTTTGCTTCATCTTCTTCAATACAAATTAATATTGTTGGTTTAAAGTACTTTTCTGTAATTCTTGATGCTACTATTCCAATTACGCCATGGTGCCAATCTTTTCCTGCTAGTACTATGCTGTTTTTTTCTTCTACATTTTCTTTACTTAATTCTTCAATTGCTTGTTCAAATATTTTTCTTTCTTTTTCTTGTCTTTGCAGATTGTATTCATTTAAGTTTTTTGTTATTTGTTTTGCTTCTTTTTCATCTTCTGTAATGAATAGTTTTAAGGCTTCTTCTTGTTTTCCCATTCTGCCACATGCATTTACTCTTGGTGCTATTCCGAATGAAACCATGGTAGAATCTATTGTTTTGTATCCACTTATTTTAATTAATTCTCTTAGTCCAATGTTTTTTGTTTGCTTTACAAGCATTAATCCTAATTTAGCAATTACTCTGTTTTCATCTACTAAAGGTACTATATCTGATATTGTTCCTATACATACTATATCTAAATATTTTAAGTATTCTTTTTCATCTAAGTTTAATTTTTGTGATATTGCTTGTATTGTTTTAAATACTACTCCTACACCTGCAAGTCCTCTAAATGGATATGTATTATCTTTTCTTTTTGGATTTATTATTGCATACGCATTTGGTAATTCTTCTAATTGTTCATGATGGTCTGTTATTATTGTTTCTATTCCTAAACTATTTGCTAAGTTAATTTCTTGAATTCCTGAAATTCCACAGTCAACGGTTATCATTAATTTATAACCTTCTTTAGCAATTTTTTGTATTGCAGAATTATTTAGTCCATAGCCTTCTTCTAATCTGTTGGGAATGTAATAGTCTACGTCTAAGCCTCTTTCATTTAAAAATTTTTTTAGTACTGTTATACTTGTTATTCCATCTACATCATAATCTCCATATATTATGGTTTTTTCTTTGTTTTGAATTGCCTCTATGATTCTATTTACTGCTTTTTCCATATCTTTCATGCAAAATGGATTATAAAAATCTTTTCTTGTTGGGTTTAAAAAAACTTCTATTTGCTTATCTTCAATAATATTTCTATTTATTAATATTTTTGCTAAGATTTTTGATATATGATGCTTTTCTACAATTTGTTCTACTAGTTCTTTATCCTGCTCATAATATTCCCACTTTTTTTTCATAAAATCTCCTATTATTTTAGTTCTATTTTTTGGTTATCTTGGATTATATATTCTGTTTTTGGTAGTATTCTTTTTTCAGCTGGTATAAATCCTCTTACTTGTATTGTTGGTAATATCCATGTGTATGGACCAATTAATGTTCCTGGTATGCTTGTGCAATTTGCACCTAGCCTTGTATTATCTCCAATGATAGCTCCAAAGAAATCTGTTTCTGTATTGTATTTTTTTCCATCAATTTTTATTTCTATATTTTTTTGGTCGAATCTTCTATTTGCAAGTATTGTTCCGCTTCCTACTCTTGTTCCTTTTCCTATTATTGAGTCTCCACAAAATGTAAAGCTTTGTACTTTTGCCTTGTTTTGTATTATTGAGTGTTTTGCTTCACAGCTATGACCTATAACACAATTATCGCCTATTATTGTTCCTGGTCTTATTAATGCTCCTGATTGTATTGTAACATTTTTTCCTATTATAACTGGTCCTTCTATGCTTACATTTGCTCCAATTCTTGTTCCTTCATCTATAAAGTAGTTTCCTGTTATTGAACAAAATTCTCCTGTTTTAGCTTTATTTATTTTTATATTTGGTTCTACTATTTTTGTTTGTAAATAATTATTAATTTTGTTTAATGGTTCCCATACATAAGTACAATTTTCAAAAATTTCTTTTTGGCTAAATTCTTCCATGTGTTTAAAATAGTATTCTAATTTTAGTTCTTGCATTTTATACCATTCCTTTCTCTTTGTTCTAATTTAACTATTTCCATATTTTTTCAGTATAATTTCTAAGTCTCTTGATAATTCACTAAGCATTACTGTTTTTATAGTTGTTTCTTTTCCTTTTAAATATTGTTCAATAATTTCTTTAAGTTTAGCTACATTTTTTGATTCTGATTTTAGTTCTTTTGGATGTTTTCTTGCTCTTTCTACTAATTTTTCTTTTATTCCAACTATATCTTCATTACTAGCACAAGATATTCTTTGGAATAATTGATATGGGTCATAATATTTGAATATTGGTATTTCCATACATTCTTCATCAAATTTTTCATAAAATGTTTCCATCTTCATTGGTATTGCTTTTAATACCTCATTTGCTTTATCTGTATACATTTTATCTTTTAATGTATTATTTAAAACATAAAAATGTGCTAATATATCCTCTATATCTTGATTTTGGTCTCCTAATGATAAGTTATCTAGGTCTTGGTCTGCACTTTCTACATATTCTGAATTTAATGAGGCTAAATTCATTCCATTGAAAAAGATTGTTTTTATTTCAGACATTTTATAATCTATAAGTCCTCTTTGTATGAAATATGCAAAGTATATAAATAGTTTTGCAGTATCTAGTAATTTTATATTTCCTTTTTTTATATTTTCTAAAACATCTTTTATTACTTCTGGGAATTGATCATCTGAGATTTTCCAAAATTCTTCTGTTAATAATCTTTTATAACCTGGTAATTTTTCTGTATCTACTGTCTTTATTATATCTTCCATATCTTCTTTGAATTTTCTTGTATCAAATATTCTTGTTCTTATATACATTTCTAT
Source organism: uncultured Clostridia bacterium (assembly GCA_944392385.1). Taxonomy (GTDB): domain Bacteria; phylum Bacillota; class Clostridia; order TANB77; family CAG-508; genus UMGS1781. The sequence continues at coordinate 5,359 of CALXWL010000024.1, read as the reverse complement.
GAATTTGAAAAATCTATATTCTGCTTTAAAATTATAATAATAATTATTATCAAATTCTTTTATATAGAATTGTCTATTATCCATAAATACTTTTGATGATATTACTGTTGACTTATATTCTTCATTGTTTTGTATATATACAAATTTATCTTTTGTTATTTTTCCTGCTTTTATTTCAAATGATATTGCTATTGTAAATATAAGCATTGTTTGCATTACTCTATAGTTGGTGTTTGGATAATATTTATTTACCATTTCAAAAACTTTCTTAAAATCATTTAATGAATGTTTTAATATTCTTAGGTTTCTTGTTCCACTTTTATTAAATGTGTTTATAATATATGGTGTGTTTTCTCTTAGGAATCGAATTAATTCTTTGTCATTTTCATACCTCATTAATATTCCATTTATTATATAATTAAACTCTGGTCTATATTCAAAGGTTTCTCCTATTAATTTTTCTTTTATTCTTTCATAGTCATTTGCTTTATCAAATACATATTCTATTTCATCTTGTATTCTTTCAACCATTGGTTTTTCGTCATTAGATAATTTACCTTGTTTGTCTAGTATATATGTTGCTATAAATGTTTTCATTTCTAGGTTACTGTTTTTTAATTTTGTTGAAAGCTCTTTTTCATTACATATGATTATTGTTTTTATATGGTCATGTTCTACAAAGTTATTAATATATCCTAATATATCTATAACATCAACATTTGCTCTTTCTAAGTCGTCAAAACATAATACTTTGTCATCTGTTGCAAAGAATTTTTCGTAGTTTATCTTTTCACCTGTATTTGCTCCAAATACATTTGCCATGTTTAAACCTGTTTTTGCATATTCTGGTATGGAATATTTGCCTGTTATATCCATATGTTTTTTTACATTTTTATCCATTAGCTGTGTTGTTTCTATAAATATTTTTTTACTAATTTCTTCTAGATTTGATATTCCATATAAAGACATGTATATGGTTGAATATCTTTTTCCATTAAATTGCATTCCATCAATTTTTGGCTTTATTTTATTATTCCAAAAATATGTTTTTCCGCTTCCCCATTCTCCATTTATCATTATTGCATAATCTGTATAGTCTGCTCTTACATAGTCTAATATACTTTCTACTAAATCTTCCATTTTATCCTCCTTGGTTTAATCTATCGCTAATGTAACTACCGCAATGCTACTTACACCTACTCTTTTTAGCACTTTACTGCATTCTTCAACTGTACTTCCTGTTGTGTATATATCATCAAATAGTATTACTTTTTTATTTTTTACTTTTTCGCTATTTTTTATTTGAAATGCGTTTTTTAAATTTATTTTTCTTTGCTCTTTTGTTAATGTACTTTGTTTTTTTGTATCTTTTATTTTTACTAGATTATTAAACTGTTTTTCTATTTGCAACTTTTTTGCAAGTTCCTTGGCGATTAATTCAGATTGGTTATATCCTCTTAGCATTTTCTTTTTTATGTGCATTGGTACGCACATAATTATATCATACTTTTTTAAAAAACCATATATTTTTTTGTTTTTTAATATTATTTTTGCAAATGTTTTATATAAATATGCCTTTTCGTTAAATTTATAATTAATTATTTTATCTCGAATTATATTTTCGTATTTTAATATTTTTATTTGATAATCAAATGATTTATTTTTTATCTTTTCTATTTCATTTATCTGATATGGTTTTATTTTTATTTCGCATTTTTTACATAAGCTTTTTTTGTTTATTTTATCACATATTCCACAAACTGGGGGATAAATTATATCTAATAACATTTATACCTTCTTTCACAATTTTACATAAAATTTAATATTATATATTAAGTTACAAGTATTTAGGGGGTAATTTATGAGAATTTTTAAAAAAACTTTGGCTGTATGTTTAATTGGTTTAGGTTTAGGAATTTTGCTTGTTATATTACTTCCTTTTACAGGTTGGTTATTTCTTATTGGTCTTATTGTAGTTTGCGTTGGCCTATCTTGGCTATGTTGTTAATTTATATATAAAGGAGAGTGTTTTTATATGACAATAGTTGTAAAAAAAGTTCCTAAATTTTTAAGGGGATTTGTTAAATTAATTTTCGGTGTAAAGGAAAAATAGATTTAAGATATACTTTATTTCGAATGTAATTTTAATTACATAAATTAATTTGCAAACGTCGCAAAGATTTGCGACTTAAGACTAAAGGGCCGGTTTTTACCAGCCCTTAAATTTTTCTAAGCTTTTGTTACTTTACCAGAACGTAAGCATTTTGCACAAACATTAATTTTTTTTGGTTGCCCATCAACCATTGCTTTAATTGTTCTAACATTTGGTTTAAATGTTCTTGATGTTCTTTTACTTATATGTGAACGTGTTATACTTAATTTATTCCCATAATTAACTGATTTATTGCATATTTCACATTTTGCCATTTCCTATAGCACCTCCTATTTATTGTTGAACTAAAAATCACTAATATTTAGTTTAACACAATTTTTTATAAATTACAAGTGTTTATTGGTATATTTTTGAAATGATTTTTTCTAATGATCTGTTTGCTAATTTTTCATATCTTTTTTGTTTGTCTCGTATTTTTTCTTCTAACCCGTGGTAATATTCCAAAGTTTGCATTCATTGGCTGGAAGTTTTTGTTTGGTGTTGATATGTAGTTTGCTAAAGCACCTATTATTGTTTCTTTAGGGAATAATATTTTTTCTTCTTTTTGCTCGAAGTTCTTGTTTTTTGCTCTTTGCACTGCATTTATTCCTGCAACTAAACCTGAGGCTATTGATTCTACATATCCTTCTACTCCTGTTATTTGCCCTGCAAAGTATATATTCTTGTTTTTCTTTAGATTGTATGTATTATCTAAAAGTTCTGGTGAGTTTATGAATGTGTTCCTATGCATTACTCCATATTTTATGAAATTTGCATTTTCTAGTCCTGGAATCATTGAAAATACTCTTTTTTGTTCACCAAATTTTAGGTTTGTTTGAAATCCTACCATATTGTAAAGTGTTCCTTCATTATTGTCTTGCCTTAATTGTACTATTGCATATGGTCTTAAACCAGTTTTTGGATTTGTAAATCCTACTGGTTTTAATGGCCCGAATCTTATCGTATCTACTCCTCTTTTTGCCATTACTTCTATTGGCATACAACCTTCAAATATTTCTTTTTTTTCAAATTCATGTAGTGTTACTATTTGCGCATTTATTAGTTCTTTATAAAAATTTTCATATTCTTCTTTATTCATTGGAAGGTTTATATAACTACTATCGGCTTCTTTTCCATATCTATCTCCATAAAAAGCTATATCAAAGTTTATGCTATCTTTTTCGATTATTGGTGCTGCTGCATCATAGAAGGCTAGGTGTTCTTTTCCTGTTAATTTTATTATTTGAGAAGACATTTTGTCTGATGTAAGTGGACCTGTTGCAATTATTGTTATTTCATTATTTTCATCTATTTTTGTACTTTCTTTTCTTATTATTTCTATATTTGGATTTTTCTCAAGTGATTTTGTTACTTTTTTTGAGAATTCTTCTCTGTCTACTGCTAATGCTTGCCCCGCTGGCAGAGAAGTTTCATCTGCTATTTTTATTAATAGTGAATCTAGGTTTCTTAATTCTTCTTTTAATAATCCACATGCATTTGTTATACTGTTTGATTTAAATGAATTACTACATACAATTTCTGCTAAATTTTCGCTACTATGTGCTGGCGAAAATTCTTTGGGTTTCATTTCATATAGTTTTACTTTTATTCCTCTTTTTGCTATTTGGTAAGCTGCTTCGCACCCTGCTAAGCCTCCACCAATTACAGTTATATATTCGTTCATACAATCTCCTTACTTCTTGCTTGTATACTTAAAAAATCTTATATATGCTCAATATAAAATTTGATTTTTCATATACAATAAAAAAATGGAAATTTTGTATTTCCACTTTTTTTGTTTTTTTACTAAGCTTTTACTGCAACTTTAACTAACTGGCTAAAAGCTTTGCTATCATTTACAGCTAATTCGGCTAGCATTTTTCTGTTTATATTTATATTTGCTTTTTTTAGTCCTGCCATTAGTTTGCTGTATGTTGTTCCATTTTGTCTTGCTGCTGCATTTATTCTTGTAATCCATAGTCTTCTAAAATCGCTTTTTTTATCTTTTCTTCCAACATATGCATAAGACATTGATTTTAATACTGCTTGGTTTGCATTTCTAAATCTAATACTTTTTGCTCCAAAATATCCTTTTGCTTGTTTTAAAACTTTTTTATGTTTTTTTCTTGTTATTCTTGCTGTTTTTACTCTTGCCATATTCTATTCCTCCTTCACTTTAATTTCCATATGGTAACATTTTTTTAATTCCTGCTTCACATGTTTTATCTGCATAAGCATTTTGAATTTTTCCTGATTTTTTTTGTCTTGTTGTTTTATTTCCTAATAGATGTCTTCTATTTGATTTTGTTCTTTTTACTTTTCCTGTAGCTGTATATGAATATCTTTTTGCAGCTGCTTTATTTGTTTTTAGTTTTGGCATATTATTTTCCTCCTTAAACTTATTTAGTAGGTGCTAATATTATAAACATGTTTTTACCTTCTAAAAATGGTTTCTTTTCTAGTGTTGAAACATCATTTAAAGTTTCTATAAATTTGTTTAATACATCTTCACCCATTTTCACATAATTAACTTCTCTTCCTCTAAATCTTACTGTTATTTTTACTTTGTTTCCTTCTGTTAAAAATCTTCTTGCATTTTTTGCTTTAAAATTAAAGTCATGTGTTTCAATATTAGGTGTTACTCTTATTTCTTTGCATTCTATAACTTTTTGTTTTTTCCTAGACTCTTTTTCTCTTTTAGATTGCTCAAATTTGTGTTTTCCATAATTCATTATCTTACAAACTGGATTTTCAATATTTGATGAAACTAAAACTAAATCTAAATTTTTTTCCATCGCTATTTCTAATGCTTTATTTATAGGTAACTTTCCTATCTTTTGCCCTTGTTCATCAATTACTTGAACCTCTTTGAAACGAATTTGTTCATTTATTGGTAATTCTTGTTTTATATTATTCACCCCCAAAAATTAAAAAAACTTGTTTTTTAGAACAAGTAATCCACATATATATTTTTTTATGGTTAAAACAAAAACATATAACCTTTTCCCTTTTGGTAAAGGTGAGAAGTGGATAGCTTCTTCTTTAATACTATACTAGTTTACTACATTTTTTTCGAAATGTCAATAAATTTTATTAAATTTTTGTTATATGGTAAATAAATTTGGTTTTCCCGGATTTTAAACACTTTTTAATGGTCAAAAACTTTGTAAGCATTCAAAATGCTTAATTTTTTTGTCAAATTTCTGA
>CALXWL010000023.1 GCA_944392385.1 uncultured Clostridia bacterium | reverse complement strand
TACTTCTACTTTTATATCGTATGTTGTGCCTTGCGTTAGTCCTGTATATGTGTAACTTGAATTTTTACTTGTTACTTTTTGCTCATATGTTCCTGCTGAAGCTTCTTTTATATAATATGTATATTCTGGCTCTGATACCATTCCTGTTTCGTTATCTCTTGCTATTACGTTTACTGTTATACTGTTACTTGCTCGTCCTCCTACTGTTACAGTTACTATTGGTGGGGTATTATCTATTATTTCTCCTCCACCTCCTGTGTTGTTATTTTCTTCTCCACTTGTGTTATTATTTTCTCCCCCAGTATTTGTATTTGGGTTATCTTCCGTATTTTCTTGAAGTTTATCCCATTCGTTCATTAATTCATCTATTGTCCCTTGTTCCTCTGCTACTCTATCATTTGTTTTATCTACTGCATCTTTTGCTGTATCAAATAGCTTTCCATCTATGGCTACGTCTACCGTTATTGTTGCTAGGATTAATAATATTACTATTGTTATTATTAACGCTATTAAGGTTATTCCTTTTTGTTTCTTGTTTTGCATTTTCACATCTACTCCCTCCATTTTTTATTTTTAAAATATATAATTTCATTATATCTACGAAGCCCTTCTGAAAGCCCCTTTAACAAGGGGGCTGTCGCCTTAGCGACTGGGGGTTCTTGGGCTACCTCTCTGGATCAATAACCTTCCGTCAGACTTCGTCTGCCACCTTCCTTGTTAAAGGAGGTTTTTTGATGGGGCTTCGAAGTTTTTTATGAGCTTTTTATAATTGAAGTTATGAACCATAAATTTTTCCATAATAATGTTTATGAGATAATAAAAAAGATTAATTTAGCAAGCTTAAAAGATAGTTTTTAGATGTTGTTTTCTAACTTCTAACATCTAATCTCTAACTTCTAGTAACTAAATTAATCTTTATGTTTCTATATTTTATATATAATTTTTTTACATTACCAATAAAGGCCTTATTTTTTAAATTACGGCTCTCTCTCTCTCTCTTTACAGTATCAACGGTTTTGGCTTGTACCCTTATCTCCATGTTTTTTGCTCCTTTTTTCTTTATTCTCCTTTATGTGTTCTCATATACGTCCATGCTTTTATTTTACAATATTAATTCTTTCTTTTCAATATTTTTCACTTAAATGTAATATTTGTGTAATATGTTTGTAATATTTCTATTAATATCTGCTTTTGGCGGACTATATACTTCTAGCTCTGAATGTTAACATGTTTTTTGACTTTTTTTCTTTTTTTACTTGAATTTATTTTTGTTTTGATATACTATATTATAATAATGAATATTATATTTACTAAGGAGGATTTTTAATGCAAAAAAATACAAAGGATTTGGCTGATAAAAAATCTATTGTTTCAGATAATATTGATAAAGATTTAAAGGTAACTCATAAAACAGTTAAAAAGGCTCCAGATAGTACTAGAAAAGCTAATACATTAGATAGCAAGAAGAAATCTACTTCAAGTTCAAGGAAAACTAATGCTAAAAAATCTTCTGATTCTGCAAAGTCTATTTCTAAAAAGAATGTAAGTAAAAATTCTACAAAAGCTACTGCTAAAAAAAGTTCTACTTCGAAGACTTCTAAAAGTACATCATCTAAAAAAGCTATTGCTACAAAGAAGATTACTTCTGCAAAAACTAATAGGAAATCTACTTCTTCAAAAAAGTCTAAGAAAGTTGAAATTGTAGAATATTATGATTTACCTTATAGATATAATCAAACTGTTGTTAAAATTTTAGCACAAACTCCTAATACTCTTTTTGTTTATTGGGATATTTCAGATGATGATAGAAAAAAATATATTGAAGAATTTGGGAAAGATTTTTTTGAGTCTACTATACCTGTTTTAATAGTTCACAACAGAACTATGAATTATTCTTTTGAAATTGAGATAAATGATTTTGCGAACAGTTGGTATTTTAATGTTAATGATGCAAAATGTGATTATGAAATTGAATTGGGGAGAAGACCAAAACCATTAGTTGCTAATATTAGTTTGCCTAATAATTATATGCATATTGCTTCTTCTAATATTATTGAAGCACCTAATAATCATATTTTATTTGAAAAAAATCAAAAAATACTATTTTTTAGAAATGTAAAAAATAATTATAGATTTACAAAGGATATATCACAATTTGAGTTTATGAATTATATTGGAAGGATTTATAATATTTACGATGTCTATAAGACTATCTATAAAGAAGATGATTTAACGGATTTAGAAAAGAAAAATCCTACTTCTGGTATAAAATAAACTATTATATTTACACTTATGATATGTAGAAAGAAAGGAACCTTAAACTATGGATAATGCAAAAGGATATGTAAGCTTTATTTTACATGCGCATCTACCTTTTATACATCACCCAGAAAGTGAAGATTATTTAGAGGAGGAATGGCTATTTGAAGCAATTTCCGAAACATATATACCTTTACTTCTTAATTTTAAAAAATTAGAGGATGAAAAAGTAGATTTTAGAATAACAATGTCTCTTACTCCCCCTTTATTGAATATGCTTGATAATAAATTGCTTCAACGAAGATATATTAAATATTTAAAAAAACATATTGAACTTTGCACAAAAGAAGTAAAAAGAACAGCATATGATGCAAGGCTAAATGAACTTTCTAAGTATTATTTAAAACGTTATTCTAATGACCTACATGTTTTTAAAGATGTTTATAATTGTAATTTAATTAGTGCTTTTAAACATTTCCAGGATATTGGAGTATTAGAAATTATTACTTGTGGTGCAACACATGGATATTTTCCAATTTTATATGTTAATGAAAAAACTATTCGAGCACAAATTGCAGTTGGTGTTCAAACATATATAAAATATTTTGGGAAACCTCCTAGAGGCATTTGGCTTCCTGAATGTGGGTATGTTCATGAGGCAGACAAGTATTTAAAAGAATTTGGAATTCAATACATAATTACAGAATCACATGGTATATTATATGCAGATCCTACTCCTGTTTTTGGCACATTTGCACCTATTGTTTCTCCACAAGGTATTGTTGCATTTGGTCGTGATATAGAAAGTTCTAGGCAAGTATGGAGTTCTGTGTGTGGATATCCTGGTGATTTTAACTATCGTGAATTTTATAGAGATATTGGATACGATGCTGATTATGATTACATTAAACCTTATATTGCAAAAAATGGTGTAAGAGTAAATACTGGTATTAAATATCATAGAATTACCTCAAAAGGTGATTTTAAGGATTATTATAATGTTCAATGGGCCAAAGACTCTGCTGAAAAACAAGCTGGACATTTTTTTGATTCCAGAGTTCAACAAATTAATGAATTATCTAGTGTTATGTCCCCTGTAAAACCACTTATAGTTTGCCCATATGATGCTGAACTTTATGGTCATTGGTGGTATGAAGGTCCATATTGGCTATATATTTTATTTAAGAAAATTTATTACGATGAGGGTAATTTTAAATTAATTACACCTGGTGAATATATAGATAAATATCCCGAAATGCAAGAAAGTACCCCTTGTATATCTAGCTGGGGTGCAAATGGTTATAGCGAAGTATGGCTTAATGGTTCAAATGACTATGTTCACAGGCATTTACATGTTGCTGGTGATAGAATGGTAGAACTTGCACATCTTTTCCCTAATGAAAAAAATGCTCTTAGAAAAAAAGCTCTAAATCAATGTGCTCGTGAATTATTACTTGCACAAAGTAGTGATTGGTTATTTATAATAACACATGGAACAATGGTAGATTATGCTAAAAAACGTATAAAAGACCACATTGGAAGATTTACAAAGTTGTATGAACAAATTAAAGAAAATAATATTGATAGAGAATTTTTAAAAAGCATTTCTAGTAAAGATTGTATTTTTCCGGAGATTGATTATATGGTTTATTTTTGATGAGAAGTAAGATGTGAGATTGAGGAATTGTTGATTTTGATTGGCAGTTCCTTTTTTTTTGCTTTTTTTTGTAACAGTTTTTTTTGTTGGTCATATTATATGTATATCGAAGCGTTTTTTAGTAGATAATATAGTTGTATGGAGGGGGCTTTTTTGTTTAAAACAATTTGTGTGAAAACTAATAATAAAAATATATCTGGATATCTACTAAATGAACTTGAGTATTTTGATCTTCAGGATATTTATGTTTCTTGTTATGATTTTAGGTTCTATACTAATGTTATTATACATTATGTTGGTAAGGATATGGATTTGTTTTTAAATAAGATTTCTATGCTTCTTTCTTATGCTGTGGTTGATTTTTATGAGCCTGCTTTAATTAAGAATTTGTTAAATACAAATTATTTTTATTTTTCTACTGAGGAGAAAAAACAAATTTATGATTTATGCTTGACTAATATTGATTTTTCAAGTTCAATTTCTATGCTTAATATTATTTCTTCTGCTTTTCATAAATATTTTTCTGATAATAAGTATGTTATTTTGGATGGATTTGTAAATTTCATGCTAAAGGATTATATATATGAGTTAGATTGTGTTGTGGATATGTGTGTGAATAAGTTTATTGTGGATAGAGAGTATAATGAGTTTATAAGTTTATTAAAGGTATATATTCAAACTACTCCTTCTAATTGTGATGCAATTCATCTTATTTATAAGGATAAGGAATCTATTCTTCTTGATTCTTCTAAGAATGTTATAAGTTTTAATAAAGATTTGATGAGTCAACGATTTTTATCTGATATTTCTTTTTCTTCAAATGATTTTGCCTTGAATTCTTTACTTACTCTATTGCCCAAAAAATTATTTGTTCATTTATTAGATAAAGAAGATGATTTTATTAATACTTTGAAATTAGTTTTTGCAGAAAAAGTTTTTATTTGCACTGATTGCAACTTATGTAATTTATATAAATCAAGAAAACTAAAAAAAACTACAACTCATACCACCCAACAAAATTTTTAGTTAAAATTTTGTTACTCCTTTATTGATTTTTTATTCACTTTGTGCTATAAATTTATGCATGAGGTGAAAATATGAACTCTTTTGTTCTTAAGATAATTGCTTGCACATCTATGTTTATAGATCATATTGGTTATGCTATTTTTGGCACTGCTTCTTGGTTTAACTACATTGGAAGACTTGCATTCCCTATTTTTGCTTTTCAAATTTCTGAAGGCTATATTCATACTAGAAATTTTAAAAAATATTTATATAGATTACTTATTTTTGCTATTATATCTCAAATTCCATTTATGCTTTTTTGTTCTATTTTTTCAAATAGCATTGGTTTAAATGTTATTTTCACACTATTTTTTGGACTTGTTTCTATTATTGCTTATGATAAATGTAATAAATTTTTTGGGATAATCATTGCTATTATTCTTGGTATTTCTGCTCAAATATTAAATTGTGATTATGGCTTTTATGGCGTTGCTATAACATTTTTATTTTATGTTTGTAACAAAAATAAACTTTTATTAGCATTTAGTTTTGTAGTTGCAACTGTCATTAGGTATACTTTTGACGTTTTAAAATATCATGAATATGGAATAGATATATTAAAATTTGCTTTTAATTATTATTTACCTTATTGCATTTGTACTCTACTTTCTGTCTTTTTCATTATTTTATATAATAAAAAGAAAGGGCCTAATGTTAAGTATTTATTATACTTATTTTACCCTTTACATATGCTTTTAGTTTATGGAATTAATCTTGTATTGCAAAGTTAATTCCTCTTGCGATTACATCTTTCATGTTTTCTATTAGGTCATCTATTTCTTTTGGCGTTACAATTAGATTATAGTCTTTTGGTGCTAATGCTTCTTTTATCATTTCATATTTATTTACATTTTTTAATTCGTTTAGATAATCATTTGATTTTGCATCTTGTTGCAGTTTTTCTATAAATAAATCTATGCTATCTGATGCAATTGTTGCAGCTTCTACAACCATTGGTACTCCTATTGCAATTACTGGTATTTTTAGTGTGTTTTGGCTTATTTCGTTCCTAGCATTTCCTACTCCTGCTCCTGGTACTATTCCTGTATCTGCTATCTGCACTGTACTACTTATTCTTTCTATGCTTTTTGATGATAGACTGTCTATTACTATTACTAGTTTTGGTTTTATGTTTTCTACTATTCCTTGTATTATTTCCATTGTTTCAATACCAGTTGTTCCTAAAACTCCTGGTGCTATTGCTGCAATTGTTCTTGTTTGCGGGTCTATATATTCTGGGGCATATTTTAATAAATGACGTGTTATGTCTATGTCTTTTACTACTTTAGGTCCTAATGAATCTGGTGTTACATAAATGTTTCCTAAACCTACTATCAAGATATCTCCTTGTTTTTCTGTATGTTTATCTATTAGTTCCTTTAATTCTTTTGTTACTGTTTCTGCTGCCTTTTGTATTTCATTATTATCTGCTACTTTTAATTTTTTTATGTCTATTGTGATATAATTTCCTATTGGTTTTCCTATAGCTTCTGCTCCTTTTTCATTTGTTATTTTTACTCTTGATATGTTTATTTTATCATCTATTTCTTGGTTTTGGGTTTCTATTCCTTCTATATCATTGGCTATGTTGTTTGCTTTTCTATATATGTCATTTCTTTCTACTGCTAAATCAGTATTAAAATTAATCATAATACACTTCCTTTCAATATCTATTGTTTGCCGTGCTTTGTTTTTTATTCAAAAAAATTCCTAAATGTTTTTTTACATTTAGGAATTTTAATTTTATTCTTCTCTACTTAATTTTATCAATAGTGCTGCACCAAGTATTGCTGCTGTTATCATAAATGCTATACGCATACTTTCTCCTCCTGTATTTGGAATGTCTTTTTGACTTGTACTATCATCTTTTCCATTATTATTGTTATTATTATTTGAATTACCATTTTGATTATTGTTATTATTGTTTGAGTTGTTATTTTGATTGTTGTTGTTATTGTTTGAATTATCGTTTTGATTGTTGTTATTGTTTGAATTATCATTTTGATTGTCATTATTGTTATCTGAGTCATTGTTATTATTTGAATCGCTGTTTTGTTTTAATCCACATAATGTACATATTCCATTTTCATATTTATGAGCCTCTTGTGATGTCTTTATTCCACATTCGCACTCTTGCCAATGTTTTTCTTCATTTCTCTTATACTCTAATTTGTGAACTTCTTCTCCTTTTTTTACTCCACATGCACATTCTTGCCAGTGTTTTGTTTCATCATATTTTGTTTTAAATTCATGTGATGCTTTATCTGTAGTAGCCCCACATGAACACTCTTGCCAATGCTCAGTTTCATTACTCTTTGTTTCTAATGTATGTAATACTTTTGTTGTTTCCATATTACATTCTGTACATTCTTTCCAGTGATACGTTGCATTGTATTTTACTTGTAGTGTATGTGCTGTTTTTCCTTTTACGTCTCCACATTTTGTACACTCTTGCCAATGATAAGTATTATCAAATTTATTTGCATATGTGTGAACGCATGTTTGAGCTGTTTCTTTTCTTCCACATTCGCATACGCCATTTATATAATTATGATTTTCTTCTTTGGTCTTTGCCCCACAAGTACATTCTTTCCAGTGTTTTGTTTCATTATATTTTATTTCAAATGTGTGACCTGTTTTGGTTGTTGCTATATTACATCCTGTACATTCTTTCCAATGATATGTTCCATCGTATTTTGTTTCTAATGTATGAGCTGTTTTACTTGTTGTTAGGTTGCATCCTGTACATTCTTTCCAATGGTATGTTCCATCATATTTTGTTTCTAATGTATGGGCTGTTTTACTTGTTGTTAGGTTACATCCTGTACATGTCTTCCAATGGTATGTTCCATCATATTTTGTTTCTAATGTATGGGCTTTCTTTGTTGTTGTTAGATCGCAACCTGTACATTCTTTCCAATGATATGTTCCATCATTTTCTGTTTCGAATGTATGAGCTTTCTTTGTTGTTGTTAGATCGCAACCTGTACATTTTTTCCAATGGTATGTTCCATCATTTTCTGTCTCGAATGTATGGGCCTTCTTTATTGTTGTTAGATTGCATCCTGTACATTCTTGCCAATGATATGTTCCATTGTTTTTTGTTTCAAATGTGTGTCTTGTTTTGTTTTTTATGTCCCCACATTTTGTACATTCTTGCCAATGATATGTTCCATCATTTTCCTTTTCATAATTATGGTCACATAAAAATAGTATTATGTTTGGTCTTCCACATTCACATACTATTTCGCTATAATCATGTTTTTCTTTACTTACTTCTATTCCGCACACACTACATTCTATCCAATGATATCTATCATTATATTTTATTGAAAGTGTATGTGCTACTTTGTTTCTTATCTCATGACATACTGTGCATTCTTCCCAATGTACTCCAATTTCACTTTTCATTTCAAAGTTATGTGGTGCTTTTCCTGTTCCATTGCAATTTGAGCATTTCTTTTCTACTGTGTTATGTTCAAAAGAAGATAATTCTGCATTATAGCCACACCATGCGCATTTACCATATCTTTCGATCGTTTTTTCTCCACATTCTTTACAAGTTCTTGTTAGCTCTGATACTTTTGATTTTCCACATGGGCATTCAACTCTTCTGTTTGGTCCTATTATAAGTGTTCCTTCACATTCCCCTTTTACATAACCTGTTCCTCTACATTCCTTGCAAGTAGCTGTACATAAAGAAGATGCTGAATAGGAATCTTGCTTTGGTAATATTAGTACTATGCTAAATCCTAAAGATAGTATTACTAAGACAACAGAAATAATAACTATTATTTGTTTTTTCATAATATCCCCCTTAACTTTTATTTTTTTAACCTTTTTTATTATATAATAATATCTAAAAAAGTTCAAGGGGTTTGTAATATTTTAGTAATATTTTTGTAATATTTTAGTAATATTTTCGTTCAATCCTATATTTCTATTCTTTCCGTAAGGGTTTTAAGGATTTGTTTTTTTAGTTTTTTATTTTTATCACTTTCTAATTTAGAATCTTCATTTATTATTTTAATTGCTAAACTTTGTATATTTTTTAGCATTTCTACATCTTGAAATAGGTTTGCTATTTTAAATTCTGGTATACCGTGTTGCTTGGTTCCGAAGAATTCTCCTGATCCTCTTAGTTCTAAATCTTTTTCTGATATCTTAAATCCATCATTTGTTTCTACCATTATTTTCATTCTTTCTTTTGTTTGCTCTCCATTTCCTTTGTATTTTAATATACAGTATGATTTATATTTTCCTCTACCTACTCTTCCCCTTAATTGATGAAGTGTTGCAAGTCCGAAACGTTCTGCATTTTCTATTACCATTATTGTGGCATTTGGAACATCTACGCCTACTTCTATTACTGTTGTTGAGATTAAGATATCTATTTTTCCATTTTTAAAATTTTCCATTATGCTATCTTTTTCTTTTTTGTTTAATTTCCCATGTATATATTCTACTTTATATTCTTTAAAAGTATCATTTTTATATTTTTGAGCTATTTCCAGTACTGATTTTGCATTTATTTCTTCTGATTCTTCTACTAATGGACATACTATATAAATTTGCCTTCCTTCATTTATTTGCTGTTTTATAAAATTATTTACTCTTTCTTCTTTGGAAGGTGTTACTGCAAAAGTATCTATTTTTTGTCTGTTTGGTGGAAGTTCATCTATTATTGATATGTCTAGATCTCCATATAGTATTAATGCTAGTGTTCTAGGAATTGGAGTTGCAGACATTACTAATACATCTGGATTTTCTCCTTTAGAGCTTATAACTCCTCTTTGTCTTACTCCAAATCTATGTTGTTCATCTGTAACAACTAAGCCTAGTTTATTAAATTCTACATTTTCTTGTAGTAATGCATGTGTTCCAATTATTACATCTATTTTTCCGTTTTTCAAATTGTCAAGTACACTTTCTTTTTGTTTTTTGGTCATTCCACTTACTAGTAATTCACATTTTATGTCGAATTTTGCAAGCATATTCTTAAAATTTTCATAATGCTGTTTTGCAAGTATTGCTGTTGGTACCATTACTGCTACTTGATATCCTGATTTTACTGCCTTATATGTTGCAACCATTGCTACTGCTGTTTTTCCGCTTCCCACATCTCCTTGTAATAACCTATTCATTGTTTTTTTGCTTTCCATATCCTTATCTATTTCTTCTAATACTTTTATTTGTGCATTTGTTAATTTGAATGGCAAACTATTTATCATATCATACATTTTTGCTTCTTTTTTAAATTTTATTCCTTGAATAGTTTTATCATAATTATTTTTTAGTGTTAATAATGCAAGCTGCATTATTAATAGTTCTTCAAAGACTAACCTTTTTCTTGCTTCATTGTATTTGCTAAAGTTTTCTGGAAAGTGAATATTTTTTATTGCTTCGTTTCTTTCCATTAGTTTATATTCTTTTATTAAATAATCTGGTAGTGTTTCTGGTAATTTTCCTTCAACTTCAGTTAGTGCATTTTCAATTATTTTTCTTAGAGAATTTTGTGGAAGTTCTCCTATACTTGGATATATTGGTATTATTCTTCCCGTGTTTTTATTTTCATCTTTTTCATCAAATATTGGTGTCATTATTTCTATTGTGTTTATACTTCTTTTTACTTTACCAAAAAATTTATATGTTTCTCCTATTTTGAATTTATTTTTAAGGTAAAAGCTATTAAACCATGTAAGTGTACATGTTGCTGTTTCATCTCTTACTATTAGCTTATATATTGACATGTTTTTTCTTATTTTTATTTCTGCCATTTTTGAAACACATTTTGCTTCTATTAGTGCTTCTTCCCCATTTACTAGTTCTGCTATTTTTTTCTTTATTCCTCTATTTTCATAACCTCTTGGATAATAAGTAATTACATCTTCTAATGTGTATATTCCTAGTTTATTTAATTGTTTTATCCTATTTGGACCTACACCTTTTATGTATTTAGCATCTTTTAATAAATCTACCATATATACTCCTTGTTCATTATTATATTTACCTATCATCTACATTAAATATGTTAAGTTTTATCAATAGCATTAATATTTCTTAATTTGTATTCTAATCCTGTATTACGTTTTTTTGTTTGGGTATTTTGTATCATGTATTCTACTGTGCTTCTTGTTCCTAATACTATTAGTAGTTTTTTTGCTCTTGTTATTCCTGTATATAATAGATTTCTACTAAGTAGCATTGGGGCTACTGGTGGTAAGCACATTATTACTACATCAAATTCACTTCCTTGTGATTTGTGTATTGTTATGCTATAGCTATGTTCTAATTGTTCTAACTCACTATATTCATACCACGCTTTTTTTTCATCATCAAATTGTACTTCTATTTGTTTAGTTATATCATCAATTTTGCTAATTCTACCTAATTCTCCATTAAAAATTCCTGTTCCATTTTCTCTTCCATTTTTTTCCCAGTATATATCATAATTGTTTTTTATTTGCATTACTCTATCTCCAACTAGAAAAGTTCTTTCTCCATGTTTTTTTTCTATTTTTTTGTTTGGATTTAAAGCATTTTGTAATTCGATATTTAGTTCTTTTGTTCCGAGTTTTCCTTTTTTAGTTGGTGTTAATACCTGTATGTCTTTAAAGAAATCATAATTGCCATATTTTTTTAATCTTCCTGAACATAGTGAGATTACGTCTTCTAACATTTTTTCCATTGATGTTTCATTTATATAGAAAAAGTCTTGCAATTTGTCTTGTAATTCTTCTTTTGGTATGTTTAAAAAGCTTTCACCATTGTTTACTTTATGAGCATTTGTTATTATTTGACTTTGGGCTGCTTGTCTAAATATTTCATTTAATTCTATTGTTTCTATAACTTCTGAGTTTATAATATCTTTTAGAATATTCCCTGGACCTACTGATGGCAACTGATTTATATCTCCTACTAGAACTAATTTTGTTCCTATATATAATCCTTTTAAAATATAGTTCATTAAAAAAACGTCTACCATAGACATCTCATCTATTATTATTATATCTCCATCTATTGGTGCTATTTGATAATCTACTCTTTCCATTTCGAGTGTTTCTTCCATTTTTCCTAATGATAATAATCTATGAATTGTAGTTGCTTCTTCTCCTGTTGCCTCACTCATTCTTTTGGCTGCTCTACCAGTAGGGGCACATAGTACAACTTTTTTTTCTTCTTGTTTATACATTTCTATTATGAATTTTATAATTGTTGTTTTTCCTGTACCTGGTCCGCCTGTAATAACACATACATTATTATCATTAACTAGTTGTATAGCTTCTTTTTGCTTTTCTGATAATGTTATATTTGATTTTTTTTCTTCGTCATTGAATTTTTTTTCGAAGTTTTTTATTTTTTTTATATTTTTTGCAAGTTTTAATATGCTTAATTTTTCTGCAATGTTTTTTTCACAAGCATAAAATGTATTTAGATATACCCATTCTATTCCTTCTAAATTTTCTATTTCTATTTTTTCTCTTGCTTTCAAGTTAATCATACAGTTTTCTATTTCATTTGGTTCTACATTTAATAATCCTTGTACATATGTTATTAAATTTTGTTTTTCTACACATGTATTACCATTATTGCTTGCTAGGACTAAGCTATATCTTATAGCACTTTCTATCCTTTTTTCATCATTTCCTGCTATTCCTAATTCTAATGCCATTTTATCTATTTTTTTAAAATCTACCCCATATGTTATATCTAACAATGTATATGGGTTTGCCTCGATTTCATTTACTGCGTTTTTTCCAAATGCTTCATATACTTTTTTACTATTTGCAGCTGATATTCCAAACTTTTCTAAGAATCCTACTATTTCCCATAGCTCCCATTTTTCTGTGAATTCTTCTGATATTTTGGCTGCTTTTTCTGTATTTATTCCCTTAACTTGTGATAGTTTATCAGGTTCAAATCTTAATACATGAATAGTTTCTTCTCCAAACTTTTTTATTATTTTCTTTGCAGTTGCAGGTCCTACTCCTGTTATAATTCCGCCTGATAAATATCTTTCAAGTGCATCTAATGTTTCTGGCATTATTTTTTCGAATGTTTCAACTTTAAATTGCCTTCCATATTCTTGATGTGTTACAAATTTTCCAGTTACTTTTAGACTATCTCCATTATTTATAAAAGGCAAATAACCTGTTATAACTGTTTCTTCCTCTGCGGTTTTAAATTCTGCTACCATATAGCCATTTATTTCATTTTCATAGATTATACTTGTTATCTGTCCTCTTATCTCCAATTTTGTTCTCCTTTTATATTTCTATAAACTCATGTGCACTTGCACGTATTAGCCTATTCATTATTGCAAGTCCTAATCCTGTTTTCTCTACTCCTTCTATTAATATTAAATCAGCCTTATATTTATCGGCTTTTCTAAGTAAAGTAAATATATTCTGACTTATTTCTTCTAGTGTTTGGCCCATGTCTAATTTAATTTCTGAATTATATTTTTCTATATTTTTGCTTGTGCATAATATAACTGTTTTTTTATTTTGTGCTAAACTGTTTATTTTTTCTACCATTTTATCATTTTCTTTGCTATATACTAGTATGCATTTTGTGTTTGGGGCATAGTGCTTATATTTTATTCCAGGTGACATTACTTTTTCCCCTTCTTTATAGCTTCCTAGTATTTGTTTTTCAATATGTACTGGTATATTTAATTTTTCTATATCTTCTGGTGTAATTTTACCTGGTCTTAATATATGTACAATTCCATTAACAACCCTTATAACTGTTGATTCAACACCTATATCTACTTTTCCACCATCTATTACATATTCTACTTTTCCATCTAATTCATCTATTATATCTTCTACTATTGTACCACTTGGCTTTCCTGATATGTTTGCACTTGGGGCTGCTATTGGACAGTTTGAGTATTCTATTAATTTTCTAGCAACAAGATTGCTTGGCATCCTTATTGCTACTGTATCTAATCCTCCTGTTATTATATTTGGAATAATTTTTTTCTTTTTGAATACTATTGTAAGTGGCCCTGGCCAGAATTTTTTTATTAGGATTTTTTCTATATTTCCAACATTTTCTACCAATCTATCTAACATTTCCATTTTTGCAATATGCACTATTAATGGGTTATCACTTGCCCTGCCTTTTGCAATGTATATTTTTTTAACAGCTTCTTCGTTTAGAGCATCTGCTCCAATTCCATATACTGTTTCTGTTGGAAATAGTACTAATTTCCCTTGTTTTATGGCTTCTGCTGGAGCTTTTAATTTTTCATAATTTTTATCTTGTATAAAATTTATATATTTTGATTTCATGTTACTCCTATTTTATTCTCCTTTAAAAGCATGCTTTTTATTATATATGAATTCTTAATCATCTAAGAATTCTTTATATGTTTTTATGATGTTTAAGTTAAATTTGTTTGGTTTTATACTAAAGTCTTGTTTGATTTTTACATTTACATCATATAGCTCTTTTAGTTTTTGTATGTTTTCTTTTTTGTGTCCTATTATATTATTTATATTTTCTGGATGTACTTCTATTTCTATTTCTGCTACTTTTGTATTTATTTTTTTTATTGCATTTAAAATTCTATCATACCAAATGCTATCTTCTACAAGTTGTCCAAATGCTTCATGGTAAGGTCCTGCTACAACTTGGCTATTTATATTTTCTGGGTTTGATATTATATCTGTGTTTTGTAGTCCCATTCGTATTACTGTTATTTTTTTACTATCAAAGAAATAATATAATTCTTTGCATCTTTCTACTGCTTGGTCTAATGTTATTGGATGATATTCACCTTTTGCAAATTCTTTTTCTAATTCAGTTTTCTTTATTACCAATACTGGATATAGTCTTACTATTTTTGGTTTTAGTTTTGCTAGGTCTTTTGCTGTGTTTAGCTCGTCTATCCACGTACTTTCTGGAAGTCCTATCATCATTTGATGTCCTAGTGTAAATCCATATCTTCTAATTAATTTTGATGCTTTTTTTACATCTTCAAATGTATGTCCTCTTTTGGATTTTTTTAGTATGTAATCATTTGTAGATTGAACTCCTAATTCTATTGTTTTTACTCCATATTTTTTTAATAACTTTAGCTTTTCTTTATCTATATAATCTGGTCTTGTTGATATTCTTATTCCATCAATCTTCTTTTCTTGTATATACTTATGTGCTACTTTTAGCAATTTTTCTTGAAGCTTAATATCTATTCCAGTAAAACTTCCACCAAAAAATGCAACTTCTGTATATAAGTCTTCATCTTTAAAACTTTTTAAAAATTCTTGTATTGTATTTTCTACATCATCTTCTGTTATTTGTTTCATTTGACCACTTATACTTTTTTGGTTACAAAATATGCAGTCATTCGGGCATCCTAAGTGTGGTACGAATACTGGTATTACATATTGTTTAGACATTTTTACCTCCAATTAAATATTTACTTTTGTAAAGCAGTACGTGCTGCTTCCATTTCTGCTTGTTTTTTTGTATTTCCTTTTCCTGTTGCTAAAGATTTTCCATTACATTTTACTTCTGCAACAAATGTTTTATCATGATCTGGTCCTTCTTCTTTTATAATTGTATATTCTATTTTTACACTACCATTTTTTTGTAAGTATTCTTGCAAAACTGTTTTATAATCTTTTTGTCCTACACTTTGGCTAGCTTGCTTTATTGAACTTTTTAGGTTATCTATTATAAATTTCTGTGCTTGCTCAATTCCTGCATCTATAAATAATGCCGCAATTACTGCTTCTACACTATCTGCTAAGATTGCTGCTTTCTTATTTCCTCCACTTATTTTTTCACTTTTCCCTAGATACAATAATTCATTAAATTTGTATTTTAATGCTATTTCATGAAGACTTTGTTCACATACTACTGTAGCTCTAACTTTTGTCATTTCACCTTCTTTTAAATTATGGTAGTTTTTATATAGATAATCACTTACAGTAAATTCTAATATGGCATCACCTAAAAATTCAAGTTTTTCATTACTTTCGACTTTGTTTTCATGTGCATATGATGTGTGTGTAAATGCAGTTCTTAGTAAGTTGATATTTTTAAATTTATATTCTATCTGTTGTTCAAAATTTTCTAGTTTCATATTTTTCCTCCTTGTGATGCATCTTATTTTAGTCTTTAGATTTTATCATAATTAATATTCCTTTTTCTAAATTTACTGTTGCTATATTTTCTACTTGTTCATTACTTATTCCAAGACTTGTTCCTATTTTTAATGTATAATTATCTAGATTATATTTAAATCCTTTTAGTGTTATTCCGGTAACTTCTGTTGTTAAAGGTATAAATGAAATATATTTGTAATTATTATCTTTTACAATCTGCATATTTTCATTTACTAATCTAATCTCATTGTTCTCATCTACTATCTTTACATCTATATTTTTATCTAATGCCAATTTTAGAATATGTATATTTGCTATTGTATGGTCAATTCTTGTCCCTATGCCACCTATTATAGTTATGCTATTTACATTTAAACTTATCGCTAATTCTAATGCTGACTCTGTATCTGTAAAATCCTTCTCAGGAATTAATCTCTTGATTTTTACATTTGAATTTGCATATTGCTTTAAAAAATTGTTATCTACAGAATCAAAATCTCCCACAATATAAGTCGGCTGTATTTTAATTTCTTCTAAACTTTCCAATCCTTTATCAACAGCTATTATTATATCATATTTATTAAATTGTAAATAACTTTTAAGAAAATTTTTATCAACTTTCCCACCGACTTACAATTAATGTTTCCATCTTGCCTCCTATTAAACAGGAACGACATTAAAGTCGTTCCTTGTATCTTATCAAATAATCATCCATTATTCACTAATGGCTTCCATTGTCTCTTTTGCTATTTCTAACTCTTCATTTGTTGGAATTATGTACATCTTTATCTTAGATTCTGGTTTGCTTATAATTCCTTCATAATGTTCATCATCATTATGTGAGTTATCAAAAACTATTCCTAATGGTTCTAAGCCTGATACGCATCTGCTTACAACATCTGGATTATGCTCTCCTATGCCGCCTTCAAAGATTATTGCATCAACATGCCCTAATGCTGCCATGTATGCGCCTATATATTTTTTTACTCTATATGCGAACATATCTAGTGCAAGATCTGCACGTTTATTTCCTTCTGCTGCTAGTGTTTTTAAGTCTCTTACGTCTCCTGTTACTTGTGATATTCCAAGTAAACCTGATTTTTTATTTAGTATTTTCATCATTTCTTGAATATTTAAGTTTTCTTTTCTCATTATGAACTCTAAAACAGCTGGGTCTAAATCTCCTGATCTTGTTCCCATTATTAAACCTTCTAATGGTGTTAATCCCATTGATGTGTCTATACATACTCCTCCCTTAATTGCTGCTACACTTGAGCCATTTCCTAAATGGCATGATATAATATTTATTTCTTCTTTTTTCTTTCCTAATTTTTTTGCTACTTCTTCTGATATAAATTTATGAGAGCTTCCATGTGCTCCATATCTTTTTATTGCATATTTTTCATAATATTCATATGGTATTGCATATAGACTAGCATAGTCTGGAATTGTAGTATGGAAAGATGTATCAAATACTAATACCTGTGGTGTTTTTGGCATTAGTTTTAAGCATGCATTTATTCCCTGTAAATGTGCTGGATTATGTAATGGTGCATATTCTATTGATGTGTTATATTCTTTTAGAACTTCTTCTGTTACAATTGTTGTTTTTGTAAAGTTTGGACCTCCATGTACTATTCTATGTCCTATTGCATCTATCTCATCTACATTTTTTATTACACCAATTTCTGGATCTAATAAGTATTCCATAATTAGCTCAAATGCTACTGTATGATTTGGTAAATCTACTTCTTTTTTTGTTTTCTTTCCATCTTTATTATATTCTATAAATGGTTTGTCTATTGATTCTACTCCTATTCTGTCGCATTTTCCTGATGCTAATACTTTATCGTTTTTCATATCAATTAATTGATATTTTAATGATGAACTTCCACAATTGATAACTAATATTTTCATTTAATATTCTCTCCTATCTGTAAATAATTTTAGCACTTATTGTGCTTGAACTGCTGTAATTGCTACAACTCCAACTATGTCTTCTGCTTTACATCCTCTTGATAAATCATTTACTGGTTTTGCCATTCCTTGACATACTGGTCCATAAGCTTCAGCTTTTGCTAGTCTTTCAACTAATTTGTATCCTATATTTCCAGCATTTAAGTCTGGGAATATTAATATATTTGCTGTTCCTGCTACTTGGCTTCCTGGAGCTTTGCTTTTTCCTATGCTTGGTACTATTGCTGCATCTAATTGCATTTCTCCATCTATTATTAGTTCTGGTGCTTTTTCTTGTGCAATCTTTGTTGCTTGTTCTACTTTTTCAACATCTTCTGATTTTGCACTTCCATATGTTGAATATGAAAGCATAGCAATTCTAGGTTCTTCTCCAATTATTTGTCTGTAACTTTCTGCTGTTGATATTGCTATTTCAGATAATTCTTCACTATTTGGTTTTGGATTTAGTCCACAGTCTGCAAAAGCAAAAACTCCATTATTTCCATATTCACAATTTGGAACTACTAAAACATTAAATGTTGATACTAATTTTGTACCTGGCTTTGTTTTTATAATTTGAAGTGCAGGTCTTAATGTATCTGCAGTTGAATGTGCAGCACCTGATACCAATCCATCTGCTTCTTCTTTTTTTACCATCATCATTCCAAAGAAAACTGGGTCTAAAATTAGCTCTTTTGCTTTTTCCATTGTCATTCCTTTAGCTTTTCTTAGTTCATAAAAGTATTCTACATATTCATCATATTTTTCAGAATTTGTTGGGTCTACGATTTTTGCTTTTGAAATATCTAATCCATTTTCTTTAGCTAATTTTGTAACTTTTTCTTCATTTCCAATTAACACTACTTTTGCAAAGCCTTCTTTGCATATTGTATCTACTGCTGTTAATGTTCTTAAATCTGTTGCTTCTGGTAATACTATTGTTTTTATTTCTTTTTTTGCGCGATTTTTAATTTCTTCAATAAAACTCATTTTTTTCCTCCTCATTTTTTAACTATATAATTATATAACAAAAATGCCCAAAATACAATATTTTGGGCAAATTTTTACATTACATTTTGTTACCATTCAGAGTTAGTACCCTAAAGTCCGCCCAATCTCGTCGGAGATTTTATATTTATAATAAATTGAGCCCACGTCCG
>CALXWL010000022.1 GCA_944392385.1 uncultured Clostridia bacterium | reverse complement strand
GGCACTTCAGTGCCAGCTAGTATCAAGGCCTTATAGGCCGATATGAAAATCCCCCAGTTATACTGGGGGATAATTATCTAATTTCTATTTACAAAATTGAAAAAATATGATAAAACTACACTATAAAAATAAAAAAGGAGAGATAAGTATTTTGAAAATTAAAGATATTAAAGAATTACAAAATTATGCCAATAAAATTAGGCAAGGGATTATCAAAGAGGTTTATATGGCAGCCTCAGGACACCCAGGTGGTTCATTATCAATTGCAGAAATACTTGCAGTACTTTATTTTAACCAAATGAATATTGATGAAAAAAACCCACAGGCAAAAGAAAGGGACAGGTTAGTTCTTTCAAAAGGGCATACTTCGCCAGCACTTTATAGTGCTTTAGCATTGAGGGGTTTTTTTGATTTAGAAGAACTAAAAACATTTAGAAATATAAATAGTATTTTACAAGGACATCCAGATATGAAAAACATTCCAGGGGTAGATGCATCAACAGGATCGCTTGGACAAGGCTTATCAATTGCAAATGGAATGGCACTTGCTTCAAAAATGGATAGTGAAGGAGTAAGAGTATACTGTATTTGTGGAGATGGAGAAATTGAAGAAGGCCAAATATGGGAAGCTGCAATGACATCATCACATTATAAATTAGATAATTTATGTGTTATAGTAGATAACAATAACTTACAAATAGATGGAGAAGTATCACAAGTTATGAATATTTATCCAATAGATGAAAAATTCAAAAGTTTCGGATTTGAAGTCATAAATATAGATGGACATAACATAGAAGAAATTATACAAGCATTTGAACAAGCAAAAAAAGTAAAAGGAAAGCCAACTGTAATTATAGCAAATACAATAAAAGGAAAAGGAGTATCATTTATGGAAAATAAGGCAGAGTGGCATGGAAAAGCACCAAATGAAGAACAATATAGACAAGCCATGATTGAATTAGGAGGTGCTTTATAATGAATATAGATAGAAAAATCGCGACACGCCAAAGTTATGGCGAAAAGCTAGCTGAGCTAGGAAAAACAAATAAAAACATAGTAGTATTTGACGCAGATTTATCAGAAGCTACAAAAACCTCAATATTTGCAAAGCAATTTCCAGATAGATTTTTTGATATTGGAATTGCAGAACAAGATATGATAAGTACGGCAGCAGGAATTTCAACATTTGGGAAAATAGCATTTGCAAGCACATTTGCAATGTTTGCAACTCGGAAGAGCATATGACCAAATAAGAAATAGTGTGTGTTATCCAAACTTAAATGTAAAAATATGTGCATCACATAGCGGTGTAACAGTTGGTGAAGATGGAGCAACACACCAAATGTTAGAAGATATTTCTTTAATGAGAGGTTTGCCAAACATGAAAGTAATGTGCACATCAGATGATACACAAACAAGATGGGCAGTAGAAGAAATATCAAAAATAGAAGGGCCAGTATATTTAAGACTATGTAGATTAGCAACCCCTGTAATTTATGATGAAAACCAAAAATTCGAATTTGGTAAAGCAGTTCAAATAGGAGAAGGAACAGATGCAACCATATTTGCCACAGGAGTAGTAGTTTCAGAAGCAATAAAAGCAAAAGAAGAATTAGAAAAACAAGGAATAAATATAAGAGTAGTAGATATGCATACAATAAAGCCAATAGATAGAGAAACAATCATAAAATGTGCAAAAGAAACAAAAAAATTAATATCAATAGAAGACCATAGCATAATTGGTGGTTTAGGCACAGCTATTTCAGAAGTATTAACAGAAGAATTTCCAACAAAATTAACTAGAATAGGTATAAATGATACATTTGGAAAATCTGGAAAAGCAACTGAGCTAATGAAATACTACGGACTAACAAAAGAAAATATCATTAAAACTATAAAAGCAAATAGATAGGAGGAATACAATGAACAAAAGTAAAGGCATAACACTAATTGTATTAATAATAACAGTAATATTATTATTAATATTATCAGGTTTAGTAGTTACAACAATAACAAGAAGAGACAATATTATAGATAGTGCACAAGAATCAAATTTTTCTATAAAAATACGCCAATATCAACAACAAATAGATAAATATGTAGCAAGGCAGAATGTAATAACTAGCAAGCCAGTAAATATTACTACATCAGATAAACAAGAAATAAAAAACATAATACAAGATATAACAGATGAAGACTTAGAAAAATATGTAATACAAAATAATGAACTAAGATATGATCCAGAAGCAGTAACAAATCAAGAAAAAACATGGCTAGAAAAATTAGGAATATTAGTAATGGAGACATTGACATTGTTCACAATTACATATATTGTAAATGGCAATGTATATCAAACAGTTAAATCAGATACAATAGTGTTTCCAGAAGAAATTCCAACAACAATAAATGGTACATTTAATGGTTGGTACTATGAAGAAGAAGGAATAAACCAAGCACAAGAAGGAGATGTTATAACACAAAATACTACTTTGTATGCGGGATGGAGCAAGATTTTGTATTCCACATTTACTCTTGGCTCAGGAGGAGATTATGGAGATGGACTAGCTTATAGTTATAACGAAAATGGGCCTAATGGTATGAATGGGTATTATGGAACAGAAGGACTTTGGTATGGCTATTTGGAGAGTTCTTATATAAGAAAAATAATGATGAAATATAAGTCTGGTGCTGAAAAATATGAACTTTTATCTTGTACAGGAGATTTTCTTGAATATAGCCCATATTTAGATGAAAATGGAAATCTAGCATTTCAAGAAGATTTTCCAGCCCAACATTTTAACGCTTCATTTTCTATAAAAGTGACATATTCCGACATGGGAGTAACGATATATCAAGTTAATTTTGAAAATGCATATATTTATTGCCTTGCAGAAGGAACAAAAATAACTTTATCAGACCACAAAACAAAAAATATAGAGAATATAACATATGAAGATAGGTTATTAGTATGGGACTTTGATAATGGGTGTTTTGCAGAAGCAAAACCATTATGGATAAAAAAAGCACAAGTAGCAGAAGAATATAATTTAGTAAAATTTGATAATGGAGTAGAGTTAAAAACGGTAGCTGACCATAGAATTTTCAATATGGAATCACAAAAATTCACATATACAATGAATGAAGAAGATACACCAATAGGAACGACAACATTTATGGAAGACGGAACAACAGCTAAGTTAATAGAAAGAAAAGTAGTAAGGAAAAAAGTTAATTATTATAATGTTATAACTGATTACCATATGAACTTATTTGCAAATGGAATATTAACTTCATTAAGATTAAATAATTTATATAAAATTGAAAACATGAAATTTATAAAAGATGATAGAAAACTAGCAGAAAAAACAGAATTTATTGGTATTCCTGACAAATATTTTTACGGTTTAAGATTAGCAGAACAACCAAAAGAAATTAATCAAGGTAATGATGTTAAACATACAAATACATTAAAAGAATATGTAGAAAGAATTTTGAAATTAGCAAAATGACAAAAATTATTCATACAAAATGTTACAATTATATTACATTTTAGAAAAAATTATAATTTTTATTGCATTTTTTGTAATTTATTATTATAATAAAAGAGTAAATATCACAATAAATGAGGGGAAAAGATGATTGAATTTAAAAACGTATCAAAAACTTACAGTACTGGGACAGAGGCTGTACATGAAGCAAGTTTTAAGATAGATAAAGGCGATTTTGCTTTTCTAGTAGGGCAATCAGGCTCAGGAAAATCAACACTTATAAAACTAATATTAAAAGAAGAAGAACCAACAAGTGGAACTATAATAATAAATGGTAAAGATACAACATTTTTAAAACCCAAAAGAGTACCATATTTAAGGAGAAGTATGGGAGTAGTGTTTCAAGACTTTAGGCTTTTACCAGATAAAACTGTTTATGATAATGTAGCATTTGCAATGAACATAGTAAAAGCTACACCAAGGCATATAAGAAGACAAGTTCCAATGGTATTATCATTAGTTGGCTTAAGTGGTAAAGCAAAAGCTTATCCAGATGAGCTATCAGGAGGAGAACAACAAAGAGTAGCATTAGCTAGAGCACTAGTTAATAATCCATCGATGATAATTGCGGATGAACCTACAGGAAACTTAGATCCAGATACAGCTTGGGATATTATGACTCTTCTAAATGAAATTAATTTAAGAGGAACAACAGTAGTAATGGCAACACATGCAAAAGACATAGTAGATAAAATGAAAAAAAGAGTTATAGAAATAGAAAAAGGTATTGTTGTAAGAGATGATAAAAAAGGTGGTTATAGCAAGTGAAATATAATGTAATAGGATATTTCCTAAGTGAGGGATTTAGAAATGTATTAAAAAATAAAAAATCAACTATCTCATGTATTGGTGTAATGTGTGTTACAATGCTTATGTTTGGATTGTTCTTTGCAATAGGAAGAAATATTACACATATGATGAATAATATAGAAGATGCTCAAGCAATACAGGTAAATGCAAAAGATAACATAACACAAGAACAAGTTGAAAAAATGAGAACAGATATCTTAGCAATACCAGGAGTTGCAGATGTAAAAGTAGTAACACCAGAAGAAGCATACAACCAAATGAAGGAAAATTTAGGAGCAGAAGCAGTTGAAGCAGTAGAACCTGAAATCTTTCCATATGCATACATGGTAACATTAACAGACTTGGAACTTAGTGATTCAGTACGAGAACAAATTTCTCAAGTAGAAAATTATGATAGTATGGATGATACAAATACAATAACAATGCTAGCTGCAATAGGGCGAGGTGTTAGAACAGTTACAGGTATCATATTAGTTATACTTATATTAATATCAGTATTTATAATTTCAAATACAATAAAATTAACAGTACATGCAAGAAGAAAAGAAATTTCAATTATGAAATATGTAGGAGCAACAAATAGCTTCATAAGAACTCCATTTATGATAGAAGGTATTATAATGGGAATAGCAGCAAGTGCAATTTCATTGGGGTTCGTAGGAGCAATTTACAATTGGTGTACAATTCTTGTTGCACAAAATGAAACCATTCAAAGAATAAATGGTTTTAGTATGCTACAATTTCAAGGATTATTCCCAAGCCTTATAATAGTATTTATAATATTAGGAGCAGGACTAGGAATAATAGGAAGTGCAGTTTCTATGAAAAAATACTTAGATGTTTAAATTAAGAAAGGAATAAATGTGAAGAAATTATGCATTATTATAATAATAACTATTTTATTACTTGGCAGTAGCTATAATGTAGCAAATGCTCTTACTAGAGGTGAACTAGAACAAAAAAGAGCTGAATTAAAAGCAAAAATAGAAGAAGCTGGAAAAAACATAGAAAACATACAAGTACAATTAACAGAAAACTTAGAACTAATAAATTCTTTAGACCAAGATATATATATATATGAAGAACAAATAAACCAACTTTCTCAGAACTTAGAACAAGTTGAAAAACAAATAAAAGAAACAGAAAATATAATAGATGAATTGCAAACACAATATGAATATCAAAAACGGATTACTTGAAAGAAGGTTAGTAAATACATATAAAGCAGGACAAACGCAATATCTAGATGTATTGCTAAGTTCAGAAGATATTATAGATTTTATATCAAAATATTATTACATAGGAAAAATGATAGAATATGATGAATCATTAATAGATAGTGTTGCATCAGAAAAAAAAGAAGTAGAAGAAACAAAAGAACAATTAGAAAAAAGTAGACAAAATTTAAAAACTTGTAAAGATAACCAAAAAAAAGTAGAAATTTTATTAGAAAATGCCAAAGTAGTAAGAAATAGCTATATAAACCAATTAACAGAAGATGAATTAAAAATTGCAGAAGATATAGAATTATATCAAAGTGAATTAGACTTAGTAGAAATAGAAATATTATTAGCAACAATGGAGGGCGTGGATTCACAGTTTGTAGGAGGCACATTTGCTTGGCCTGCACCAGGATATTACACAATCACATCATCATATGGTATGAGGTTCCATCCAGTTATAAAAGTGTATAGAACCCATACAGGAATGGATATAGGTGCTCCAATGGGAAGTTATGCAATAGCTGCAAATGATGGAATAGTTACAACATCTACTTACTCAAATTCATATGGTAACATGATTATAATAGATCATGGAGGAGGAGTAACAACACTTTATGCACATGGCTCAGAATTATTAGCACAAGTTGGTGATATTGTAAAAAGAGGAGATGCTATTATGAAAGTTGGCTCAACAGGATGGTCAACAGGACCACATCTACACTTTGAAATAAGAATAAATGGAACAACAATAGACCCATATCCTTATGTAACATCAACGACTGGTATTAATCAATAAAACAAGACCTACTTACAAAAAAAATAAAATATATAAAAAAGGAAGGTAAAATATGTTAAGAAAAATAATTAAAAGTACTATAATAGTTATAATGATAATGCTACTAACATTAACTGGCAATATTATGGTAGCACTAGCTACTTCACAAAGTGATTTAAACGACGTTGAAAGTAAAATAAATGAAACACAAAATAAAATAGACCAAGTAGAAGAAAAATTATCTGATGCCATGACTCAAATACGTTCTCTAAATGCAGAAATTGCAGAATATGAAAACGACATTTCAGATTTAAACACACAGATAGATGAAGTAAATGCGAAAATTGAATCAGCAGAGCAAGAAATAAAAAAAGCAGAAGAAGATCAAGCTCACCAACAAGCACTTTTAGAACAAAGATTAGTTGCAATTTATAAATCTGGAAATACTACATATTTAGATGCCTTATTATCATCAAAAAACATATTAGATTTTGTTAATAAATACTATTATGTATCAAAAATGGCAGAATGTGACCAAAACTTATTAAACCAGATAGAAACAAATAAAATAGCAATAGAAGAATCAAAACAATTATTAGAAACTAGTAAAGAACAAATAGAATCTTTAAAAAAGAGTAAAGAAGATACAGCAAATGCATTAAAAGATTCACAATCTATGAAAGAAGCATATGTAGCTCAATTATCAGATGAAGAGAAAAGTTTGAACGAGCAATTAGATCAATTTGAAGAAGATAAAAAGAAAATTGAAGAAGAATTAAGAAAATTAGCATTAGAAAATAATGGTGGTACAGCAGTAATACCAGGAAATCCAAGTGAAGCAGGATACATATTCCCAGTAGCAGGATTAAACATATATAACATAAATAGAAGATATTATCCATCATATCCAGGACATACTGGTGTAGATGTAAATATAAATGTAACAGGGAAAAAAGTAGTTGCTGTAAAAGATGGAACTGTAGTAACATCAACAGCTTTGAGAAATTCAAATGGAACTTATAGAAGCTATGGTGAATATGTAGTAATAGATCATCATGATGGAACAATGACATTATATGCACATATGTATCCAAACTCAAGAACAGTATCTGAGGGCGATACAGTTGTACAAGGACAAGTTATAGGAACAGTAGGTACAACGGGAAATTCAACAGGAAACCATCTTCACTTTGAAGTAAGAATAAATGGTAGATGTGTAAATCCATTACCATACTTACAATAATATTATTTAAAAAATTGAATATAATAATAATATAGTTATTTTGATTAAAATTGGGCGAGCATAGCTCGCCTACTTTGTAGATAATGGGAGGAAAATAATGGAAAACAGTGAAAAAAACAGAATTTATAAAATTATAATGTTAGTTATTATAACTGCAATAATAACATTTATGGTTACATCAATTGGAATGTACAATTACCTTGCAAAAACAGAAAGTGGCTTAGAAACTTTAATAAGTAATATTGAACTTTCAGAAGACACTAAAGATATAAACAAAAAATTTGAAATAGTAAAAAAATATTTAGAAACACATTATATAGGTGATATAAACTCTAGTGATATGGTAGAAATGGCAATAAAAGGATATGTAGCAGGCTTAGGAGATGAATATACTGAATATTTAATGAAAGATGAATATGAAGAATTATTAATAAGTGTTACTGGAGACTATGTAGGAATTGGAATTTATATGTACCAAGATACAGACGGAAACATTGTTGTTTTAGAACCAATAGAAGGTTCACCAGCAGAAGAAGCAGGATTGCAATCAGGAGATATTATAATATCAATAAATGGTGAAAATTGCCTTGATATGGATATAAATATAGCTGCAACAAAAATAAAAGGGAAAGAAGGAACAACTGTAGAATTAGAAATTTTAAGAGGCAATGAAACAATAACTAAAACAGTTGAAAGAAAAACAGTAGAAATAAAAGATAGTAGAGCAGAAATATTGGAAGGAAATATAGGATATATAGAACTTACAACATTTGATGAAGGCTGCACAGAGAATATAAAAAATTATATATTAGATTTTCAAAATAAAGGAATAAATTCAGTAATTATAGACTTAAGAGATAATACAGGAGGAGTAGTAACAGAAGCAATAAACTTTTCAGAACTATTCATAAAAAGAGGAGACACAATAATGCGTTCATACAACAAGACAGATAAAGAAACAGTAGTAACATCAAATAATACAAATCCAATAGATGTAAATTTAGTAATATTAGTTAATCAATATTCAGCAAGTGCAACAGAAATTGTTTCAGCAGCTCTGCAAGATAACAAAGTAGCAACAATAGTTGGAACAAAAACATATGGAAAAGGTGTAATGCAAGAAGTATTTCCACTTTTTGAAGGAGCATTAAAAGTAACAATAGAAGAATTCAAAACACCAAATGGTAATAAAATAGACAAAGTAGGAATAACACCAGACAAAATAGTAGAAGATAATTTAGAAACAGAAGAAGATGAACAGCTAGCAGAAGCAATTAATTTGCTTAAATAGTATAAGAAAAGTGGCAAAGCCACACTAGCATTGCTAACGCGGGTCTTTTTATATGTTACTTTTCTTGTTGTATATGGAAAAATCTTATATTTTGCCAAGATAAAAGTCGATTTTTCCTATACAATAAAAAATGCTATAGAAAGGAATAGAAAATGGAAAAAGACAAAATAAATGCAGTTAGATTTCACACAATGGCAATAATTTTAATAATTATTTTTGCAGCAGCAATAACTCCAGTAACCTTTCAAAATGACACTTATTATACAATAAAAGTAGGAGAATATATTTTAGAAAATGGAATAACAATGCAAGAGCCATTTGCATGGCATGAAAATTTAACTTATACATTTCCACATTGGGCATATGATGTATTTATATATTTAATCTATAGTATTGGTGGAATGACAGGAATATATATATCAACAATAATACTCGCATCTATTTTAGGAATAACAATGTATGCAGTTAATGTAAAATTAGCAAAAAATAAAATAATATCATTTGTGCTAACAATATTAACAATGTACTTATTAAAGTCATATATATGTGCAAGGGCACAGCTGGTAACATTCATATTATTTATATTAACAATATATTTTATAGAAAGATTTTTGGAAACTAAAAAGAAAAGATATGCCATAGGACTAATTATAATTCCAATATTAATAGCAAATTTGCATGCTGCAACATTCTATTTCTACTTTATTTTATATTTGCCATATATAGCAGAATATGGAATATATATATTAGCATATTCTAATGTAATAATAAGTAATTCATACCTTGAAAGTATAAAAAGGAAAATAAAAAAACAAGGAGAAACAGAAGAATTACTACAAAAATTACAAAAAGCAGAAGAAAAATATAAAAGATTAAAAGAAAAACAAGATAATAAAATAGATAATCCATACAAAATTAAAATAACTCATAGTAATAATATAAATTGGTTACTAATC
Organism: uncultured Clostridia bacterium; assembly: GCA_944392385.1. Taxonomy (GTDB): domain Bacteria; phylum Bacillota; class Clostridia; order TANB77; family CAG-508; genus UMGS1781. Next base: position 11,163 of record CALXWL010000022.1, on the reverse strand, counting down.
ATATTTATAATATGTATTTTCACAGGATTATTAACACCACTTGGAGATACGCCATATACATATTTAATTAAAACAATGCAAGGAATTAGTACAAAAAATATTAGTGAACATCTTCCAATAATACTAGCACAAGATGTAAAACTATTACTAATATTAGCAACATATATTGCAACATTAATGCTAACCAAGGTAAAAATTAGATTATCAGACTTATTTATGTTAACAGGATTAGTAATATTAACAATATTTAGTAGAAGACAAGCTTCAATGCTATATTTAATAGGCGTGATAATAATAAATAGAATAATAACAGGAATATTAATAGCAAATGATAAAAACCTAATAAAGAAGATAGAAGAATATGCATCTAAGATAATAGGAATAGTAATAATATCAATAATAGTTATTATAACTGCAATTTTGCAATATAGACCAAAAATAGATGATAAATATGTAAACGAAGCATCATATCCAGTGCAAGCAGCAAATTGGATAAAAGAAAACTTAGAATTAGAAAAAATAAAATTATATAATGAATATAATTACGGCAGCTATTTATTATATGAAGGAATACCAGTATTTATTGATTCAAGATGTGATTTATATATGCCAGAATTCAATGAAAATACATATGTATTCAAAGACTTTTTAAATTTAAACAGTGTGAATTTTACTGATATGGAAGCAAAAATAGATGAATATGGATTTACACATTTTATAGTGTTAAAAAATCCAAAAATAAAAATGTATTTAAATAATAACCCAGATAAATATAAAAAAATATATCCTACTGAAGATATAGAAGACAAGTATTTTACAATTTATGAAAGGATAAAATAGATGAAGAAAAATATTTTAATAATAATAGCTCTTGTAATTATAGATCAAATAATAAAAATGGCAATCGTAAATACAATAGGAATTTCTGGGGAAAGCATAAGTTTAATTCCAAATGTATTATCACTTACCTATGTTCAAAACATAGGAGCAGCTTTTGGGCTAATGATGTCACAAATATTTCTAATAGGAGTAGACTTAATGATTATAATTGTTGTAGCAAAATTACTAGCAAGTAAGAAATATAATTTTGAAAAAAATGCAAAATTAGGAATGACATTAATAATAGCAGGGGGAATAGGAAATTTAATAGATAGGGTATTTAGAGGATATGTAGTAGACTATATTGATATTTCAGAGCTATTTAACTATCCAGTATTTAACTTTGCAGACATTTGTATAGTTGTAGGAGTTATATTAGTAATGGCAATAATAATTATTAATACAATAAAAAGTCAGGAGAATATAAATGAAAAAATATAATGCCCAAGAAGTAGATAGGCTAGATAAAATTGTAAGTAAATTAGAAGAAAAACTATCAAGAGAAGCAATTCAAAGGATGATAAAAAATGGGAAAATTTTAGTAAATGGCAAATTACAAAAACCTTCGTATAAAACAACTGTAGACGATGTTATAACAATAGAAGAAGAACTACCACAAGAAATAGATTTAAAACCACAAGAAATGCCATTAGATATTATATATGAAGATAATGACATATTAATTATAAACAAAGAAAAAGGAATAGTAGTTCACCCTGGAAATGGAAATATAGATGGAACTTTAGCAAATGCAGTAATGGCACTATGCAAAGGGAGCCTATCAGGAATAGGTGGAAAAATAAGGCCAGGGATAGTACATAGAATAGATAAAGATACCTCAGGTTTAATAATAATAGCAAAAAATGATAATGCACATATAAACTTAAGTAAACAAATACAAAACCGTGAGGTAAAGAAAACATATATTGCATTAGTAAGAGGAAATGTAAAAGAAAACGAAGCAACAATAAATATGCCAATTGGAAGAAGCACAAAGGATAGGAAAAAAATGGCTGTAACTAAAACTGGAAAAGAAGCTATAACACATTTTAAAGTATTAAAAAGATATTTAGAATACACATTACTAGAAGTAAACATAGAAACAGGAAGAACACATCAAATAAGGGTACATCTATCACAAATAGGATATCCAATAGTAGGTGATGAAGTATATTCAAATGGTAAAAATCCATTTAATGTAAAAGGTCAAATGTTACATGCAGCAAAACTTACATTTAAGCATCCAACAACAAATAAAGAAGTAACTTTTGAAGCTCCATTGCCTAAATATTTCATAGAAGTTTTAGAAAGATTAGAACAAAACATGTAATGTCTATAATTTGCCATACATACAAAAAAACAGAAAGGAATTCGAAATGGAAATAAGATTACAAAAATACCTAGCAGAAGCAGGGATAGCCTCAAGAAGAAAAAGTGAGGAATTGATATTGCAAGGAAAAGTAAAAGTAAATGGACAAGTAGTAGAAGAGCTAGGAACAAAAATCAATCCTGAAACAGATAAAGTAGAATACAATGGTAAATTAGTAGAAAAAACTAATGAGCCACATACATATATATTATTAAATAAACCAATTAATTATGTAACAACTGTAAAAGATCAATTTAATAGAAACACAGTACTAGATTTAGTAAAAACAAACAAAAGATTAGTACCAGTAGGAAGACTTGATATGTACACATCAGGAGCATTAATACTAACAGATGATGGAGAATTCGTATATAAAGTAACACATCCAAAACATGAAATAACAAAAACTTATACAGTAACATTAAAAGGTATAATAACAAAAGAAGAAGTAGCACAATTAGAAAATGGTATAGATATAGGAGATTTTGTTACTAATAAAGCAAAAGTAAAAATATTAAAGATAGATAATGAGAAAAATAAATCTAGACTAGAAATAACAATACATGAAGGGAAAAATAGGCAAATAAGGAGAATGTGTGAAGCAATACGGAAAAAAAGTATTAGCCTTACATAGGAGTAAGATAGGAGAAATCTCTGTAAAGGATTTAAAAATAGGCACATGGCGCAATTTAAAACAATATGAAGTTGACGCCTTATTAAAAAAATGTTAGAATAAATATGTGTAAGGAGGAAATATTTATGGTAGAAGACGAGGAAATAAAAACAAAAATATCTCCATTTGCAATGAGAGAAGGAGAAATAAAAACATTTGATGGAAAAGATGGATATGTTTCTATAAATCAGATAATAAATAAAATAAATATAGGGCACATAACAGATATACATTTTAAAATATTAGAAATTGTTAACGAATTTGAATTTATAACATCAAGGCAAATATATCAAATACTAGAAGCAAGAGGAGAAGATATAAAATCTCAAGATAAACTAAATAATAAATTAGAACAATTAATAAAAACAAAAATACTTACACGATATTATTTTACAGCAGAAGAAGGTAATGGAATTTATAGAATATATAGTTTAGAAAAAATGGGAAAATATCTTTTGAACTCAAGAGGAATAGAATGTAAATGGCAACCAACAGATAATACAAAACCAGTAGCAATGATAAAGAAAAGACTTGCAGGAAACCAAGTAATAATATCATACTTAAGAAAAGTACAAGCATTCGATAGCTATACAGTAAAGCCAACATTTACAGCAAAACAATCAGGAAAAATATTTAAAATGCATGCAGGAATAAAAATTACAAAATCAGGTAAATCAGCAAATTTAGTATTTGAAGCAGTAAGAAGAGAAGAAAATTGGGAAAAGAAATTAGCTGATAGAATGAGGTTAGTAAAAGATTTTTATGAAAACTTTGTACAATTTGATTCAGGTTATGAAACAAAACCTCAGTTTATACTATTATGTGAAGACGATAAACATACAGTAGAAACATTTAAAGTAATAGTATCTAATAAATTAGAAATAGCAAATGCGAAAATATACTTCACCACAGACTTAAAGCAAAACAGTAAAAACTTAGCTACATCATTAACAGAATTCGTACTAGATGAAGGAAAATATAAAATACAAGAATTGAATTTGAAAATATTAGAATAAAAAAGAACCTTCTTATTTAGAAGGTCTTTCTTTTTAATTATCTTTTTTATCATTATTCAAGTTAAAACTTACTGCATCTTCATTATTAAATAGGTAAGAAGAATCAGTTGTATCTGTTTGTACTGGGTCTAATAATTCTTCCTCATCAAAGTCTACACGGTTTGGGTTGAATTTTTGTTTCTTTGGTTTCTTGGTTTCATCATGAGAGATACCATTATTAAATTTATCAAAGTTAAAGTTCCTTATTTTATGAGGTTCTTTATATTTAGCCTCTAAGAAGTCAACAGTTGCAAAGTTAACAACATTTTTACCCTTTTGATCTTTAGTCTTATAAATACAGTTTTTGAACTTCAAACCTTGCATTTTGGCAACCTTCATGTGTGTTTCCCATCCCCAGTTTACATTTCCTAAGTCACTACCATAAGCTCCGTTTTCAGTATTATACTTATTATCAACTTTCCATTCACGTCTTTGTCCAAATTCTTTTTCCCACCAATCATAATCTTCAGGTGTACAATTACCAAATGAAACTTTGGTTGGACAGTTAGATAAAAGACTTTGCATGAAAGGAGATGATGTTCCTCCTAAACTTGCAAGATTAGGAATTGCAAAAATTGTACCAACTTTAAATTTTCTATATAGAGTAATCATATCTGAGAATAAGCCAGTAGCATATTTATTAAATTCATCTACATATAAAAAGTGAGGTATTCTGGTTTTCTCATTTCCTGGACGTCCTTCAACAGAGCACATAAGTAAACTTAAGAAGAAACGACCAAAACCTTCATGAGGTGTACCACCAATATCTGCAGGTCTTGTACAAATTAATACAACCTCTCCATTTTTTAAAACGTCATCAAAATTTATATTATTACGTCTTTTACAAATAATATCACGAACACAACCTGCTCTTAATAACTCTTCAAGCTGAGCTGTTGCAAAATGTACATATCTTTCCATATCTTTTCTACCAGTAGCATTTTTATAAAAGTGCTGTTCAAAATAAGCAATTTGGAATTCATATTGTTTTGCAAGTTCTGGTTCAGTTTTTAAATCTTCACACAATTCTTCAACTAAATCAAAATTTGTTAAGCAATGTAATAAGTCCTCTAAAGTAGGTAAATCTCCATTATGGCGTCTAGGGTACATTTCTCTTAGGAAAATACATATGTTTTGAAGAGCTTGATAAGCTAAATCTTTCATATATGCAAGTTCAGCAGTAGCACTAGCTGCATTATATAGTCCCTCAATAACCAATGAAATAATTAAACCAGCAAGAGCAGGTGAAGGTAAAATAAATGGGTTTAAACCAGGAGAGTTAGGGTCAAGAGGGTCTACAATATGAACTGGTATTCCAAAGTTTTTAGCAACATCTGCAATTCTATAAGTTTGTTCATGGTCAGGAGTAAGAGATGTTAATCCTAAGTCTTTATAAACAATAGTTCCATCAGGCATAGTTCCATATATTAACTTTTTCATATAAGCCTGATAAGCTTTTTCTCTACCCTGAACAGGTGTAAGCATACTTAATTTGAAATTTTGATTCAAATAATTTTTATCATAAGGGCAATCTAAAACTGCTAAACCACTTTTTAAAGCATTATAACCCATCTCTTTAGAAGCCTCATGTAAGAAATATTTTTTTTCTAAATCTCTTGCCATCATAGGTTCCATAACCAATGAAGATTTTCCTGTACCAGAAGGACCAACAATTAAAGTTGATTCAAATCTTCTTTTTTCTAATATTTTAACAGGTTTTCCAGTTGTTCTATCTGTACATAAAGCTATTTCAAAACTATAAGGACCAGTACTTTCAGGAGCACTAGAAATATCTATACCTGTAAAATCAAGAATAGATTCTTTATATGTGCTAGGGAAGATAGGGTCATTAATAATTTTATATAGCCAGAAGAATAATTTATAGAAAGTCATTAAAAGTATATAGATTGGTGCTATTGAAAGTGCTCTTTTTGTAGCTGTAGCAAAAGTTGCTAAAAATTCATTGCTGTTTGGTAAAGCAAGAACACCAATCCAAGTTAATCTATTAATCCATTGTATAATCATTGAGATACCAATAATATAAAAGGCAACCCAAAAAGCATAAAAGAAAGATAGCTTTAATTGTTCAGATTTTGCAAATTTTGACGGATACGAAAAAGCAAATGCAAAAACAGGACAAGCCAAAGCAAAAGTATATGCAATTGGTCCCCAATAATTAACAGACATTCCAGTAAAACATAAGAAAATTAATTCTATAATTCTATCTACTAAAATGTAAGCTGTTAATAATGTAAAAATATATGTGAAAAATGTATTTCTATCAGTTTTTAAAACACCTAAAAATTTATCAAATAATTTCACCTTTTAACTCCTCCAATAAATAATCAATACATATATATTATCCTATAAATTCGTAAAAAAAACAAGTCCTTTTAGGAATTTTATTCTAAAAATGCCATAAAATTAAAAAAGAAATATAAAATGGAGGCAATTATTTGAAGAAAAACAATCAAAGCTTTATGCAAGGTGTAATGATACTCATGTTATCACAATTTATAATAAAAATAGCAGGACTTTTGTATAAAATATATCTTACAAACAGAGATGGTTTTGGAGATACAGGTAATGCGATTTATTCTGCTGGGTTTCAAATATACACTTTATGCTTGGCAATGTCATCAATAGGAGTACCAAATGTAATTTCGCAGCTAATATCTTCTAAAGTAGCTGTGGGAGATAATAGAGGAGCTTATAGAATTTTTAAAGTAGCAATAACTATATTTGGCTTGATAGGATTTATAGGAACGTCAATTTTATTCTTTTACTCAGAAATAATTGCAAATAAATATTTAGGAATACCAGAAGCAGAAATGACAATATTAGCTCTATCACCATCAGTTTTTATAGTAGCAGTCTCATCAGTTCTAAAAGGATATTTTAATGGAAGAGAAAAAATTTCAGTTACAGCAAATTCTCAATCAATAGAACAAATATTAAAAACAGTAATAACAATAATAGCAGTAGAGATATTTGCAATTATCTCGAAAAAAAATACTGTTGCTATGGTAGCTGGTGCTACAATAGCTACTACAGCAGCAACACTTTTTAGTTTTGCATATTTATATGTTTTTTACATAAAGAATAAAAGAGAAATATGGAAAGATGTTATAACATCAACTTCAAAAGAAAAAGAAAGCATAAGAAAAATAATAAAAGGTATATTTTACATATTCTTCCCAATGGCGTTATCTGCATTACTGTCAGCTGCAAATAAAAGCATAGATGCATTTACAGTAGTAAATACAATTAGCCAATTTATGGGAACAGAAGAAGCAAAATTTCAATATGGAATTCTAACAGGAAAAGTAGAAGGATTAGTAGTATTACCATATTCATTTAATATAGCATTTGCAATAACATTAATACCAACAATATCAGCAGCTAAAGCCAAAGGAGATATGGATAAAGCAATGAAAAGAATAAACTTTTCATTACTTGCAACTATCCTCATAAGTTTACCTTGTATGGCTGTATTATTTGTTTTTGCTGAGGAAATACTAAAATTATTATTCCCTAATGCATATTTAGGAGAAACAATGCTAAAAATATGTTCAATAAGCATAGTTTTCGTAGCTGCAACACAAACTATAGGAGGAGTATTACAGGGATTAAAAAAAGTAAAAGAACCAGTTATAGCAATTGGAATAGGAGTAATAACTAAATTAATACTAAATATGGTTTTGCTACCAATTGAAAAGCTAAATATAAATGGAGCAATAATTGCAACAATAATTAGTCATATAGTAACATTTTGTATAAGTATTTATTATCTAAAAAAATATACAAATATTAAGTTGAATATAATTAAATTTGTAATAAAACCTTTAATTGCAACAATAATTATGATAGGAAGTTCATGGTATATATATAATAATCTCGAACTTTTAGGTCATAAAAATGTAAATTTAATATTTGCATTATTAATTGGAATAATATTATATGTAATTTCTATAGTTTACTTAAAAATACTATCAAAAGAAGAAGTATATATGCTACCATATGGAAATAAAATATATAAAACAAGAAAAACCAAAACACTATTCAAATAGCATGTTACAGCTTTTTAAAAAGCTAAAAATGTTGATTTTAAAAGAAATTTACAAAAAACATAAGCAAGAAAAAGAAGGATTTTATCTAAATATGGCGAATTATCTAAATAGTAGATACGATTTCTACACTAAATACAAACTTATAGGAGGTAATTTTAAATGAACAAAGCTGAATTAATCGCAGCAATAGCTGCAAAAACAGGAGATACTAAAAAAGGAGTAGAAGCAACTGTAAATGCATTTGTTGATGTAATAACAGAATCATTAGTTGAAGGAGAAAAAGTTCAATTAGTTGGATTTGGTTCTTTTGAAGTAAGAAAAAGAGCAGCTAGAAAAGGAAGAAACCCACAGACAAAAGAAGAAATCAAAATACCTGCATCAAAAGCTCCAGTATTTAAAGCTGGTAAAGCATTAAAAGATTTAGTAAACAAAAAATAAAGTTTATATAAATAAAAATGAGGCGACCTAAAAGGTCGCTTCTTCAGCATAAAGAAAAAATAATAATTTACATTATATATTCATAAAAAACATAAGGAAGTGAAAACATGGAAGAAATATTTACAATGCAAAATATAATAATATATTTAATAGTAATTAACTTAATAGCACTACTTGCAATGTATATAGATAAACAAAAAGCAAAAAAAGGAAAAAGAAGAATACCAGAAAAAACTTTATTTATGCTAGTAGCCCTAGGAGGCGGTATAGGTGGAATTGCTGGTATGTATATATTCAGGCATAAAACAAAAAAAGCAAGATTTATTGTAGGATTCCCAGCAATATTAATATTAGAAATTTTAATAGCAATAGCAATAATTTTGTAAAAAATAGGCATTTTATTTAAGTACAGATATATAAAACAAACAAAAATACTGTGCACATAAAAAGTAGAAATAATAAAAAAATGGAGATCAAACAGTAAAAAAAACATAAAAAGACAAAAAAGAACATAACTCCAAACCAGTAAAATAAGTTATTAACAAGGTTATCCACAGTATCCACAGACAAAAATATAAAAATATAAAGTGAACATAAAATTAAAATTCCCTATGCAATAAAAAAATACCAATAAAACTATTGCCAAACTTATAAAAATATTATAAAATAATATACATTAATGAAAGGTCGTGAAAGTATGAAAGAAAATTCAATGGAAAAAATAGTAAACTTATGTAAGAATAGGGGATTCATATATCCAGGCTCTGAAATTTATGGAGGGTTAGCAAACTCTTGGGATTATGGACCAATAGGTGCAGAATTGAAAAAAAACATAAAAGATTTTTGGTGGAGAAAATTTATAAGAGAATCAAAACATAACGTTGGAATAGATGCATCTATTATAATGAACCCAGAGGTATGGGTAACAACAGGACATGTAGGAGGATTTAGTGATCCATTAATAGATTGTAAAGCTTGCAAAACTAGACATAGAGCAGATAAGCTAATAGAAGAATGGGGCTTTAAAAATGGAAAAGACATATCCGGACTAGATGGTTGGACCAATGAACAATTAGTTTCATATATAAATGAAAACAGCATACCATGTCCAAATTGCGGAAAAATGGATTTTACAGAAATACGTAAATTCAATTTAATGTTTAAAACATTTATAGGAGTAACAGAAGATGCAAAATCAGAAGTTTATTTAAGACCTGAAACAGCACAAGGAATGTTTGTAAACTTCAAAAATGTTCAAAGAACAACAAGAAGAAAATTACCAATGGGAATAGGACAAATGGGGCGTTCATTTAGGAATGAAATAACACCAGGAAATTTCATATTTAGAACTAGAGAATTTGAGCAGATGGAATTAGAATTTTTCTGCAAACCAGGAACAGACTTAGAATGGTATGAATATTGGAAAGAATTTTGTAAAAAATGGTTAGTAAATATAGGAATAAAAGAAGAAAATTTAAGAATGAGAGAACATTCAAAAGAAGAACTTTCATTCTACAGTAAGGGAACAACAGATATAGAATATCTATTCCCATTTGGTTGGGGAGAGCTATGGGGAATAGCAGACAGAACAGACTATGACTTATCAAGACATATGGAAGCATCAAAAGTAGACTTAACATACTTAGATCCAGAAACAAACGAAAAATACGTACCTTATTGTGTAGAACCAGCAGTAGGTGTTGATAGAATTTTCTTAGCAGTTTTATGTGATGCATATGATGAAGAAGAAATTGAAAAAGGTGATATAAGAACAGTATTACATTTACATCCAAGCTTAGCACCATATAAAGCAGCAGTATTACCATTATCTAAAAAATTAAGTCCAAAAGCAGAAGAAATATATGATAAATTATCAAAAAAATACATGTGTGAATATGATGAAGCTGGAAGTATAGGAAAAAGATATAGAAGAGAAGATGAAATAGGAACACCTTATTGTATTACAGTAGACTTTGAAACAGAAAAAGATAACTCAGTAACAATAAGAGACAGAGACACAATGGAACAAGTAAGAGTAAAAATAGATGAACTAGAAAAATGGCTAGATGAGAAAATAGAGATAAAATAATTATTACTATATTGTAAAAAAACAACTTACAAACTAATATGTTTTGTAAGTTGTTTTTGTTTGGTGGAGATGGAGGGATTTGAACCCTCGTCCAATATCCTATCCATACAAACTTCTACGAGTGTAGTTTATTATTAAAAATTCCCGCAATTTCTTGCAAATAAACACGCTTGAAACTTTGGTAGCCTCTTAATACCCATTATCTTTGAGGCAAAAGATAATTTTGTTTCCTACTTTAATCGACGCCTTATCTATAACAGTAGGCTTTATAGTAAGACGACGTTGCAACTAGGCAGCGTATGCTAATTCTTTATCAGCGTTTAATTTTATTTCGCTTTTTTTTAGTGGCCAAAGCGACCATCCACTACTCGCTATTCATATTTCAAAGATACTGTCGAAACCAAAATACATCCCCGTATACATTAATATTATACAACTTTTAAAAGATATATGCAATAAAAAATTATATAATAGTTATAATTTAGGTTACAATTCAGAGTTACTACCCTAAAATCCGCCCAATCTCGTCGGAGATTTTATATTTATAATAAATTGAGCCCACGTCCGATACGCCTGCGAAGCTTTTCGGG
>CALXWL010000021.1 GCA_944392385.1 uncultured Clostridia bacterium | reverse complement strand
AAGGCTTTCAGCGTTTTTTTGTTTCATATTTTTTCCCTCTCTCCACTTTTTCTTTTATTTTACTATATATTATTTTTGTTTTCAAGTGTTTTTTTGTTTTTTACATATAGAATTTGTTACCAATAATATTGGTATACTTTAAACAGTATAAAGTTGCCAAAATTGAAATAAAATAAACTAAATCAAAACCGGCTGCATCTGCTCCCCCACTAATGCCTTAACAATTGTATCCTTAATATACACAGAACTAAACAACAATGAACACGGCTTAGTTATTGGATTATCCTGTCTAAAAGGTACAAAAAATATATTTTTCTGTTTCAACAATTTTCCAATATTCTCTGCCTCCAACGACAAGCCATCATTTGTTGCAATTCCAATTACTATATTATTTCCACTTTTCAAATTAGTCTTTGCAGAAACAAGCACAGGAGTATCAATAATCCCATTAGCTAATTTTCCTATTGTATTCCCAGTACAAGGTATTATTACCATAATATCTGAATACACTTTATAGCCAATTAGTTCTGCCTCTTCTATAGTATGTATTATTTTCTTTCCTGTAACACCCTCTATTTCTTCTATATGTTTTTGAAACTTATCTTTAAAATTATATGCATTAAATGACATTATTGGAATTATATCAGCACCTTCATGAATTAAACTCTTAATCTGAGGAATTGTTTTCTCTATTGCATAAAACGAACTAGTTATACCAAAAGCTATTCTTTTGTTTTCTAACAACATACAATTCCTCCTTAAAATCAAGCTTATATATTATTATATGTTTTATGTATACAAAAGTGATTATGTAACTCAAATTATAATATCTTTATTTTTTATACACTTCTAAAGCCATTTTCTCTATTTGACTTGGCACTAACCCTACAATTGTTTCACCATCTTGTATCCTCTTCCTTACATAACTTGAACTTAAATCAACTGTATCTATACCCTTTAACTCAAAAAAAGAACTTTTGTACTTCTTCAATATAGTACTTTTATCTATAATATCACTAACAATATCCTCATCTCTTTTTAAAACTATAAAATTAAAACCACTTAATAATTCATAAACCTTATGCCACGTTTCTAGCTCCTTTAAATTATCTGTACCTAAAACAAAATAAATCTGCTTATTCGGATTTTGCTGTTTTATTTTTCTTAAAGTTTCTATTGTATATAATTGTTTATCACTATCCAATTCTAATCTAGAAACCTCTAATCCTGGTTCTTTTGCACAAATTTGTTCTAGCATATTAAACCTAATCTCATCAGAAGCAAGCCCATTTTTATTATATCGAGTGCTAACTGGAACAAGAATAACCTTTTCCAGATTATCCATTTTCGCCAAAACTTGTTTAGCTAAACTAATATGTGCAATAGTCGGTGGATTAAAAGAACCACCAAAAACTGCTATACCACTTTTTTCCATTTTACCTCCAACTTTAGTCTCTTAATATACAACAATAGCAATTAATCCACAGTCTCATCTTTAATAAAATACTTTGTTCCTAACATCTTATCTGGCAAATATTGTTGCTCAACTTGATGATTTGGAAAATCGTGAGGATACTTGTAACCTACTCCATATCCAAACTGACTCATTCCAGATGCTGGAGCATTTCTTATATGCATTGGAATTTCTCCTGTATCTTTTGTACGTACATCTTCCAATGCTTTATCTATAGCCAAATATGCACAATTTGATTTCTTAGAAAGTGCTACATATAGGGCAGCTTCAGCTAGTATTATTCTTGCTTCTGGCATTCCTACATTAGAAGATGCTTGCATTGCTGATGTTGCAACAACTAGTGCATTTGGGTTTGCTAATCCAACATCTTCTGAAGCAGCAATAACAATTCTTCTTGCTAAAAATACTGGATCTTCTCCACCTTCTAATGCACGTGCTAAATAAAATACAGTAGCATCTGGGTCACTACCTCTCATAGATTTTATAAATGCACTAATATTATCATAATGAGAATCTCCAGACTTATCAAACATTGTTTTCTTTTTTCCCATGCAGTTTGCTGCTATTTCTTTTGTTATTTTAATTACACCGGTTCGAATCCATTTGAGTCGTTAGTACTGCAAGTTCTAATGTATTTAATGCTGTTCTTACATCCCCTGCAGATAATTTAGCAATTGCCTCTAAAGTATCATTTTCTATTTCTATATTGTAATTTGCAAGTCCTGCTGGATTTTTTAAAGCATTTTGTAATATTTTTAAAATATCTTTATATGTTAAAGGATTTAATTTTACGACCATTGACCTTGAAATTAATGCTTTGTTTACTGAAAAATATGGATTTTCTGTTGTTGCACCAATTAGAATTATTGTTCCATTTTCTACAAATGGTAATAGCGCATCTTGCTGTAGTTTATTAAATCTATGTATTTCATCTATAAATAATATACACTTTCCTGCTGGATTTAATAGCATATTTCTTGATTCTTCTACTGCTGCTTTAATATCTGCAACTCCTGCTGTTACTGCATTTAATTGTATAAATTTATATTTAGTTGTATTACTAATTACTTTTGCAATTGATGTTTTTCCGCAACCAGTAGGTCCCCATAATATTAAGCTTGTTAGTCTATCTGCCTTTATAGTTCTATATAAAATTTTATCTTTTCCTAAAACTTCTTCTTGTCCTACAAATTCTTCTAATTTAGTTGGTCTTACTCTATGTGCTAGTGGCTTAGTTAAGTCCATAATATTCTCCTATATTTATAATTTATTTTCCAAGTATTGCTAATGCTTTCCTTATTATTTCCTCTACACTTGAATTTTCTGTATCTATGTGTTCTATTGCTTTTTCTATTTCTTTTCTTGTATATCCTAATACTTGAAGAGCAGTTATTGCTTCATTATCCTTATCATCCATATGTATTGCTTTTTCTATTTTCTCATTTTTACTTATTGCTTCTTCCGTCTTTAGTTTATCTTTTAACTCTAGTACTATTCTTGCTGCCGTTTTACTACCTATTCCTGGTATTTTCACTATTTTTGATACATCATTTGAAATTACAGCAAGTGCAAAACTTGATGGAGAAATAGCAGATAATATTTGCAGTGCTAATTTTGCTCCTATACCACTTACTGAAAGTAAAAGTTCAAACATTCTTAACTCTTCATTGCTTAGAAATCCATATAGGCTTATATTATCTTCTCTTACATGATAATATGTATATACTTTTTGAGTTTCACCTACATCTGGTAATTTTTCAATTGCTGCTAAAGACATGTATATTTTGTATCCTATTCCGCTATTATCTATTACAACATAGTTATTCGCTTTATCTGCTATTTTTCCATTTATGTATGCGTACACGTTTTTTCACTCCTATTCTACTGTTACTGATTTTGCTAAATTTCTTGGCTTATCTACATCTAATCCTTTTTCTTTTGAAATGTAATAAGCTAATAGTTGTAGAGGTATTATGGAAAGTATTGGTGATATTTCTGTAGATATTTTTGGTATATTTATTACAGTCTCAAATCCTTTATTTTCTAAGTTTTGATTAGTAATAACTAAAACTTTGGCGCCTCTTGTTATTACTTCTTGAATGTTACTTATAGACTTTTCTACTAATGCTTCATCTGTAATTGTTGCAACAACTGTTACACCAGTATCTATTAAGGCTATAGGTCCATGTTTTAATTCTCCTGATGCATATCCTTCTGAATGTATGTATGATATTTCTTTTAGTTTTAATGAACCTTCTAAGCTTACTGCATAGTCTACTCCTCTTCCTAAGAAGAACATGTCTTTTTCTTTATACACTCTCTTTGCAAACTTCTTAATTGCTGAAGTATCCTTTAATATCTCATCTACTTTTGCAGGTAATGATAGTAAATCTTTTTTTAGTGTTTCTATTTTAGCTAAATCAGCTTTTTCTAATATTTCTGCACAATATATAGCTATTAATGTTAGAATTGTAACTTGTGATGTATATGCTTTTGTTGATGCTACTGCTATTTCTGGTCCTGCATGTGTATATATTGAATAATCTGCTTCTCTTGTTATTGAACTTCCTATAACATTTGATATTGCTATAGTTTTCGCTTTCTTTTCTTTTGCTAGTTTTAATGCAGCGATTGTATCTGCTGTTTCTCCAGATTGACTAATAAATATTGTTAGTGTTTTTTCATCTATTAATGGGTCTCTATATCTAAATTCTGATGCAATATCAACTTCTACTGGTATTTTGCAAAGTTTTTCAAATATGTTTTTTGAAACTATTCCTGCATGCATTGCTGTTCCACATGCTACTATATATATTTTATTTATAGTTTCTAAATATTCTTTTGTAAAACCTAATTCTTCAAAACTTACTTTTGAACTATTTAATCTTGTTCCTATTGTTTCCCTTATTGCTCTTGGTTGTTCATATATTTCTTTTAGCATAAAATGCTCGAATCCGCCTTTTTCAGCACCTTTGCTATCCCATTCTATACTTTTTGTATTCTTTTTTATTTCGTTTAATTCTGTATCATAAAATTTTACATTGTTTTTACTCAAATAAGCAAATTCATAGTCATTTAGGAAATAGAAATCTTTTGTATATGAAAGTATTGCTGGTATATCTGATGCTATATAATTTTCTCCATTTCCTTTTCCTATTACTAATGGACTATCTTTTCTTACTACTATCATGTTTTCTGGTTCTTTGATACAAATAATTTCTAGGGCAAAGCTTCCCTTTAGTTCCGTACATGCATTTCTTACTGCTCTTAATACTTTTAATGTATCATTTTCTTTATCTTGCTTATAATAATAATTTATTAAATTTGGTATTACTTCTGTATCTGTTTGTGATAAGAAGTGGTATCCTTTTTCTGTTAATTCATTTCTTAATTCATTGTAATTTTCTATAATTCCATTATGTACAACTGCGAATAAATTGTCATTATCCATATGTGGATGTGAATTTTCCTTAGATGGTTTTCCGTGTGTTGCCCATCTTGTATGTGCAATACCGCATGTTCCTTTTAAATCATCTATTCCATCCAAATTATATAAGTTACTTACTCTTCCTTTATCTTTTTTTACTTCTATTTTATCTTTTTCAATTACAGCAATTCCTGCTGAATCATATCCTCTGTATTCTAACCTTGTTAATCCTTGTATTAAAATAGGAGTTGCTTTTTTATTTCCTATATATCCTACTATTCCACACATATTTTACCTCCTTGTGTTCTTTAAATATGTTGTATTATATTATATAAATTTATTTTATGCAATAGGGCAATAAAAAAAACTGGATTTCTCCAGTTTTCTTATATGACTTATTTTACTGTGTATCCTTGTTCTTCTAGCATTTCTCTTAATTCTTCTTTATTCATGTTCATTTCATCTTCATTAGCCATTTCTGCATATGCTGCAGCATCAAGTGTCATTGTAACTTTTTTACCACTTCTTTTTACGTCTACATTCATTTCTTCACTTGCTACTCCCATTTTTAGTACACCTGACATAGCTTCTGCGATTTCTTTGTCATCAAATGTATAAATCCTCTTTACTTTATTAACTTTATCATCTTTGAAAGAAACTTCTATTTTTTCTTCAAAGCTCATTCCTGCTTCTTATGTTTCTCTCGTTGCTACTAATTTATCTCCACAACCTGTTAAAGCTAATAATATGACTAACATGAAAATTGCAACTAGCAATCCTTTTAAAGTTTTTTTCATTTTTTTCACCCCCAAATATTTTATGTTTTTATTATAGCAAACATGTTAAAAATAGTAAATACATTTTTTTAATTTTTTCGACTTTTTTTGCTTCTAATTTTTTCCTTCTCCCTCTTCCATTTTTTTGTATTTTATCATATAATATTGTGAAAATAGAATATAATTATGTTTTATTTTTGATTCCTTTTAAGTGAGGATATTATATGAAAAATATTATTTTTAAAGGCTGTGGGACAGCTATTATAACCCCATTTACAAATGATGGTATTAATTTTGATGAATTTGAAAAATTAATTAATTTTCAAATTAACAACGGTGCTGATAGTATTATTGTTTGTGGTACTACTGGTGAATCTTCTACTATGACGTTGGAAGAGAAAAAGGCTGCAATTGAGTTTGCTATTAAAATTGCTGATAAAAGAGTTCCTATTATTGCAGGAACTGGTGGCAATTGTACAAAATCTGCAATTGAGCTTACAAGGTTTGCAACCAATGTTGGTTCTGATGCTTGCTTAGTTGTTACACCTTATTATAACAAAACTACTCAGGCTGGATTAATTGCACATTATACTGCTATTGCTCATTCTACTAATTTACCCATTATAATGTATAATGTTCCTAGTAGAACTGGGCTTAATATTGCACCTGCTACTTGTTTAGAACTTTCAAAGGTAAATAATATTGTGGCAGTAAAAGAAGCTAGTGGTAATATTTCTCAGGTTGCTGAAATTGCTAGTCTTTGCGGAGATAATTTACATATATATTCTGGTAATGATGACCAAATTTTGCCAATTCTTTCTTTAGGTGGTATTGGTGTTATCTCTGTACTTTCTAATATTATACCAAATGTAGTTCATAAAATGACAGAAGATTTCTTCAATGGTAACATTAAAGAAGCTACAAAACTTCAATTGGATACTTTGGAACTTACTTCGGCTCTATTTTGCGAGGTAAATCCTATTCCTGTAAAAGCTGCTTTAAATATGCTAGGATATAATGTTGGAATGCCTAGATTACCTTTAATAGAAATGTCTAATTTAGGTAAGGAGAAATTAAGAAAAGCTTTAACTAATTTTGGATTGGAGGTACATGTTAATGATTAATGTTTTAATAAATGGATTTGAAGGAAGAATGGGGCAAGAAGTTTATAAACAAATTAAACTTTCTGATAAATTTCAATGTATTGCAGGTATAGATAAAAATAGTAATATTAACGAAATTACTGAAATAATAGATGTTATTATTGACTTTTCTACACCTATTGCTACATTTAATATTTTAAAATATGCTAAGGTTCACCATATACCTATTGTAATTGCGACTACTGGATTTTCAGAAGATGAGCTTGAAATTATTAAGGATTATTCTAAAGAGTTACCTATATTCAAATCTTCTAATATGTCTTATGAAACTAATCTTATGATTTCTATTGTTTCTAAAATTGCTAAAGAATTAAAACATTCTGATATTGAAATAGTTGAAACTCATCATCGTAATAAAGTAGATAGTCCTAGTGGTACTGCACTAATGATTGCTGATAGTATTAATAAAAGCTTAGATAACTCTATGCACTATGAATTTGATAGGCATAGTAAAAAAGCTCCTCGAGACAAGACGGAAATTGGTATACATTCTTTAAGAGGTGGAACAGAAGTTGGTAAACACTCTGTATTTTTCTTTGGAGAAAACGAAAGCTTAGAAATTAGCCATACAGTTACATCTAGGAGTGTTTTTGCAAGTGGAGCACTTAAAGCTGCTGAGTTTATAATTAATAAACCTGCTGGCTTATATGATATGAATGATTTGATTGGATAGAATTATGAGAGAGTTAATTGTTAATAAAAAATATGATAATAAAAAACTAAATACTTTTTTAATGGATACCTTTCCAGACCTTTCTATAAATACTTTAAATAAAGCATTACGTCAAAAAGATATTAAAGTAAATGGAACTAGAGTTAAAGAAAATGTATTATTAAATGAAAATGACCATATAGCAGTTTATATTACTGATGATTATCTATTTAAAAAAGTGGATATTCAAATTGTATATGAAGATGAAAACATATTGGTTATAAATAAACCATCTGGTATTGAGGTTATTTCTGAAAATTTAGATAGTACCTCTTTAACCGCTCTTCTTTCAAAGCAATATAAGTTTATTAGACCTTGCCATAGAATTGATAGAAATACTACAGGTTTGGTTTTATTTGCTAAAAATGAAAAGTCTCTTAGTATTTTACTTGATAAGTTCAAGAATAAAGAAATACGAAAATATTATAAATGTACTGTTTATGGCATTCCTAAAAAACATGAGAATACTTTGGTTGGCTATCTTTTTAAAGATAACAAAAAATCTATTGTGTATATTTCTGATATACCTAAAACAGGCTACAAGAAAATTATAACTTCTTACAAAGTCATAGATTCTAATACTAAAACTAACACTAGCACTTTAGAAGTAACACTTGAATTTTCTGGTAGAACACATCAAATTAGAGCACATTTAGCACATATTGGATTACCCATTATAGGTGACGGTAAGTATGGCAAAAATGAGATTAATAAAAAGTTTAATAAAAAAACTCAGGATTTATGTTCTTATAAATTAGTATTTTCTTTTTCTACTGATGCAAGTATTTTAAATTATTTAAAAGGAAAAGAAATTGTATTAAGATAAAACTTGATTTTTTCTATATCAAACAAAGTGGGCAAACAATATTTTTCGTTTGCCCATCTACATTTTTAAGATTAGTTACATTTTATTTTTTTAGTGTTCTCAAAGAGTTAATTACAGCAATTACAGTTACTCCTACATCTGCAAAAACTGCCTCCCACATTGTTGCTAAACCAAAGAAACTTAGTATTAATACTAATACTTTTATTCCTATTGCAAGAATTATATTTTGTTTTGCTATTTTCATGGTTTTCTTAGCTATTTTTATTGCTGATAATATTTTGTAAGGTTCGTCTGTCATTATAACTACATCTGCAGCTTCTATTGCTGCATCTGTTCCATATGCACCCATTGCAATTCCAATATCTGCTCTTACTAAAACAGGGGCATCATTTAATCCATCTCCTACAAATATTGTATATCCTTTTGTGTTTTTTTGCATTATTTCTTGCTCAATTTTATCAACTTTTTCTGTTGGTAATAATTCTGAGTATACTTTATCTATTCCAATTTCATTTCCTACAGAATTTGCTACTTTGCTTAAATCTCCTGTTAACATTATGGTTTGTTTTATTCCATTTTTCTTTAATTCTGCTATTGTATATTTTGCATCTACTTTTATCTCATCTGATATTATAATTTTCCCTTCGTAGCAGTCTTTTGTTGCAATATATACTACTGTTCCTATCATTTCTTCTTTTTCTACTGTTATTCCAATTTTCTCCATTAGCTTACTATTTCCAGCATATACTTTTTTGCCATCTATTTT
The DNA here is from genome assembly GCA_944392385.1 of uncultured Clostridia bacterium. GTDB lineage: Bacteria > Bacillota > Clostridia > TANB77 > CAG-508 > UMGS1781. The sequence continues at coordinate 12,160 of CALXWL010000021.1, read as the reverse complement.
GGCTGAAATTCCATTTCCTGAAATTTCCTCTACATTAGATATTTTACTTTTATCTATTTGTTTACCATATGCAGTTCTTATAGAGTTAGCAATTGGATGGCTTGAAAATTCTTCTACATATGCCGCCATTTCTAATAATTCTTCTTCTTTCATGTTTGTTGGCAATATACTTTGTACTTTAAATGTTCCTTTTGTTAATGTTCCTGTTTTATCAAATACTACTGTATCTGCTTTTGAAAGTAATTCTATATAGTTGCTTCCCTTTATTAGTATTCCCTTTCTTGATGCTCCTCCTATACCACCAAAAAAGCTTAGAGGAACTGAAACAACTAGAGCACATGGGCAAGATACAACTAAAAATGTTAATGCTCTGTATAGCCATTCCATGAAATCTTGTTTAAATATTAAAGTGGGTACAATTACAATTAGAAATGCTAATATTATTACTGTTGGTGTATATATTTTTGCAAATTTTGTTATAAATTTCTCGGTGTGTGCTTTTTTTTCAGTTGCATTCTCTACTAGGTCTAATATCTTGCTTACGGTTGATTCTCCAAATTCTTTTGTTACTTCTACTTCTATAAGCCCATTTGTATTAATTGAACCACTTAATATTTCTTTTTCAACTGAAATTCTACGTGGTATGGATTCGCCTGTTAATGCTGATGTATCTATTAAAGCTTCTCCCTTTATTACTTTACCATCTAAAGGTACTTTTTCCCCTGGTTTTATTACTATTATATCTCCTATTTTTACTTCATTTGGTGATTTTTTTATTATATTATCTTCTTGTTTTACATTTGCAAATTCTGGTTTTATATTCATTAAACTTTCTATAGATTTTTTCGATTTGTCTTCTGCATATTCTTCAAACATTTCGCCTATTTGAAAAAATAGCATTACAGCAATTGCTTCTGGATATTCTCCTATAGCAAATGCCCCAAAACTTGCTATACTCATTAGAAATTCTTCTCCAAAAATTTCGCCTTCTTTTATATTTTCTACTGCTTCTAATAATACTTCATATGCTACAACTATATAACTTATTAGGAATAATCCTATTTTTAACCATGTTATATCTATAAATATTGCAATTGTAAAAAATATTGCACTAATCAATATTTTAATTAAATTTTCTTTCATATTTCTTCCCCTATTTTATTATATTTTGTTTATTGTGTGAATGACACCTTTTTCTATTATCTCTTTTACACAGTTATCAGCTAATGAATAGTATACATTTTTTCCTTCTTTTCTAAACCTTACTAAATTAGCTTCTTTCAAACTTTTTAATTGATGCGATATTGCTGATTTTGTTACATTTATTAGAACTGCTAAGTCGCATACACACATTTCTGATATGTTAAGTGCCCACAGAATTTTTAGTTTTGTACTATCACTAAATATTTTATAAAATTCTGCAATTACATCTATTTTTTTATTTTCTGGTATTTGTTCTCTTACTACTTCTACCACTTCTTGATGTATGCTATTACAATCGCACATCTCAATTTTACATACCATATATTTTCCCCCCTTTACGTAATAATTGAATATTTATTCAACTAACTATATTATAGTTGAACAAATATTCAATTGTCAATAGTTTTTTGAAATAATTTTGTTAACATTAAGAGTTAGAACTATATAGCCCTTAAATGCAGGTATTATATGTATATATATTTTTTATATCTACATATAATAAATATTTTTTCAAATAATAAAAAGTTTTATATTGTTAATTAATAGTCATTACTAATTAAGTTTACTTTTTTTTTCTATTATATTTTCTATTTTTCTTTTCTGCTGTTCTATTTTTTCTTTACTTGCTTCTACCTTTTTTTTAATTTTTTTTCTTATAACATCAATATCAACATTTGGGAAAGCTGATACAAGTCTTCTTCCTTTCCAAGATTTGCTTATTATTTCTTTTACCTTTTTGGTTATTTCTTCTGTATTATCTTTTGCTTCATTAGATATAATTTTAAACGAATGTACTATGTTATATGAAATTAATATATCTAATATAAATATTGCCAATATAGCTCCTGTTAATATGTGTAACCATGGCTGAGATATTTGGCTAATTAGACTTATAAATATTGGATTTGTCACTCTTAATATAATTTGTCCCATTATTGTAAATGGAATTAATGTTTCTAAACATATTCTTCCATTTATATTAAACTTAAATTTTTTATAATCCCACCACCTTGCATGGAATAGTTTTTCCATTACGTAACTTGTCATGTATTCTAGTAAACCACATATGCAAATTATAACTATTGAGGAAATCCATATACTATCTACTAAACTTATGTTTTCCATTGTTTCTATAAAATTAGATAGTAATAGAGTTATTGCAATCCCTCCAACACCATATATTGGGCAATATGGTCCTATTAGAAAACCTCTATTTACAAATTTTTGGTTTTGTATAATCCCTAAAGTTACTTCCATTATCCAACCTATGATTGAGTATATTATAAATAGTACTACATATATTTCTAATTTTTCTAACATGTTTTCCTCCTAAATATATTTTTCTATAAATTTTTCTATTGTTCCCCAGTATTTGTCTGGATTTATGTTACAACTTTCTGCATGTGCAGCTTCTTCTATTTCTAGTTTTTCTTTCTCACATTGTGCACTTTTATATATTTTATCTAACATACTAAATGGAACAAATTTATCTTTTTTTCCATGTATAAATAATGTTGGTGTTTTAGATTTTTTTAATTGTTTTATTGTTGATGCTTCCTTAAATCCATATCCTACAAACATTTTTGACATAAAACTTGCCACATAAAGTAATGGGAAAGGAAGTACATGAAGTATTTTTTTTAAATGGACTGCAAATTCTTCCCATACTGATGTATATCCACAGTCTGCTATTGCTAATTTTACTTCTTTTGGTAATTCTTCTCCTGTAGTCATTGATACTGTTGCTGCTCCCATTGATATCCCATATAATATTATTTTGCAATTTTTATTTTCTTCTATTATTTTATCTATCCACATTCTTAAATCATAGCGGTCTAACCATCCCATTCCGATGTATTGACCTTCACTTCTTCCATGTGCTCTTAGGTCAATAATTAAACCATTATATCCATAACTTCTAAATTTTTCTACATATGGTATCATATCTGTTCCACTGCCCATATATCCATGTACTGCAATTACCCATATATTTGAATTTTGTCTTGCTTTTATTTCATAACCTACTAGTTTCAAACCATCTTTTGAAATTATCTCTACTTCGGTTCCATTTTGTTCTAACCACTTTATACCAGATTCATTTGTTTGATAAATAGATTCTTTTTGCTCTGGTGTAAATATTAAATTAGAGTATTTCCTTGCTATATCTGATTTTATTGCCATATCGCACATTTTTTTGCCTATAAATAACAGTAACGTTATAAAAGCAATTGCTAGACCTATTAAAGTTAATATAAATGTTACTGACATATCTTCCCCCTATTTTTATGATATGTATATTTTTCAATTATGTTATAGGTAAACTATTCCCATTTTTTTATTAATTTATGCTGTGTCTCTTCTCCAATAAAAAAGATATTGTTGTGCCAAACCTGCTAATTCTCCATAATGCTCTTTTGCAAATTTTTGAATTATTTTTGGTTTTTGCTCTTGATTTTCAAAATATAGTTCTGATATTACTCTTTTTACCCATACATCTATTGGAAAAACTTGATATTTTTTAAGTGCAAACAGCATTATGCAATCAGCAACCTTAGGGCCTACTCCTGGAATTTTTAATAGTTCTTCTCTTAATAAATCTATATTTGTTTCAATTCTTAATTTATCTAAGTCTATTTCCTTACTTAGTGTTTTTTGTACAGTTTCATATACTCTTACATCTCTAAATCCTAAGCCTAGTTTTCTATAATTTTCTACTGTTACTTTGGATAATTCTTCTGGGGTTGGAAATGTATAATACTGTTTCCCTCTAAATTCTATTGCCTGTCCATAATTTTTTGACATTCTTTCTATTATTGTTTTTATTCTAGGTATATTGTTATTTGCTGATATTATAAATGAGATTAATGTTTCCCATAAGTCTTGATGCAATATTCTAATACCTTCACCATATTTAATGCTATTTGCTAAGTATTCATCTATTTTTGATAATTTATTCTTTATGTTTTCATAATTTTCTTTTAAATCAAAATATCTTATACATTCCTCTTTTATATCGTTTTTACAAATTCCTGTAAATACTATTTTATTTTCTTCTTCTTTTACATTTATTACATTGTTTTTGAATATTCCCGTATAGCTATTATCTTCTTGTCTATTCCATCTAAAGCACTGTCCACATTCAAATATGTGCACACTATTAAATGATTCTTGATTTTCTATAATGTATTTTTGCTCCATGTTTTTCACCATATATATAATACATTATTTTTATTTAAATGTAAATAGTCGATTTTTCACATAAAAAAATTGCCTGATAAATAATTTAAGTTTATCAGGCTCGAATGTTTTATTTTACACCGTAGTTTGACGTTTTTTTGAATATATTAAGTAACTTAAAGCTTAGAACCATAAGCTTTTAATTCAAATTTAAAGGGTAGAGAAGAAACAGTAATCAGATTGCGTTATGATTTTGAACACCGCGAAGTCAAGCCGTTAGATAGTGTTGCAAGAGAATTAGGTGTTACTAAGGAAAGAGTGCGAATGATTGAAAAAAAGGCATTAACAAAACTTCGACTTACTGCAATAAGGAAATTTGGTAAGGATTCTTTTATATGAAGCTAACACAATCCAAAAACGCTAAATCATATTTGGTTTGGCGTTTTATTATTGACATTAAAAAGTAGACTAATACCACAGTTCAAGCCCTCTAAACATTGACAAAATTAACATAAAGTGGTACAATATAATTAGAGTACTATGTACTTGTAGGACATTGAAAATTGAGACTGTTGTCTCACCAATAATAAGGAGGAATAGACATGAAGAACACTAACGCAACTACCCCTAATTATCAGGTAACCAAAGAAACCGCAAGTGTTGTTAAGAACATTGTTCTGGAGGGAGTGAAAACTCTCAAGGCAGAGAAGATTACTACTACTTTTGAGGTAAAGCGCGAACTCCACCCCAAGACTAATCAGCCGTTCAAGGTTGTCGCCAAAAATCAGGTTGACGAGGTTGTTGAACCTATGTCTTTTGACTTGGTTGAGGTTACGCCGGAGGAACTTGCTGTATATAGAAGAAGTGGAATTTCGTCTTTTGTTCTCAAGGTAGATGGTAAACTCTACTATGCCAGCATTCCTGACAACATCAGTTTCGTCTTTTCTGACATTTTGGGTGCACATCGGTGTAGTGCATGCAACCGCCTTTCTGCAGCTAGCGATGAGCAGGGTGGATGTGCAAAAGTTCGTGACCGTTCCCAGTGTATCGAGAGATATCCCTGGATCACAACCGGCTACGAGACTTTTAACACAAAGCACGACTCTTTTGTAGTAGGTAACTGCTTACATTATGAACCGTACCCGTCTCGCAAAAAGCTTTCTGCTGCCGAACTTAATCGTGCAAAACTGGGACTCGCTCAGTTTGTATGGGACGATGTGACATCTCGTGAAGAAGTGAAGAAACGCATGAAAGCCAATCACCAAAATAATGGCACTACCTATTAAGAAGGGGGGATTATTGGAAAAGGAAAACCGACATTCTCAAATGAGTTTGTCGGTTTTTCCTTTTATTTTTTAAAAAAACTTAATATTTTATTAAAAATTCTTTTTATAAAATTAGGTTTATTATTAATAACTTCTAAATAATTTGTATTTTCAGTATCATAATTATTTTCAAAAATTTTATTATCTGCTTTTTTAAATATATCATTTGGATTATATAAAGTTCTTTTTTCTTCCTCTTTTTTATTTAAAAATTCAGTATATATGTCATTATATTCTTTTCTCTCAGCATCGTCACATACATAATCACGATATAAAAGAGCAATCATACCTCTAGTTTTGTCTTTTATATTTTGTTCATTTAAACTTTTTGTTTTATCATATTCAAAACTATATGTACTTGACGCATTATTCTTAAAAAAATTACGAATTTTTAACGGAATTTTATTTAATACATCTATAGACATATTATCAAAAATTGAGTTTATTTCAACTGCAACCTCATTGATTTCTTGTTCCATTTTTTTCATCCTTTCTATTGTTCTTTTATAGAATCCTCTTTTTGCATACTTTGCATAAATGCTTTTACATCTAATAAGCTTCCAGATAAGGCACCTAAAGCCTTTTCAGATGTTGCAACTTCTTTCATATCTTCTTTATCTATTTTTCTACTTATTGAAAATCCTAACATTTCAAGCATTTCTGTTTGCTTGTCTGATAAAGTACCTTCTTCTAAAGTTGCTACATATTCTTCAACTTTTTTCTTTAACTGACTAGATTTTAATGGCGTATCAGTACCACATACATTCATAATCATTTTCTGAAGCTTATTTTCTCTAATAAAATCATATGCACCAAAGGTTGCCCATTCAGTTAATTCTTCTGGGAATAATGTGTACATTGTAAGAACTTCTCTGTCATCTAAATCTGTATATTGTGATTTTCCATCTCTATCTTCAATAATTCTAAACAAGCAATCTTCAATTGAATCTCCTTCTTGATAATTATTCATCATCTGTCTTAATGTATCGACTAAAACTTCATTTCTATCAGAATAATCTGCTTGATCAACTCTAGTGTTTCCTTTTCCATTAAGAATGTCATCCTGTTCCCACGAACTTATTTCTGAGCCATTTATTTCTTCAGAAGCAAATTCATTGTTTCTTACTTCTGTTACCAAATAATTTGCATTTAAGTGACACCTTTCGTGAGTTATAACACCTTTTACATAATCAACAAAAATCTGATCTAGTTCTTCTTGTGTTTTTGGTTTAGCCTTTGTAGAATTTGCTTTTATCAACTCTTTATATTGCTTTTGTAACTCAGATTCATTATAAACTATAATCGCATTATAGTCTAATTTTAATTCTCCACTATCTAATTTTTTTTGCCATTCTTCTAATTCCTCATCTGTAAATTCAACCGCCATTTTATCTAGTGAAATAAAACAGCCATCCGCATCTTCTAGTTCATTAGCAATAAATTCATCAACTATATCTAGTATTTCATCTTCTGTTTTAGTAGATAATGGCATAGTAACTAAACTATCTCCATCCCAAGGTGCAATTACTGGTACTTCCCACATATGGTCAAAAACACATTCATCAACACCATAAATACCTGTGACAAACCTTAAGAAATCATCTTTAGAACCTTGCTTTGCTCTTTCTATTAATTCATCGAATTTATCTTTATCCATATTTAATCCCTTTCATAATATTTATATTTGTTCGCGTTCGTCATCATTGTCTCCAATACCCTCAAGATAAGGTTGTAAAATTCTACTTCTTGAAGGATGTCTTAGCTTTCTTAATGCTTTTGCTTCAATTTCTCTTATTGCCTCTCTAGTCACATTATAACGCATTCCAACTTCTTCTAATGTTCTACTTCTTCCATCATCTAATCCAAATCTTTGAGTCAATACCCCTTGTTCTCTTTCTGTCAATGTTGATAGTGCTTGTCTTAAATCTGATTTTAATTGTTCTGCCATTGCTTTGTCTGCAGTTCTATCTTTTTTTCTGAATCCTACTGGAAGTGTATCTTCTTCATCCATATATACACCATCCATTATATATCCTGCATCTGACTCAATTATTCTATCGCCATCTGAAAGAGTACTAGTAACTGTTTCTATATCTTTTTTATCACTTTCTATTTGGTCTAAACTTTCTTTTTCCTGTAATTTTCTTAATGTTTCTAAATCATGGACTCTTTTTAAAGATACACCTAAAATGTCCGCTATTTCATATGGTTTAGCCTCTCTTCCTAAATTTACTAGTATTTGATTTTCTATATCTGGAATCATTGCTAGTTGTTCATTAACCACAATATTTTGTCTAGCCTCTCCATCTTCTCTATATGCTTCTCTAATAATTCTTCTATACATAGTTTTACAAGCATATGTAGAAAATTTATATCCTAAAGATGGATCAAATTTATCAACAGCATCAACAAGTCCTAAGTATGCCATTTGATATTTGTCTTCTAAAGGTATTTGAAGTTTTGCAATACCTTTCCAACTTGTCATCCATTTTGCTAATTTCATATTATGTTCAATTAGCTGACTTCTAACTTTTTGATATTCTGGTGTATTATTTTTTATATCATCATCTGAAAAATTATTTAATTCAAAAAATAATCTATCCTGTTCTGCATCATCTAATACTTCTGGAGTGAAACTCTGTCCCATTTTAGGTATATGATGATAATTTGGTATTTCTCCACTTATAGTACCATTTATTCCTCTAATCTCTATATCATTATCATCTAACCAACCATATAAAAAATCTAACTCATCATCGTTTTTTCCTATATCTAATATTTGATGATGTGCAATAAATCCCTTTCTAACCTGATTTTTTACTTTTTTTATTAATTCATTTTTTCTTTTATCTGAAATTTCATATTCTTCTTCCGAAGGCATATATTCATAATCTTTAGACTTCATATATATTCTCCTTACTTATTAAAAATTTCTATAATATCAATAATCTTTCCGTCTGTATTCCAAAATTTGTCGCTTACAAGTGATAAAATTTCTTTCGTTTCATTTAAAATATCTAAATCATTATAATTTGTATTTTTTGTAATTGATAGATTATAGACTTTATCAGCATTTTTTTCTAATCTTTCTATAAATTTTTTATTAATTCTATTATAATATTCATCAGGTATAAATTTCAATATCTCTAAAACTTCTTTGCAAGCTCTACTATATCTTGCGTCATTGCTTCCATTAAGGATTTTTTCCATTACTGAAACATAATTTTTTTGACTTGTACTATTAATTTCATTATATTTCAAAGATAAATTATATTTTTTATTCGCTAAGTTAATTTCTTCAATTTTATGTTCGATTACTAAATCTAATAGTTCAGTATCTTCATTTTCATCTATCATTGCCATTAAAATTAATACTTTTTTCCAATAACTAACATCATCTTCTATTAAATCTGCTAAAATTTCCTTTTTTTGTTCTACAGTTAGTTTTGATAATTTTTCAAATTCCATATTACTCCCTTTCTTCTTGTGATGCTATTATATTATTTATATAAGCTTCACAAGTCCTATGTATATTTTTTTTGCTATTAAAAATTCTGTTTAAAATAGCAATTTTGTCCTGTCCCATATTATCTATACATTTTTTCTCATATTCCATTGCAATCGTTTTTTCTTCTTCATTTTGGCTGTTTTTTAATGCTCTATGTCCATGTTTATTAAAAAATTCTATGTTTCTTAATATCGCCAATTTTATATCACTTTCTTTAAAATCTTCTAATATGACTCCATAAATAATTGTTTCTGGAGAATACCATTGACTCTGCATATCAGTTTCTAAATTAGCAATATTGGGTAAAATACTTCCATTTTCTACATACATTTCTAATTGTTTTGCTAATTTTCTTTCTAGTTCATTTTCACTTTCTTTGTTTGGTAATTTTCCACCATTTTTTGTCATGAATTCTATAATACCTTTTAATGTAGCATACATTTCCTGATCTTGTTCTATACTTGAAAAGTAACTATCAAATTCTTCACTTTTTACAGCTCTCATTTTTTTGCAAAATGTCAATAAATCACTTTTTTCTGTTCCACTTATAATTCCTTGATATTGTTTCTTTTTTATAGATGAGTATTTCCTTCTTATATAATCTCTATCTGCGGGCTTTAGTCCTAAAATTTCATCTACAATACCAGTTTCTTTTAATTCTTGTTCATTTAATGATGCATTTACTTCTAAAACATCAACTATTTTTGAAAGTCTTTGAAGTCTCTCTTGTTCCCTTTGTTTTCTATATTCCTGTTCGATTTTTTCAGATTGTTCTAATATTGAAAATAATTCTTCATTTTGTCTTATATTATAATTTAATGTTATACTTGTAATAGCGCTTTGGATATATTCTGGTAAAATTTGATTATCTTTTAAATACATACTAGAAATTTCTATGATATCTTCTATGTCTTTTCCATATACTTTTTTTCCTAATAATACCTTTTCCCAAGACTTACATTCCAAATTATTAGCATCTATGAAATTTCTTAATTTAGTCTTCTGTTCTTCACTTAAATCAGAAATACAATTTAAATATCTTTGATTTAGTGCTTTTTCGTCTATTTCATCAGAGTCAAATTCTGGTCTTCTGCCTTTTTCAATTACAAATTGAATATAATTATCAATACATAAATCATATTCAGCTTCTTCGCGTTCCTTTATGCTATTATATCCTGCTAATTGCTCTAGTCTTTCTTCGTAAGACATTGATAATTCTTCTGGTAATAAGATATCCAAGTCTAATAATTGTTTAAATTGTTCATTATCAACATATCTGTAGTATTTAGCAATAGTTGAATATGCCTTTTGTGCATCTTCATCACTAAATATATGAAATACCTCGCTATCGTTGGATATTTTATCTTTTAATAAATTTAATGAATAATTGATTTTTGATGCTATAATCTTTTCTGGTGTAACTTGTTCACTTACTTCATTTAATTCTTTAAGAATGTCTTTTGTCTCATCCATAATTTTAAATCTATCTAATATTGCTTGATATTGTTCTGCTTTTTCAGGGTGTAATTCAATCATTCTTTTCATTTCTTCTTGAATTTCTCTATAAATAGAATCTATTGCATTATGATTTCCAAAGTTATTAACTAAATCAAATATTTTTATTTGTTTATTTCTTCCTGAAAAAGATAATGCTCTACCTATTTGCTGAAAATATATAATAGGGGATACCGTTCTTCTTAACAAAATAACGCCATCGATTCCATCAACATGTACTCCTTCGTTTAATATATCTACACATAATAAAACTGATAATCCTTCTTCTTCGTTATTAAAACCATCTAAAATTGCTTGATTTACTTCTCTACTGTTTCTTTGCTTTAATCCTTTTCTGCGATTTTCTTCATCTGCTTGATTAGAATAAACTTTATATTTTTTTATTTTTCCTAATTCGGAAAACCATGTATCAACATTCTTGTATGTGTCTTCAAGTGCTTCTATAGTATTACAAAAAATAATATATTTGCCATTTTTTTCAGTAATATATTGGCTAAGCATTTGTTTTATATCTAATGCGCCATTATTTATTTTTTGACCTACTTGTTCAAGTTTTCTTTCTAATTCATGTTTTTCCTTCGATGGTGCTAATTTAGTAACTTTTCTAGATATTCTTTCAAATTCACCTCTACAAGCTATTTTTGAATTTATATATAAAGGTACAGGTAATAATCCTTCTAGCATTGCTTGTGATAATGAAATACTTGAAGCAACATTGCCATCAAAAATTTCTTGTGTCATATTTCTTTCGTCATCAAGATATCTTACTGGCGTAGCAGTAAGACCAATAAACTTTTTTGAATCATCGCTTTCCTGCAAATTTAATTTTAATTGTTTTATTTTTTTATATGTTTCTCTAGCTCCAGTTCTATGGTATTCATCAAAAATTATGCCATCATATTTTTTATACAGTTCATCCATATCCATTTGTAAAAGAGTTCTATATATCATAGTATCTATATTTATATCTTCTGGAGCCAATCCTATCTTATAGCAATCTGCTAATAATTGTTCAATAATTGGATATGTTGGTGCTAAGTAAAGATATTTTTTATCTCTATTTTCATATAAATATTTCAAAGCAATAAAGGATTTTCCTGTTCCAGTTGCATGATTGATTGTAGTACATTTATTATTCTTTAATGATTCTTGTAACATTCTGTATGCTTGTTCATTATGTTCGAATAATTCTGCTTTTTCCATAGTTCCTCCTTTACCCAATAACTCGATATTACTATATCATAATTTACGATTTTTATCAATAATTTTTCCGTAGTTTGACATTTTTTTAATAAAAATAATCTTTGAAAGTCTTGAAATCAAGGCTTAAATTTTTGTCAATATTTTTTCTTTTTTCTCCGTAGTTTGACATTTTTTTGAATATATTAAGTAACTTAAAGCTTAGAACCATAAGCTTTTAATTTTGTCAACT
>CALXWL010000020.1 GCA_944392385.1 uncultured Clostridia bacterium | reverse complement strand
GATATTGACTTTCAAATATTTGACTTATTATACTTTCTCCTTTTCCAATTTTATCAATAAATTCTTCCATTATTCTCACCTCACTTTTTTTATTGTGTATGATATTAACTCTCTTTCAATCTATTGTCAACTCAATTGCAAACAATTATAAAAAATATTAAACCCTGAAATTCTTGAGCAAAAAAATGGTGTATTATCCCCTTATACATAAAAATAATACACCCATATATAAAACCCCTCATCCCGTCGCTCTTTTATGGTAATCTAGTATGTAAATCTATTATTTACTACAGATGCTGTTATTTAATAACATTGTTCATGCTTGCCCAAACTTTTTACATCTGCATATCCTATTACAAGTTTTGCCTCCTGAACTCTTTTATTATTGTGAGTTTATGTCACAAAATCTCACCGACACATATATTTCTAATAGACCGTTAGAAATACTGCAAGTCATTTTATAGCTGTGGCTGACTAAACCTGTCACTTTATTATTTTATAACGAGTTTATGGCATCTCTCGTTATGTCAAAAAAAACTATAAATATTTGTACCTATAAGTGCTTTCAATTATTTAATTTTACATTTCTTCCTCATCTTGTAATTCTACTTCTGCCCTGACTACATATCTATTCAATTGTTTTTCTACTATTGTTCGTAACTGCCCCATTAAATCATTATTTTTATATTTAATAGCAATTTTCTGTATTTTCTTTAAATCTTGCATTTCAGTAGTATGAATATTTTCTTTTACTTTTCTATTTTCATTCATTCTATCTACATACAACTCTCTTCTCTCTTCGATATAATTTTCTTTATTTATTTTTTCAATTCTTGCATCCAATTCTTCCATTTGCTTCAATTTACTTTCTTTCTACATTTTTTATTCCTTTCATCATAAAAAGAGAGCTTCTCTGAGCTCCCAATAGTTTTTCTAGAATCCTGTTCTAGGTAATTTTTTCACTTTAATTCTCTTCTTATAAATTTCTGTTGTATGCTCATCTTCATCCCAAACCATATATGTTTTGTTATAACCTTCTATTCTTGTTTTATTTGTAAATACATCATCATTTTTTACTGTATCTTTTACTCTAACAAATATATATGGATTTATAACAGATTCAAATCCTACATCAACAGTTCCAAAATCTACCTTGAATTCTGTTACATATTCGTCTGCTTCTAATTCTAAATTTGAGAAATCTATATAATTATTTACTTGAGTATTTAAATTATCTTTTAATAATCTATAATCGCTTTTATTAGTTTTGTAGTATATATCATAATTTAAATCTTGATTATATGTTCCTGTAATTAACCTTGTAATTCTTACATAGTCAGTAGGTAAATAATCATACCAAGTAAAATCACTTAACGGAACATTACCTGTATTCTTAATAGCAAAATCATATTTAATCTCTTGATTTGCTGTTGTTTGAATTATACCTGTCTTTTCAATATCTACATTTGGTTTTTCTGATTCATTTGTAATCTCTATCTCAACAATTTCTTGATTCTCTTTTATTTCAACTTCAAAAGTATTCTCATTTAATAAATACCATTCTCCTGACTCAACTTCTTTTATATAGTACCTGCCTTTATCCAATAGTTTAGTAGTAGCAGTTCCATCTTCTGATGTGATTATCTCATCTACAATATTATTATTTGAATCATATATCTCGAACTTAACATTTTCGATTGGACTTCCTAATTTTTCTCCATTTATAAAATTGTCATCATCACTTGTTTTTACAATCTTAATCTGACCTTTTATTCTTTCGTTTTTTATCTCTAATCTTGAAATAATATCTGTTGTAACATCTACTTCGATAATTTCTTCATTCAATACATGCATTTCATCCGTTTTTATTTCCTTTAAAAAATATTTTTGTATAGGTATACGAGATGTTATTGCATATCCTTCACTATTGGTTACTATTGTTTCAACAACTTCTCCGTTAACATTAATAACTTGGAATTCTACTCCTTCTAATTTAATTTTATTGTCTTCCGCATCCGTTTTATATACTTCTATCTGCCCTTTTTTCTTTTCATTTTCCACCTTAATCTCCATTGTCTTGTTCCAATCTATTATAACATCTTGGTCAACTGCTAAATTATATTCCTTTTTAGTTAAGGTTTCTCTTAAAATATAATTGCCTGTATTTACTTCTATCTCTGCAATTCCATTGATGTCAGTTATAAGATGGCTTACAACATTTCCATTGCTATCAATTAAATCAAATTCAACTGCTCCTAGTGTTAAATTATTATCATCTGCATCAACCTTTATTATCTTTAAAATGCCCTTTTTATGCTTGTTAGTTAATTCAATTGTTTTTAGTTGATTATATTCTAGTTCAACAGTATGCGGTGTGGTATCTAATATATACTCATTTGTTGTAGATACTTCAGTTACAATAATTTTCCCCTGTCTTAAATTATTTATTGTTATTATTCCATTTTTATCTGTTGTAAAGTTTCCAATATTTGTTCCATTTTCATATCTCACATTGAAAACTACTCCTTCTAATGATACTCCTGTTTCTTCATCCGTTTTTATTATTTTTAAACCTGCTGTATTGCCTTTCATACTTAAAGTTGTCACACTACTTGCCAAAGAAATAGGATCAGCTGTAATAGCATAATTTTGTAGTTTAGTATCATAAGTTTGTCCAAAAAAAATAGGATATGATTTTGTATTAACATCTACTCTTATTTTCCCATTTACATCATTTATTATAGATGTTTTAGGAATTCTTATTTGAAATCTTTCTCCGTTGCTAAATTGTTTTGTTACTACCCCTGATGTATTTGTAACAACACTACCTTGTGGAAAATCAGTAGTAACTACATTATATGATTCTATTTCAACATTAGCTGATACTGTGTAATTCTGTATATAAAAATTACCTTCCAATATCATATCCCCATACTTAGTAATAGTTGCAACAGAATCTTTATATGTTCTTGTGCCATTTTCTCCTTCATATACTAAACGTCGTATTAAATCTGCAGTTTTTTCTCCCATACTATCAATCCCATAATAATTTGCTTCATTTGTTTGTTCAAGCACACAATAAATAGCTGTTTTTGTTGCTTGATATGCATAAGTCCAATCATCTACACCAAGCTCCTCTGCTGAATGGTATGGATATCCTGCAGTAACTACTCTCCACACCCTATTATACATCTCCTCATCTTGTAATAGATATGATAAATTTACTGTATGTTCATATCCATTGTCTGCACCACTCTTATCTCTGTTTAAACAATACGCAGGATAAAATACACCCTCTGAATAATAGCCGTACTAAATCTGTAGTTACCATGTAGTCTCCATTCTCTTTATTTCGTAGATGTTGTTCTACTGAACCATATCCTTTTAATTTTATATCATCTCCTATGTTATATTCAAAAGCATTAACTACAGGGATAATAATATTAGTTAATGTTAAAACTATTAAAACTGTTGCTATAAGCTTATTTTTATGATTTAAATTCACTTTTTCCCTCCAAAATAAAAAACAAACAGTAATTAATGCTCTCATCAATTACTATCTGTTTATAAATATTTCATATATATTTAGTCTCCCGATACACTCATGTACGATCTAATTTGAAAAATACTTTCTCTACCATCTGGTGTCAATGTATATTCTGTTTCAGCATAATAATGTAATGTGAATCCATCGCTATTATACACAATGTTTTGTACATTTGTTTTGTTTGCTGTAAAATATCTATTACTTATGATAGAACTGTCTTCAACTACTTGTACATTAGTGTAACCAAACTCTGCAATAGCCTCATCAATTAATCTTCTTAATTTAATTATCTCTTCTTCATTCTTTTTAAAGCAAGAATATCCACCGATTCAATGCAGAATAATATCTGTCGTATTTAGAAAAATCTAATTTTACAGTTTCTTCCTGTTGTTCAACACTATTTTCTTCTTTTATTATTTTCTCTTGTTTTGTTTCTTCTGTTTTAGTTTCTTCCACTTCTTGTTTTACTGGTGTTTCAACTACTTGTTTATTAATATTACTTGTACTTTCTTCTTTTACATTAGTTTCTATCTCGTTAGTTGTACTTTGCAATTTATTGTTTTGTTTATTTATGTATGTACTTTTATTATCATTTGTATTTTTTTCTTCTCTACTTACTGTTTGCACTTGATTTATCTGTGTTTCCACAATACTTTCCTGTACAAATGCCAAATCATTACTTTTATTTTCTTGGGATTGTTCTATATCTTCTGGATTAATATTATTTACTTGTTCTGACATAATTTCATTATTCTCTGTATTCAAATTTGCATTTCTATATCGTGTAATTACAGTAATTGTTGCTACAATTACTATAAACAAGATTATAAGAATATATATTTTTCCAATTATATCAGTATTCCAAAATTTCTTAAATAATCCCATGCTATGTCAACTCCTTTTTTCTTTCTATTGTACCTCTATTTCTGTTGAATTGCAAATCACTTCTGTTGCTTGTACACATAATCTTTGTTCTTTATGATTTGATATACAAGTTATCATAGTCAATCTGTTTTCTTTTGTAGTTTGCAATAAACTCCAATCTGTCTCATAAATTACCTGAATATTATCTACAATATATGTTCTCTCATAGAATTTCGTTTTATATTTTACAGTATCACCTATTTCCAACTCATTAAGGCGAGCAAAATAGCTATTTTCATATCCCCTATTATGTGCTGCTAAACCTATGTTTCCATCGTATATAGCAGTTTCTTCTATATGTCCTATATAATTTGATAATATTTCATCTGTTGTGCCTTCTTTTACAGTGGCACTTAGTCCAATTTTTTCAATAGACAATATACCAAGTACAGAATCTTCCCAAACATCATTCTTTTTATCATATGTTACATTTTTTAAATTTCTATCCGTTTTTATATCTTCCAAATTGACGAGTTCTTTATTATTAATATTAACTAAAAATATTGGAATTCCTGCAAGTAATAAAATCATTATTATACATATTATTTTCTTCACTTTGTACCTCCTATACTGTAATTTCAAATTCCATATTTACTATGTTATATATATTTTGTTTGTCAAAGTATTTAAACTTAATATTCTTTCCCTTTATAGATCTATATAATGATTTTGAAAGAACAATTTTATATTTGTGTGTTTGGAAGCTTGTTGGTGTTAAGTCAATAAATAATTTACCTTTGTTCAAATGTAATCTCTTAATTAGCTTATATTCGCCATCTTGTAAATTATATACTTTTACATTTTTTAGTCTAAATAAGATAATTCCACTAAAAAATATAATCCCTGTTGTTCCTATTATTGTTGGTGCAATATATCCATATTCTTTTACTTCTTCATATTCAGCTATAAATGTTGTAGTATCAGGAACTTGCTTTTCTAATATCCCTGTATATTTAACAGTTGCCAAATAACTTGTTATTATAGTTTTTGTTTTTACTCCCTCATAATACATAGTTCCGTTATATTTCACAGGTACTTCATTATTAGCAACCATCTGTGTCTCTGCAATATTCCATACAGGATTTACAAGATAGTATGTAGTTCCATTTTCTCTGATTTCTTTTGGGATGTCATTTAATTCATTGCTTGGAACATTATCATAAGTTTTTTGTAAATACACCTTGTACTCTTCCTGATAGCTGTCATTAATTTGTACTTTTAATGTACTATTATCTCTAACAAGAGTTCCTGTATATCCCTCATCTTCAAAGTCTTTTGTTTCATTAAATAAACTTATAACCTTTTCTAAATTATTGGTATTTGTTACTCTTTCCTCAATCGTTTCTTGCTCTTTTGTTAAAGTTTTAAAATTGTCTACTCTATCAATATTCTTTAATTCATAACAAACCTTATCTTCTACAATTGTTTTATCTATTGAATCATAAAACTCATCTGCTATTTTATAATCTACTATATGTTTTCTTTTTAATATTTGTATGTCGCTACTTGCAAAACACACACTAAAGTATCCTAGTAGAATAATTATTATACTTGTTGTTATCAATATTTTCTTACTCAAATTCTTCTTCCTCCTCTTCTTTTAATTCTTCATTTAACTTTTTACTTATATCCCTAATAAACTCAAAATATTTCATTAATTCAGGTACTTTAGTTCTATTAAAATATTTTTCTTTATTTTCTTTTGTTCGTTTTCTATTTTCTCAAAATCCTTTTTAGTAACTGCAATCATTACATTACTAAAATAACTCATAACCTAGCCTTTCTATTTCAAACCGAATATTTGAAATACTAACTCTCGTAATTCTCTATTTAATAAAATAGTTAATCCAATTGATGTCAAGACAAAAATTATTACATAACAAATGAATTTAACAATTCGTGTCACCGCTTCTAATAACAATGAAAAAAGATATACCGAATTAGATGGCATATCATTTTTAGATTCTTCTTTTATTTTTTTAGTTGCTTTCTTTTTTCTTGGTTTTGACTTAATCTTATCAATTAGATTCTTTATTTTACTATCTTTTTGAATTACTTCCTCTCGTTTTTTAAATCTCTTTGCATCATTCTTTT
The DNA here is from genome assembly GCA_944392385.1 of uncultured Clostridia bacterium. Lineage (GTDB taxonomy): Bacteria > Bacillota > Clostridia > TANB77 > CAG-508 > UMGS1781. The sequence continues at coordinate 15,295 of CALXWL010000020.1, read as the reverse complement.
GTATTCCTACTTCACTTAATGCTATATTTAATTTGTTCTCTATTTTATCTATTTCAAATTCATTTATAATATTATAGAATCCTAAATCATAAAGATTTGTAAGTATAATATTCTGCTCGTCATAATTTGGTGCTAATATTATTATTCTAGTCTTTGTATATAATTTTGAAAAATTATATATATTCTCAACAATCTCCATCTCAGAATTTGTAAGTGAATTCAAATCAATAATCAAATATTTTATTAAGTTAAAGTTAATCTTTATTTCTTTTACATATTGTGAAAGATCTGTTTTTATATCTTGCGTATTTAGAATTAATATGTTTTTTCTTTTGCATACTTTTTGTATTAGCTGTGCTGTATCTATATTAGCAATATAACTAAGCATTGAGTCCTCCCTCCTTAATCTAGCCACTTCTCCTCAAATGGCACATTATAAGTTATATTGTTTATTTCTAATTGTTGCGTTTTATGTGTATGATTTGTTGTCTCTTTTTCTTCTTTACCAATCTTCCAAAACACATTATTTAAAACACTTATAGTTACCAATATAGCAACAATTATTAAATAAAATATTACTTCTTTTTTTAATGACTTATCTATTTCTTACACCTCCTACATCTCAGTAAATAGATATGGTGTTGGATCTATTTTGATTTTATCTTCTAAACGTATTTCAAAATGTAAATGCTCTCCTGTTGACCATCCTGTCGAACCCTGTATTCCTAAAACTTGCCCTTCAACAACTAGTTGTCCTGTCTCTACACAAATTGAATTATTTCGCATGTGTGCATAAAAACTATAAAAAACCTTACCAGTCTCATCAATATGCTTTATTTCCACACAATTACCATATCCTGTATCTGACCATCCTGCCCAAGTTACTTCTCCTTTTTTTATATTTAATATGTTACTTCCTGTATCTCCTACCAAATCAATACCTGTATGAAAACTTTCCTCTTTACTGATAGGGTCTATTCTTGCTCCATACTTACTAGTTACAACATTGAAATTTTCAACAGGCATTAAAAATTGTCCCTTGTATTCTATCTTCCCTACTTGCGATGAATATTTACTGTCTGAAGATGGTATATGGAATAATATTACACAATATCCTGCACATATTAAAATTATAGATATAGTTATTCCAATAATTAGTTTAGTTGCTAATCTCATAAAACATCACTTCTTACAAAATTTTCATCAATTATATTTAATTCTTGCTGTGGTATTTTTAAAACAGCATATATCTTCCTAGTTCCTGCAGATAATAAACATTCTCCTTTTTTAGCATTATATATTAGACTTTCCTCTTTTCCGAGTTAATCCAAAAGTTTTGACTACATCTCTTAAATCTTGTCCATCCATTTTAAAAAATAATTTATATGTACTATTGGCAAGTAAGCTCTGACCATATAACTTTATTTTTTCATTTAAGAAATCCTCAATAGACTGAGTTATAACTATTATGCTTGCGTTAAACTTTCTCGCCCTTTTACTAATATTTCTTAAATACTCCAATGTCTGCGGAATGTTTGGATCTACAAGTATATGACACTCATCTGCAATTAAAATATCTCTTTCATCCCTATTTTTGCTTAATATCTCCCATGCATAACTCATAATGTTATAATATTGTGCTCTCTTATATTGAGTCTGAAACTCCTGCATATTTTTTGTATTAAATATTGTAAGTCTAGTATCTATTGTAATATCTGTATATCCGTTCCAAATGGTAGATGCCTGTCCAATAGCAATAGGTCGTAAAAGAGATAAAAGCTTCACATATTCCTCTTTATAATCAATCTCATTTTTATCCTCTAGCAAATAATATAAATCTTCTAGCTTTGGAAAGTCTGTATTCTTTAACTTCGATATATCAACACTTTGTGTTATTCCAAATTTAGTATATAAATCTTCCAAAACTAAATCTAACAACGAAAACTCTATATCAGTTAAGCTAGGAAACAATATTTCAAAAAATGTATGTAAAAACTGAAAGTGTAATGCTATTGCATTTAAGTCATCCTCATCATCTTTATTTACTCTGATTTGTAATGGATTTAATATATGCTCTGTTTGAGTTCCACCACAATTTATGATTTTTCCTTTTAGATTTTTTCCTAGATAAGTGTACTCATCCTCACTATCAATTATTAAAATTTTAGAATTAGGTAATTCATTGTATATTAAATGCTTAACAGATAAACTTTTGCCTGATCCTGAACTACCAACCACAACCATATTGCTGTTTGTTCTATCATAGTCCTTTTTCCAAATGTTAAATATTATTATTCCACCATTTTGATTAATAGCAAAATAAAAACCTCTATTATCTATAAAAGTATTAGTATTAAATAAAAAACCTCCTGTAAAACTAGAAGTCAGGATGTTTCTTTTAAAATATTCAGTTAAATCCTCTTGTATTGTAAAAAATGGTGCTACTGCTTTAAATCCACTAGTTAAAAGAAAATTAGTAACTGGTCTTATTTTTAACTTTAATTTTTGAACTTCTCTCTTTACTTCTTCGCATTTTGCATTAAGTTCTTTTTCTTCTTGTGCAGACACACAAATATATATTGTTAAGTATGATACTACCTCGTTATTATTAATCATTCTACCAATTATATCTGATGCCTCTTTTACTTCTGCCTCTCTCATTTGCTTTATAGATTCATTCTTCGCAATTTTAGAAAGACTTGTTGCATCTCTTACTCTAGCATCCAAGTTCTCAATCATCTCTGTATTATCTGTTGGCTCAATATTTATAGAAAATATTGAGCCTGTATTTTCAATTAACTTTGCTAACCATCCCATGTCAATATTTGATGGATAATGAACTATTGTAAAAATTTTTGAAAATCTATCCCCTAAATATAATTTGTTTTTATCAAACTTCAGACCTCCGAATAGGTGTAATTAAATCTATTAATTCATAATTATTCTGAACTTTCTGTCTCAATTTTAAATTCCTCTGCAAGAGCTTCCTCAACTCTTTGCTTTGCTATTTCATAGTAATTTTTGTCTATTTCAAAACCTATGAAATTTCTTTTGTTTTTTATTGCTCCAACAAGTGTAGTGCCACTTCCACAATAGCAATCTAGTATTAATTCTCCCTCTTTACTAGAATTTATTATATGGTTTTCTATAAATGGTAATGGTTTTATAGTTGGATGTTTATATTTCTTTTTATCTACTTGATTTACTCCTGATAAATAATATTTTCTTTTTGTATAGTAGTTTCCATATAGTCTTACGCCTTTTTCTCTAGCAAATACTATATATTCTGTATCAGGTAAATAGTTGTTATTTATTAATGGGCTCGGATTTTGCTTATGCCAAGTTAGAATTTCATAATTACAATCTTTATTTATAAAATATTCTATCAAGTCTTTTACTTGCCTTTTAGAACAATATATATACATATTAATTTTTTTCATTTTAGGAATAAGTAAATCCAGTACATTTAAATCAAATCCATCCTTTAATCCAATCAGCTCATTTGTATAATTATTAAAAGATGTTGTTTTTTTAACTTTCGTTAGGTTTAACAGATATGGGGGATCCATCACTACTAAATCAATACTTTTATCATCAAGTAATTTTATAGCATCAATACAATCCATATTATAAACTTCATTAATTTTTAACATTAAACTCCTTTTCTTTTAATTTTGACAATATTATCTGTATAATCTGCCGTCTCTGTTCTAGCAAATTCTGGTATTGTAAAACTTTTCATTAATAGTATAATATCTCTTTCCTCTAGCACTTCACATCTAAGTTCACAATTATTTAATCTATTAATCCACGAATTCACTCTTTTATTTAATTCATGTTCTATATTATCTCTGTAGTTATCATACAGCATAATATAAAATTCATTTTCTATTATATTTTTATTTTCAACAATCTCCATAGTAGCAATTATTCTATTGTTAATTATTTCAATACAGACATCATCTTTTAGTGTTTTTTTCAATTGTTCTTGCTCATGTATGTGCCCTGAAATATCAACTGCTCTTGGTATAACCATAATTTTATATGGGTATTGTTCATTACTAAACTCTATTGCATCCGAATCTATTTTCTTTTCCAACTCACTATTTGATAAAAGTTCAATATTTATTGGATTTACTTTTATAAAAATCATAATTTGATTATCCAATGTGTACAAATAATTTCTTTTTATATTTTTTATATTTAAAAATTCATTTAAAGATTGTATTTTCTTTTTCTTTCTTAACAAATTTATTATTAGAATCACCTCTTTCATACTTATACTTTTTTTGCATTAATTCATATTTTATTATATTTTTTATAATATCTACCATAGAAAAATTGTTATTACCTTTAATTAATGATACTACTGCAACTACTATTGCTCCAATTACTATTAAGGTAGCAAGTATCGTTTGTGCAGTAATTAAATAAACAATATAGGCAATAACTCCTGAGATTGCTCCTACTATTAATGTTTTAATCAACTCTTCCATACCAAAACCAACAAAAAACTCCGTTTTAAGTCTTATCTGTCTTGGTATTTTTACTTGTTTTTTATCTGTCTCCTTCAGAGCCTTCACCTCCTCCGTACTGATTATCTGCTTTTGCATTTTGATACTCTTCGTAGCTCCAAGTTGCAGGGAATATATATCCATCACTATCTCTATAATAGCTTATATCTGCAAAATAACCTTTAAAAGCTCCTTGGCATTCACTAAATAATCTTAATACTGATATATTTTCAATCTCATACATAGTTGTTAATAATGGTTGTCCTAATATATTATATTTCTTTTTATTCATTATACCATCTTTCATTACACCCTGAAGTGTCCAATTTGTATCTGTTACAACATACCATTTTCCATCAACATTTATAGTCTCTCTTCCTTGACAATCTTTATCTTTTAATTCATCTATTGTTGTTTCAACTTCTTTATCATCTGCAATTTCTATTTTACTATCATAGAAACTTTTGGGAATTTCAATTATTGATAAAGAAACTGTAATTAATACAGTTGCAATTAACAAATGCTTAGTAAGTTTTAAATATTTTGCTTTATACTCTGGTTCTATTGCCATTTTTATCATTAATACAACAAAAGCAATTCCTGCAGTTGATATTCCTAATATTTTCAATATATTTACTATTTCTTTTAAAGTTTCCATATTTTACTTCTTTCTTGGTATCAATGCTCTCATTGACCTGGCTGTATTTCCAATTGCATGAATTGGGCTTGCTGTCGGCTTAATCATATATTTACACATTATTGTTGGTGTATTTACTGCTACAACTGCAATTGCTATTCCATAAATTAATTTATTTGTTAGCAATGTAACAATAGACAAATTTAATAATGCCAACTGAACTACTACTGTAAAAGCGGTCATTACAAAACTTCTTATATAATCAGGAAATACTCCTTCGTCAGAATTTAAAAGACCTATACTTGCAAATGGTATCCCTATCCTCATAACAAGCAATTCTATGCCTTTCATTATGAATTGGCATATTAGTAGCAACCAACAAATAAGAAGTACCAGACAAGCAATTGCAGTAAATATTCCTCCCTGAATATTATTTGAAAGTGCCGTTGCAAGATTTGTCCCTTTTATGCTCATTACATCCAGTATAGAATTTAAAAATTCTCCTACAATTCCAACACCTATTGAATATATTTCTTTAAAACATATAACAACAATTACCGCTTTGAGCATTCCTATAACAAGTTGCATTGGATTTTGTTCATTGTCTCCTTCTCTCATTAAAAAGTATGTTTTTATTGCTTTTGCTATAAATACTATTACTAGTACATACGTTGCATAATTAAATACAATCTGATATATCTCGTTAAAATCTATTCTATTTATTCCTACAAAACTCTGTTCTGTTGGTATATACATTAATTCCCTTTCGATAAAAAATACTAAATTTAACATGCTCTTAAATAAAGAATTCAGCGTAGATTCTGATCCTGATATAAAGTTTTGTATAAGTTCTACAAGCATATCTGTCATATATATTTATCACCTACTTTATAATATAAAAACGTTTTTTATATTTACTTATAGAATCCTAATATTGTGTCTATTACAGCTAATCCAGTGGTTATTAATACCATTGCAATGAGTGTTGTTTTAATGTTTTGCATGTTTCTTCTTCTTTCTCCTTCATCGTTTGTTTTTAAACAATACACATAATAAATAAAATAACCACCACATATAGTAATTCCAATTCCCGTAAGCCATCCTATTATTGCATCTACTAAATTCTGTGTTCCTGTTACCAATATGCTACTTTGTAAATTATTCGTTGTATTGTCTGTTGCAAATATTCCTCTACACATAAGAGTTAAAAATAAAAGTATCATTATAATTAATACTTTAAACATTATTTTTATAGCTTTTTTCATAATTCACCTTTTATATTCTTTTGAAACTTATCCTTAATAAGTTCAATTTTATCCTCATCATTTCTTGTTTTTTTATCCCAAATATCCCATATTTTTACTGGTCTAATTTGTCGTTCTTGTCTATTCTTTTCTCTTTCTATTCTTAATATTTGATTTTCTTCCTTCGTTCCCATACCATTTAGCTCATTAAAATATGTTTCTGAAATATCTGGGATACATGTTATTGCAGGTTTCTTTCCTGCTAACATTACTAATGCAAATGGATTCTCAATTTTTAACACTTCATCTGGTGTAAGTAACTTTCTTGAAATTAAACTCATACTACTGCTAGATTTATCATATTTAATATTTGAATTACTACTTTCACCATAGCTTTGTGCTGTGTACGTTCCGTAGTCTATCTGAAATTTTATTTGCTGTATCTATATTTCCGAGTTTTTAGATATATCCATGCACAATTATCCATAATATTTTGTGCTCCCTCTTTTCCATACTTTTGCTCGATTTGTGCAAAACTTTGTAAACATATAATAAATCGTATATTCCTTCCGTCTTGAAACTGTTAACATACTTTGAAACGCATCTATTTTTGTGAAATTAGCAAATTCATCTAGTATAAAATTCATTCTAACATTTAATTCTCCACCCTCTTTGCGACTTGCATCTACTAAACTAGTATATATCTGTTCTACTAACAAACTTCCAAGTTTATGGTATGTATCTCGGTCATCTGGCAAAAGAATGTATATAGCTGTTTTTTTCATCGCAAATTCTCTTAAATCAAAATCAGATGTTTGTATATTGTTTGCAACATATTCATTTATAAACATTTGCAAAGTAGATAATGCTGCTGCAACAAAGCTTCCTCTTGTTTTACTTGGTGCAGTTCCTGCTACTGCAAAAAATTTTTTTATAGGATTGTTTGCCTCTTTTGAATCCATATATTCGTCAATAGGCATTTTACCAAATTTATCTGTTTTAAACATTTCTGCCACAAAATAATACGCATTTGTTAATGTTTGATACTCTCTTCCTCCTTTATTTTCTAAAACTACTGCCATAAGAGCTGTTTTTATAACTGACATTTCACCATTTTTCCAAATAGGCTCCGTCTTATCACTGTTTTCAACCAAAATATGTACAACATCATCTACCAAACTTTCTGCAAGAGGTATATTATTATCTTCTACTGCATTAATAATTATGTCTAAATAATTGTACCAATTGCTCTTTAGAAAATTGATATAATCTATTGCAATAACATCATATCCAAGTTGCTTTAATTTCTCTGCTGTATATAAATATAATTCTCCTTTTACATCAGATATAAACATATTTTCTCCTGCTAAACCCAACATAGTAATTGTTGGTATTATAACAGATCTACTCTTACCACTTCCAGAACTACCTACCAAAAGAGTATGAATATTATCATCTATATAATAGACTTTATCTAAATTTCCATCTCTTTCAACATGAGTTACTACTCCCCCTGATAATAATGATACTTCGTTATATGGTTTATTTCTATCTATAATATTGCATTTAAAAACCTTATTATAATCTTTTTTATGCAACCACCATCCTGTACCATACTGTCCTTGTCCTACTGGTCTAGGAACTTTTATCTTTGGTGTCAATTCTACTTGATCACTATGATAGATGTTTTTTCTTTTATTTGAAAAAAGCAATAAAAAAGATGTTACAATCAGTTCGAGTATAACGAACATTACTAGCACTTTTGGATTTGTTATTATTGTATTTATTATTGATTGGGCATTTATCTGTAGCAAACTATTAAATTCGTTGATTAATATAAAATGCAGACTTACTGAAAAATATGCAGTAACTCCTATACTAAATATTAAAGCTATTACTAATAAAATGAATCTATTTATTTTATTCTCCTATCTTTTCAATTCAATAATTGAAATCACCCTTTCATGTTAAAATTTTTCTAGTATATCTATTCGAATTCTTCGTCTTCTTCTATTTTTTCTAACTCATCTAGATATAGTTCTTCTATGTCTTTGCAAGAATTGGCATTTAATAATTCATAAAATCTTTCTTCTGTTACCCCTCTTGATTTATGTTCTTCAATAAATTTTTTCTCTATTTCTGGTGTTATATATTTATTCTTCATTTCTTCTAACTTTTCATATGTAAGTGGTATAAAATTTAACATCTCTATTTGATGATTGTTTGAAGAATCTATATCAAACATACCCATGCTTTTATCTGTTAATAATTCAAATCTGTATATAAAACTTTGTACTTTCTTAGGCTCGATATAATTCGGATTTATTGTATATGAACAGAAGTGAGTTTCTCTATGCTTTACTAACTCATTTATTGAATTAATTGGTACATATACTTGTCTTATCTTTGACAATTGCTTATCAGATAACTCATGTTCTTCACTATGTGATAATTCTCTACCATTATATACCGCTTGTATTGCACCACAGGGAACTCCTAAACTCATTAATATAACCACTTTTTCTTCATTTAAATAATTGCTCAATGTAAAATCATCACTAAACATAAACCTTGTAATATCAATTATTGATGTATTAAATTTTTTAATATTCTCTAAATTTTCTATTTTGATCTCCTATATTTCATCTTCCCACTCAAAAGATGATGCATTTCTTTTTGAAATAGCCAATTCTTTTTTTCCTTGTTTTGACAACTGTTTTTTATATCTTATTGCAAAATTTCTATTTAATTTATTTTGATTTTCTGCTTGAAAATATAATGCTGTTAAAATTCTATCTAATAAATCTCTGCTCTCATTATTATACTTAATATAAGTATATGTATTATTTGTTTTTAGCCATTTTCTTTCTATATCTAATATTTGATTACCTATTAGTTTTATTATTTCCTCTTGTGCTTCTTCTTTTGCTTTAGCCTTTGCTTGCTCGAGTTTTTCCTTGTTAGAATATTGAAATTCTACTAATTTTTGTTTTGCTTTTATGTACTTTTCAATTTCAATCTGACATTGCACAGATGATTCAATAACAATATTAGATATATAATCAACTTTTTTTATTATATCAGGATGTTTTTTTAAATATTGATATTTTATACTCCCTGTTGTATTTGATAATTCTTTTTTCAAATCAATAAGTAAATCAACCACTTGTTTTATATCACTATCTTTTAATAATGCTCTTATTCTTCTTGCTTGGTTAAAATCTTTTTCATATTTCATTAATTCATTTAATAATTTTTCATCTGATGTTACTTTTTTTAATTCACTTAATATATAATTCTCTGATGTGATATTTTTCTTTGCCAAGTCTTTCTCTTGATATATTGGAAGTAAATCTTCTCTAAAGAGATAATTTGTAAATTCTTTTCTCAATTTATCCTTTATTTTATAATCTATATAATAGTTTCTTTTTTCTTTGCTCCAAATCATGAATTGAAAATGTGGATGACCCTCTTCAATATGAACTGCTCCAATATATTCTAAATTTTCATATTTTATATTTAATTTTTCTGCAATACTTGGAAGTCTATCTTCTAATAAGTTCTTCCATTTTTCTTGATTATAACATTCCAATCTAGTAGCATCCATTTCTTTTAAGGAAATAATTCCTCTAAAAATAGGAATTTTATTCTTTGCCAACTCTGTTATATGTTTTTTTATTGGCTCAATATCTTCCTTTGTTTGTATATCCTGAAAGTCTTTCATTTTACCGAATAGTCCGTGTGAAGTATTTTCATTTCTAATAACATACTTACTATTTGCAATATACTCTGTATAATTTTGCATTTTAAAATAGGTAGTTCTAAAATTAGGATTTAATGTTTCTAATTCAAAAAACACACTACTCATTGCGATAAACTTTGCCTATTCCATAGAAATCTAAAAGTTCTTCCTTTGAAATCTCTTCTACCTTTCTATTTACAAAATAATTAGCTTTTACTCTTCCACTTTCAAGTATTTGCATAAATATTGCATGAAGTTCATCTCCCATTACTCGACTCATTATTTCTCCCATGATGTAGGTATTTAATGCACTTATACGCACATTATTCGCATTTAATTTTCTCTGTGATTTTATAAATGAATCTAATTTTATATCAATTATTTTACTCAATTCCTTTACAATAAAATCCATATTATCTTTATATATTTGCAAATTTAATTCTTTATCTATCCCTGCTCTAATTAACTCTGACGCATTATTATAGGAACTTTTTTCTACTACTTTGAATATATTTTCCTTCTGCTCCTTTGTTAATCTTAATAAAAACATCTCACTTTTTGAACCTTCTTTATTCTTCATCTATCACTCCTTGCCTTTACTTATATTTCACATCAAAATTGCTCTCAAGCAATTTTGCAGGAAGAGGGAGTTATACAAACTCCCCTAAACAGCCTAAAACCGTCGTTTTTAGCGATTATACATTTTTTTTGATGTATAACATTTAAATATACATTTTTTTGCCCATATTATTCAAATTCTTCTTCATTTTCTCGTTCTTTACTTAACTCTACATACTCTTCGATAATATTAAAAGCATCATCATAGCTATAAGATAAAGTAGCTCTCTCTATCATTCTTCTTGACTCGTTATTCATATTATTTTGCTTTAATGTTTTAGATGCAAAACAAATTAATTCATACATAGTTGCATATGATTCTACATTACATATCGGTTTTTCATATTCATTTTTTGTTTTATTTGTTTCTATGTTATCTACTTCTTTTGAAATATTAATATAGTAATCAGCAACTGGTTTAAATCTTCCATACTGAAAATCATTTCTCATTTCATACATCATTAAATGTATTATCTCACTTATTTCATTATTACTTAATGGTTTTGACTCCACTCTTTCTAGTTCTTTTCTCTGTTTTTCTGTTCCCATATATAAATTCAATGGCGTATCACTTACATAGCCTAATTCAATCATAGCGTTTGCCAATGCCTCTCTATATTCTGAATCTAAATTTGCATCATAAAGACTCTCTCTTATATCACTTATAGTTATTTTTTGTTTACTCAAATTAACTTCCTCCTATTCAAATTCTTCCTCATTATCTAATCCTGCCTCGTCAGTTATCTCAACATATTCTCCTATAATACTTAAAGCCTCTTCATAACTTTTCGATTCTTCTATTCTAATAACCATTTCTTTTGCCTCTTCTTTCATATTGTTATTTCTTAATGTTCGTGATGCTATTCCCATAAGATTAAATATGTTTCCATTTTGTCCAATCAAAGCACATTTTGGTTTTTTCATTATTCAAACGCCTCCTCTTCTTGTGAATTTTCCATTCCTTCATCCATACGACACAATACTCCGTACTCTGTTAATTTTCCATTTCTTTGATTTAATAAATCCTTTCCTAATGATTTTAAATCAAGATATGGAATTACATCCTCCATATATAATTCACCCAAATGAATTTCATTTTCTGCGAATTCTTCTAATGAATGTGAATCATTATCCAAATGATATTCATCTATATTACTAGCAAACTTTATTGTATCTTTAATGTTAGTAATTTGTTCTCTCTCTGTTTTTAAAACAGCTAATAATTTATCTCTATCAGATATTTTTATATTATTAAGTAATTCATACAAGGCTTTCATATCATTAAAAGGTGTAGTATATCCTGAATCACTTGCTCTAGCAATTAATAAATTTAATTCATCTGATAGGTCAGATGCAAATGCAGGATCATTTTTGCAAACAATTTCACACTCTTTTATCTGTGTATCTTGTATATCTAAGTTCCTATAATCCAATCCCAAATATTCAAAGTCTCTTTCTAAATCTTCTGAATCTCTTGGTATTAAAATTTTTATTTCTCTATAAATATCAGATGTTTCATACTCTTGTTTATTTACTATATCTAATCTTATATGAACCATTTTACCTCCCTAAAATTCTCTCGCACGAGAATCGATTCTATGGCTTTTTTATTTTTTAGTAGAGTAAATTTTACCTTTGAAAATTACTCAAATTCATCCTCCTGCTCTTGTTCTTTATTTAGAACATCTCTTATTAAAATATTAGTAACTCTTATTGTATTCTCATTAAATTCTCTCTGCCAAGCTCCCTCTTTTCTTGACCAATGAAATCCTCTTGTTTTTAATGCCGTTCTTATTTCTTCATCAGGTATGTTGTTAAAAATCAATTGAATACGATTTATTTCTTTATTATGAATTGCTTTGCCACCTGTAAATTCAATATTCTTAAACTCTATCTCATTTAATTTCTCAAGTCTTGCAATTCGCCTTTTAGTTTCTCGTATTCTAGCTCCAATATTTTGCAATTGCCAAGATGTATGTTCTTCATCTGCTTTTATCAATTCTTTTTGTTTTTCTAAATACTCCAGTTTATCTTTTAACTTTTGGATGGCATTAGGATCATCATTATAAATCACTTTGCTATTTTTTACTGACTCTGCTTTGTCTTTGTAATATTGACTCTTTTTATCTTCTTCAATTGATTTTCTAGTATCTTCCCAAGCTTTCTCGCGTAATCGTCTGGCTTTCTTTTCTGAATGATGTCCTATTATAATTGGCTGTCCGTGGTGTCATTGCCAAAATTCTATTAGCTGCCCCGATTACTATATTGAGCTGACCTTTCTTCTGCTTTTTTTGAAAGTTCCTCATATCTTATTTTTCTTGCTTCTCGTCTTTCCTCATAATCTGCTCTTCCTCCCATTGTCGATCACTCTCCTTTCCTACAATTAAACAACAATGTAAAAATAGTGTTACAATTTCTCCAAACATTGCTCCACCTATAAATGTTAATAAATACATAATTTTTTCCTTTCCAAAGAAAAAAACCTTATATAAAATTTGTGTTGTATATTAACTCTTGTTCAAACTTTATACAAGTCTTCTTCTAATTCTTTCTAATATTTTTCTATCATTTGTTTTATTTTATATTTGTCTAACCTCTTCCCAAGAGAATCCTTCTCTTCCAAAATGTCCATAATTAGTAATTTTTGAAAATATAGGTTCCTTTAAATCTAAATACTCTATTATTCCATTAGGTGTTAAGTCAAATGAGTCTTTAATTATTCTAATTATATCTCCCTCTGGTATAATATTTGTTCCAAAGCAATCTATAAAAATAGATAACGGCTCAGCAATTCCTATTCCATAGCTTATCTGTAATTCACATTTTCTTGCTATTCCATTGATGACAATATTTTTTGCTATATGTCTTAACATATATGATGCAGATCTATCAACTTTTGTAGCATCCTTTCCTGAAAAAGCTCCACCTCCGTGTCTAGCATATCCTCCATAAGTATCAACGGCAATTTTTCTACCTGTCAATCCCGTATCAGCAACAGCTCCTCCAACAACAAATCTTCCTGTAGGATTAATTAATATTTTTGTTTCAGCATCTACCATATCATCTTCTACTACTGGTTTTATTACATATTCTATAATATCATTTTCTAACTCATCCATATCAGTATCTTCTGTATGTTGTGTAGAAATTAGAATAGTATCAATTCTAAACGGTACATCGTTCAAGTATTCTATTGTAACTTGTACTTTTCCATCTGATTTTAAATAAGGAATTATCCCTTTTTTTCTTACTTCTGTTAATCTTTGTGCCAATTTGTGTGCAGTATCTATTGCATATGGCATAAAGCTGTCAGTTTCATTACAAGCAAATCCAAACATTATGCCCTGATCTCCTGCCCCTCCAATGTCAACTCCCATTGCTATATCACCACTTTGTTTTGTAATGTTGATATCAATATCGCAGGTTTTATAATCCATATTATATCTAGCATCATCATAGCCTACCTCTTTTAATTTTTCTCTTACTATACTTTCTATATCTATAATTGCATTTGATGTAATTTGCCCTGCAACTACTACTTTTCCATTTGATATGAATGTCTCAACTGCAACTCTTGAATTCTCATCTTGTTCTAAACAAGCATCTAAAATAGAGTCTGAAATGAAATCACATACCTTATCAGGATGTCCTTCAGTTACAGACTCACTCGTTAAATAATATTTTTTATAATTTTTCATTTATTTGAATTTCCTCCTTTTACTTCGCACCACAATTGATTTTGTGGCATTTTTTATACTAATATGGGATGTTATCCCAACTAAATCCTTTTATTCTATATTTTTTTACTTCCTTTGTATAAATCATAAATACCTTTTCTTTACTAAATCTTGTAAGGTATTTAAAAAAAGATAATAACTCTTGTATTATCTTTTGCTTATATTTAGTTCCTATATCAGAATAATTTAGATACTCATTATCTACATAAATGGATGCAATTCCATCTATTATAATACTATATAAAATTTTTTTCTCATAAACACTAAACTCGTCAAATTCTTTAATTTTAGTTTTTGTATTATGATTAATAAATAATAGTAACAAAGAAGATATGTTCTTTATAACTTTCTTATCTACAACCTCAAAATCGTGTAAGTAAATTAAATTATCTGCTAGTATATTTACTAATATTATTTTTGAATCTTCGGACATTGTATTATAATAATTTTTTATTTTTATGTTTTCCATTTTTCCTCCTCGCTTTTTTTCCCAAAAAAACAAAGTACATAAAATGTACTTCGCTTATTGGAAAGAAACAGTTATTTCAATATTTTTTGACCTAGCCACCGCATACCACCTTGCGATTTTAAGTCTTTAATTTTTTAAATTTTTCACTATTTTTTATGATCTTTCATCTTCTTTTCAAAAATTTTATTTTTAAAAAAGTCAGTATTTTCAGTACTTTCAGAGGTTATTTAAGACATAGCAACGAAACACACTCCACATGTGATGTATACGGAAACATGTCTACTGGCTGTATCTCTTTTATTACATACCTTTCTTCTAACTCTTTCAAATCTCT
>CALXWL010000019.1 GCA_944392385.1 uncultured Clostridia bacterium | reverse complement strand
TATGAGATAAAAGTCGGAAATTTAAATGTAGAAATGATTTATGATAAATGTAATAAGAAAATTGATGAGTGTATGTTAAATATTTTAAAACAAAAATGCAAAAAGGGCTGACATTTCCTGCTGGGCACGTTACACTATAAAAGAAGGGAGGTAAGAAATATTGGCTGGAAGAAAATCAAAATATTCTTCAGAAAATTCAAATACGAAAAAAACAAAAATATGGTCTGTTGCAATATATATAAGACTTTCACAGGAAGATGCAGATAATGGAACAGAAAAGAGTGAAAGCAATAGTATAACAAGCCAAAAGGCACTACTAAATGAATTTATTGAAGAACATGATGATTTGATTGTTTATGATACTTATGTAGATGATGGTTACACTGGAACAGATTTTGATAGACCAGGATTTCAAAGACTATTAGAAGATATGAGAAAAGGAAATATAAATTGTGTTCTAGTTAAAGATTTATCAAGACTTGGAAGAAACTATATAGAAGTAGGAAACTATATAGAGCAGATTTTTCCATTATTCAATATAAGATTTATTGCCATAAATGATAGTGTAGATAGTTTTAAGAATCCTAATAGCACAAATACAATATTAGTACCATTTAAGAACTTAATAAATGACGAATATGCAAAAGATACATCAATTAAAATAAGGTCAGCACTAAATGGGAGAAAAAAGAAGCGGAGAGTTTGTAGGGGCATTTCCATCTTATGGATATATAAAGAGTCCAGAAGACAATCATAAATTAATCATTGATAAAGAATCAGCCGAAATTGTAAAAAAAATTTTTGAATGGAAAGTAAATGAAGGTTTAGGAAATTTAAGTATATGCCATAGGCTAAATGATATGGGGGTTTTAAATCCAACAGGCTATAAAAAGAAAAAATTGAATCAAAATTATAATAATTCTCAAATTATGCAAGAAGATTATTCATGGTGTCCATCTACAGTTAGAAACATATTAAAAAATGATATTTACATAGGAAATATTACACAAGGGAAAAGAAGAATAAGAAGTTATAAAGTTCATAAAGTAGAACAACTACCAGAAGATGACTGGATTACAGTAGAAAATATGCATGAGCCTATTATAGAAAAAGAGTTATTTGAAAAAGCACAAGGATTAAGAAAAGTTGATACTAGAGTGCAAAATAGTGGAACTTTAAGTATGTGGGCTGGAATACTAAAATGTGCAGATTGTGGTAGGGCAATGCATAAAAAATATTGTAAAAATAAAAGTGGTACTGTTTATGAATATTACATATGTGGCACATATAGAAAAAAATCAAATAAATTATGTACCAAACATACCCTAAAAGTTGAAGAATTAGAAAAGGCAGTATTAGAAGCAATTAAATTACATATAGAATTGCTTGTTGATACTGAAAAATTACTAAAGCAAATTAATACATCAAATACTAAAAAACTAGCAAATGAGAATATAGAAAATATTAAAAAAGCAAAAGAAAAGGAAATAGAAAAATTAAATAATTTGAAAAGATGTTTATATGAGGACTGGAAAAATGAATATATAACAAAAGAAGAGTATTTAGAATATAAACAAAAATATGAACAAGACATTGAAAAAACAAAAGAAATTATTATAAATTTAGATAAACAAAAAGAAAAACAGGAAGAAATTATAAATGGAAATAGCCTATGGATAGAAAGATTTAAAGAAAACAAAAATATAACGGAACTAGATAGGGATGTTATAACACAGTTAATTGATTACATAGAAGTCCATGAAGATAAAAAAATTACAATTCATTTTAAGTTCATGAACGAATTAGACGAGATTTTAGAATACATAAATGAGAAAAATGTTGTAATTAGTAGGGCAATATAGATGATTGTTAGTGAATAAATATTTTAAATATGTTCGTAAGTTTCTAACTTCTAACCTCTAACATCTAATCTCTAAAATATAGCGACAAAATACACCAAGGAGGTGGAGTGGCAGCACCAGTAGCAGGAGAAATACTATCAGAAGTATTGCCATACATGGAAATTTCAAAAGAAGTAGAAGAAATAAAAGAAACAGTTCAAATGCCAAACGTAACAGGTCTAACATTTGAAGAAGCAAAAAAAATATTAAAAGAAGCGGAACTAGAAACAGACACTCAAATAGAAGAAGAAGCAATAATTACGGACCAATTGCCAAAAGCAGGAATACAGATAACAAAAGGAACAAAAGTAATACTTTATGCCAATTAGAAGATTTGCATTTCCAGATAATGGTATGATATAATATACATGTTACAAAAATATAACCTTAAAAAGGGAGGAACAGGTATGGCAAACTATGTTTTGTCTCATCAAGAAAACGACAGCTATGTTTTTGGAAAAATATGGGGATACGGACTACGGTGTATGATCAATTACTATGACTATGACTACGTAGATCTTAAGGTGTTTTTTCCTTTAATAATGCCAGAGGATCCACAAAACTTTGTAAACGATACCGTTCATAAAGAATCCTTTGTAGCAAAACTTATCCAATATTTGCTGGATATGACTAACAAGAAAGTTTTTCTTGCAAATAATGGACTGGTTTTCGTGAAGGGTGAATCCTTAGAAAGAATCGAGCATAAGATTCAAGAAAAAGGTTTATGAGTTCTAACTAGAACTCATGATGGGATGGAATAAACGCCATCCCATTTTTTTTGAAAAATTCCATGAAAATATTGTAAAACAAGCAAAAATGTGATATCCTGTAATGTATGAAAAAGCTAAAAGTGGAGAGTGAAAATATGAAAGACCAAATATTAAAAATAAAAGAAGAGGCAAGTCAAGAGCTAAAAAAAGCAGAAAACTTACAAACACTAAATAATGTAAGAGTAGAATACCTAGGCAAAAAAGGAAAACTTACAGCTGTGTTAAGGGGAATGGGAGAATTACCAGCAGAAGAAAGGCCAATTATAGGAGAGTTTGTAAATAAAGCACGTGATGAAATTGAAAAATCAATAAAACAAAAAGAAAAAGAGCTAAAAGATAAGGCAATGCAAGAAAGATTAGAAAAAGAAAAGATTGATATTACAATGCCAAGCAAAAAAACTCCAATAGGTTCAATACATCCAATAACAGGAGTAATTGATGATATGAAAGAAATATTTTTAGGCTTAGGCTACCAAATAGCAGATGGACCAGATATAGAAAAAACATATTACGTGTTTGACCAACTAAACACACCAATAGACCATCCAGCAAGAGATTTGCAAGATACATTTTACATAAATGATAATATAGTACTAAGGTCTCAAACATCATCAGTACAAATACGAGTAATGGAAACTCAAAAACCACCAATAAAAATAATATGTCCAGGAGCAGTATATAGATCAGATAGTGTTGATCCAACACATTCACCAGTATTTCATCAAATAGAAGGTTTAGTAGTAGATAAAAATATCACAATGTCAGATTTAAAAGGAACACTAGAAATATTTGCTAAAAAATGCTTAGGAGAAAATACACAAATTAGATTTAGACCACATCATTTTCCATACACAGAACCAAGCGCCGAAGTAGACGTATCTTGCTTTGTGTGCAAAGGAAAAGGATGTAGAGTATGTAAAAATGAAGGTTGGATAGAACTTTTAGGCTGTGGTATGGTACACCCAAAAGTACTAGAAAACTGCGGAATAGATTCAAATATATACTCAGGTTTTGCATTTGGCTGTGGACTAGAAAGGATAGCAATGGCAAAATACGGAATAGATGATATGAGATTATTATTTGAAAACGACATACGTTTCTTAAAACAATTTTAAGTTAAAAGTTAGAATTTAGAAAAAGGGGATAATTATGAAAACAAGTATAGAATGGTTAAAAGAATATGCTGATATAAATGTTGATGCAAAAACACTAGCAGATAGACTAACAATGACAGGTTCAAAAGTAGAAACAATAGAACAAAAAGGAAATGACATAAAAAATGTAGTTGTTGGAAAAATATTAGAAATAAAAAAACATCCAGATGCAGATAAATTAATAGTTACAAAAGTAGACATAGGTGAAAAAACAGTTCAAATTGTAACAGGTGCAGATAATGTGCATGTAGGTGACATTATTCCAATAGCAAAAGATGGTTCAGAACTACCAGGAGATGTAAAAATAAAAACAGGAATGCTACGCGGAGTAGAATCATGTGGAATGATGTGTGCTGTAACAGAATTAGGCTTAAATATAGAAGACTATCCAGGGCAAATTGAACATGGAATAATGATATTACCAAAAGAATATGAAAAATTCTTAGGAAAAGATATAGTAGAAGTATTAAACTTAAGAGAAGATATATTAGACTTTGAAATAACATCAAATAGACCAGACTGTTTTTCAATAGAAGGGCTAGGTAGAGAAACTGCAATATCATTAGGAGAAAAATTCAAAAATCCACGTAAAAATTTAGCAAAAGAAGTAAAAAAAGTAAATGAAATAGAAGGGTTAAAAGTAGATATAGAAGCAAAAGACTTATGTTATAGATATATGGCAAGAGTATTAAAAAATGTAAAAATAGAAGAGTCACCAGACTGGATGAAAAGAAGACTAAAAGCATGTGGAGTAAGAAGCATAAACAACATAGTAGATATAACAAATTATGTAATGCTAGAAATGGGAGAACCAATGCATGCATTTGATATAAACTCAGTAGAAGGAAAACATATAATAGTAAGAAGAGCAAAAGATAACGAAACAATTACAACACTAGACGAAGAAAAAAGAAACTTAGACAGCTCAATGTTAGTAATAGCAGATGAAGAAAAACCAGTTGCAATAGCAGGAGTAATGGGTGGAGCAAATTCAGGAATAACAGAAAATACAAAAACAGTAGTATTCGAAGCAGCAGTATTTAAAAGAGGAAGTGTACGTTTAACAGCAAAAAAAGTAGGATTAAGAACAGAAGCATCAACAAGATATGAAAAAGGTCTATCACCAGAAATTGCACTAAGAGCAATAAATAGAGCAATAGAACTTGCAGAGCAAATAGGAGCAGGAAAAGCAGTAGAAGAAGTTATAGATGTATATCCAGAAAAAGAGAAACAAAAAATAATTCCATTTGAACCAGAAAAAGTTAATAACTTACTTGGAATGAAAATATCTAAAGAAGAAATGATAACAATATTAGAAAATCTAGAAATAAAAGTTAAAGGAAACATGCTAGAAATTCCATATTTCAGAACAGATATAGAACGAACTGCAGATATAGCAGAAGAAATAATAAGAATACATGGTTATGATAAACTACAAAGCACATTAATAAATGCAGAAACTACACTAGGAGCTAAAACAAAAGCACAAAAACTACAAGATAAAATAAAAGAATTGTTAGTAAGTAAAGGATTTTCAGAAATGTATTCATTTGCATTTATAAGCCCAGAAGATTTTGAAAAATGCAAACTAGATAGCACAAAAGCAATAAAAATAAAAAATCCATTAGGAGAAGATTACTCGCTAATGAGAACATCTATGATGCCAACAGTATTACAATCAATAACAACAAATTATAACAAAAAGAACAAAGAAGTAAGTTTATTTGAAATAGGAAAAACGTATACAGATGAGCAAGGCAACATAGAAAAAGGAGAAATACCAACGGAAACAGAAAAAATTGCATTTGCAACATATGGAAAAAATGCAGACTTCTATATTATAAAAGGAATAATTGAGAACATATTAGAAATATCAAACATAGCACGTTATCAAATAGAAAGAGCAAAAACAGAAACCTTACATCCAGGCAAAAGTGCAGAAATATATGTAGGAAAAGATAGTATTTCAAAATTTGGAGAAGTACACCCACAAATACTAGCAAATTACGGAATAAACGAAAAAGTATATTATGCAGAAATAGACTTAAGTAAATTTGTAAAATATGGAAAAAACAATAAAAAATACACACCAATTCCTAAATATCCAGCAGTAGAAAGAGATATAGCTTTAGTAGTAGACGAGCAAATAGAAGTAGGGCAAATAGAAAATATTATATCAAAAAAATCAAAAAATATATTAGAAACAGCTAAACTATTTGATATATATAGAAACGAAAAATTAGGGCAAAACAAAAAGAGCGTAGCATATGAACTAATATTTAGAGCAAATAACAGAACATTAACAGATGATGAAATAAAAAATACAATGGAAGCAATAACAAAAGAACTACAAGTAGCATTAGGTGCAGAACTAAGAACATAAAATATAAATAAAAAATAAAGAATACATTTATTAGTATTCTTTATTTTTTTAGAAAACTAAATCCATTCGCCATATCTTTTAATATAAATTTTCTTAGCAAACATAGCTAAAATACAATATAAGAAAGTAACAACAAATATTAATAATATATACTGCGTAGCAATTGGAACTAAGCCAATCAAACTTCCCATAGGTGTAAATGGAACAATTATTCCAACCAATATTAGTAAGATAGAAGAAGCATATACCATTTTATGTGCATTACTTTGAACAAACGGTATTTTAGCAGTTCTAATAATATGCATACCAACCAAGTTTGAAACAATACTGTAAGTAAACCATATAGTCTGGAACATTGCAGCCTCCCTAACTCCAAAAATAAACCATAAAGAAGCAAAAACAACTAAGTCGAAAATAGAACTAACAGGACCCATAAAAAGCATAAAATGTTTCAAGCTATTTATATCTAATTTTTTTGGTTTTTGAACAATTTCCTTATCAACATCATCAAAAGGAAGAGTCATTTGACCAAAATCATATAATAAACCTTCTACTAACAACTGTATAGGAGTTTCTGGCAAGAAAGGTAAAGCTATGCTTGCAACAATTACAGATAAAACCTCGCCAAAGTTAAAACTTGTAGCTAATTTAATATATTTCATTAAATTAACAAAAGTTTTTCTTCCCTCAGTAACACCATCTAGTAAAACATTCAAATCCTTTTCTAATAATATTATATCTGCCGATTCCTTAGCAATATCTACTGCAGTATCTACCGAAATTCCAACATCAGACTTTGTTAAAGAAGGACTATCATTTATTCCATCACCCATATATCCTACAATATTTCCATCCTCTTTTAACAATCTAACAATTCTAGATTTTTGAATAGGGGATAATTTAGCAAAAATATTATTTCTTCTAATAAGTCTAAGAGCAGCAACATCTGATAATCTATCTAACTGATTTCCTAAAATAATAGATTTTGAGTTGATACCCACCTTATCACAAATACATTTAGTTACTTCAGCATTATCGCCAGTAAGAACTATAACACGAATTCCGGACTTATTCATTTTTTCTACAGCTTCCTTAGCACTTTCCTTAGGAGGATCTAAGAAACCAATAAAACCTATAAGAATCATGTTTTTTTCATCTTTAATCTCAAAATCATAGCCTGGTACAGTACTATATTTTTTACAAATGGCAATAACTCTTAGCCCATCTTTATTTAAGTTCTTACTAATTCTTTGAATATTTTCTTTAATTTCCTTAGTCAAAGGAGAAACGTTTCCTTTATATTCAACAGAGGTAGAAATATTAAGAATTTCTTCAACAGCACCTTTAGTTATCAATTCATCAATACCTTCCTCATTTTTTACGGCAACAGATAAACGCCTACGAGCAAAGTCAAAAGGTATTTCATCTAATTTTATATATTTACTTGTCAATTCATTCATATTATATTCTTTAGCACGATTTATAACAGCTTCATCAATATTACTCCTTAAGCCAGTTTGAAGACTAGAATTCAAATAAGCATATTTCAAAACAGAAATATCTTCATCACCATTTATATCTAAGTATTTCTCTAAAACAATTTTATCTTCTGTTAAAGTCCCTGTTTTATCAGTACATAAAATATTCATAGCTCCAAAATTTTGAATAGCATCTAACTTTTTTATAATTGTCTTTTTCTTAGACATTTTTACAGCACCTTTAGATAAACAAGAAGATAAAATAACAGGAAGAAGTAAAGGAGTTATTGCAATTGCAATTGCTACAGCAAAGGTAAATGCAGTTACTATACTATGTTTTGAAAAATTAAGTATAAAAACTATAGGAATTACTATAATCATAAACCTAATTAATAATTTACTTATACTTTCAATACCTTTTTGGAAAGCAGTTTTAGGTTTTCCAGAGGTTAAAGTATGAGCTATTTGACCAAAGTAAGTTGAATCTGCAGTTTTTATAATAACACCTTTAGCACTACCAGAAATAACATTTGTTCCCATAAAACAGATTGTATCTAAGTCTGCAATATTATCTAAGTTTTCTTCTTTCATTTCAGATTCTGATAATTTCTTAACGGCATTAGATTCACCGGTTAATGAAGATTGGCCAACATACAAGTCAGTTGATTCTATAATTCTTAAATCAGCAGGAATCATACTACCAGCAGAAAGAAGCACAATATCACCAATGGTGGCATCTTTTATTGGAATCTGAATTTCTTTGCCATCTCTTAAAACAGTACAAGTTGTTGCTACCAATTCTTTTAATTTATTTGCTGCCTTATTTGAGCGATATTCTTCAATAAAATCCAGTAGAGTGCTTGCAGTAACTAGTATTCCAATAACTATTATATTAGCGTAACTAGGCTCTTCAGGCAAAATTACATCAGTATAACATAAAAGTAAAGTTATTCCTAGTAAAATTATATTAAAAGGGGTAAATAAGCTTTCGAAAAAATAATTATACCACTTTTTTGGCTTAGCTTGTCTAATGGTATTTAGGCCAAAATGTTTTAATCTTAAGTCAGCTTCTTGCTGAGTAAGTCCGTTTTCATTAATTTTATATTTTTTCATAAAATCTTCTTTGGGTAATAAACATTCTTGTCCATAAAGCTTGTAAATATTTACTTCTTCTTTCGAATCTGTCATTATAATCATCTCCATCCATATAATTACTATAAAATTATAACACAAAATAATGAAAATAAAACATATTAATAA
Organism: uncultured Clostridia bacterium; assembly: GCA_944392385.1. Classification (GTDB taxonomy): domain Bacteria; phylum Bacillota; class Clostridia; order TANB77; family CAG-508; genus UMGS1781. Next base: position 13,393 of record CALXWL010000019.1, on the reverse strand, counting down.
AAAATATTATATGATATTAATAAAAAATATTATATGATATGGTAGAAAGATCTAGTTACCATTCAGAGTTGGTACCCTAAAGTCCGCCCAATCTCGTCGGAGTTTAATATTTATTTTTTATCGAACCCACGTTTGAGACGCCTACGAAGCTTTTCGGGGGTCTTCGATAAAAAATAAATATTAAACTCCTGCGTTGGGCTATAAAGTGCTATTATTTAATTCATTCTGAATGGTAACAAAATCCAAGGCAAAAGTTAAGTTTTGTTTGACAGAAGTGTGAAAACGTGCTAAAATAAGAGAATAGAGAGCAAAAATAAAATTTTTGTAAAAGGAGATATATAAAATGGGAAGATTAGAAAATTTAATAAAAAAATTAAAAACAGAGAAAAAAGAAAGTGAAATAGAGGAGACTTTAAAAGAATTTGAAAAAGAAGGAAATAAAACTGCAGATAAAATAGCAGAAACAATGGGACAAAAAGAAGATAGAACCTCATTTGTTCCAAAGGTAGATGTTTCACCATTAAACTTAGAAGGTTGCGAAATAAACGAAAAAGGAGAAATAATAAGAAAAGATAAAAAAGAACACGAAAAAGAAGGAGAAGAAAGATAGTAAAAATTAAAAAAATTTTCAAAAATAGTTGTAAAATTTAAAATAAATTGATATACTGTATAATATAAATTAAGTATATCAATTTTTTATTGTATAGGAAAAATCGACTTTTATCTTGAAATTATATAAGATTTTTTCTTATTAAATTAAAGGAGGTAGAAAAGTGGAAGAGGGAAAAAATTTAGTTGCAGAGAATAAAGAAGAGATAATAAATGAAAATGATGAAAGCATAAAAATTGCAAATGATGTTGTGGCTTCAATTGCAGGTGTTGCAGTTTCAGAAGTTCCAGGGGTTTTTGGAATGGCAGGAGGAATTACAGAAATATTTGGAAAAAAAGGTTTAGCAAAAGGAATAAAAGTAGAAGTAGGTGAGAAAGATACAAAAATAGATGTAAATATAATTGTAGAATATGGCGTAAGAATTCCAGATGTTGCTTTTGAAATTCAAAATAGAGTTAAAAAAGCAGTAGAAACAATGACAGGACTAAATGTTTCAAGTGTAAATATTCATATACAAGGAATTAATATTCCAGAAAAAAGAAATGAAGAAGCACAAGATAACCAAGAATAAAATATAATATAGTATAAAGGAGATTTTAAATATGAAAGTTTTAGATAAAATAGGATTAGTATTATTTTCAACAATAATTTTATTAATAAGTTTCGCATTAATATTAACAATATCAGGATGGTTAGATTTAGATTTAGTAATTGATAGCATAGAATATATTACAACAGAGAGTATAGCATCAAAAATTACTTTTGGTATAGCAGTACTGCTAATATTATTAGCAGTAAAATGCATCTTTTTAAATTCTGATACAAAAAGTACAAGCAATTTAAAAGATGGAATACTATTAGAAAATGATAATGGAAAGCTATTAGTATCAAAAGATACAATAGAAAGCCTAACTAATGCAACAGTTAGAAATTTTGAAACAGCACAAAATGTAATGACAAAAGTTGAATTAGATAATGAAAACAATGTAAGTATATATATAACACTATTTGTTTATCCTGATGCTGTAATAAAAGACTTAACGATAAGTTTGCAAAAAGATGTAAAGGAAACAATAAAAAAATCACTAGACTTAGATGTAAAAGATGTAAATGTTAGAATAAAAAACATAACAATAAAAAAAGAAGTAAAAGAATAGAATAAAAAAATAAGGAGAATGTCTATGGAGCAATTTAGAGATTTTCTTGTAAGATATAGAGGGGCAATAATAGGAGGAATTATAGCAATAATATGTCTAATATTCAAAATTCATGAATTCCTAATAGGTTGCCTAATAATAATTGCAGGAATACTAATTGGAAATTATGTTCAACAAAATAAGGAAAAAGTAAAAAATAAGATAAGAGAAATAGTAGATAAATGGTAAACCAATTTTATAGAATTGATTTAGATTTCATAAGGAGAAGAAAATGAACATATCAAAAATGAGAGAATATGCATTTATGTTAATATATGAGCTAGAAATACAAAAAGAATTCAGTGAAGAAAACATTGATATATTCCTAGAAAACCATAATATTGAAGACAAAAATGCAAGAAAATATATAAGAAAAATAATAAGAGGAATAAAAGCAAACGAACAAGAGCTAGAAGAAAAAATATCAGAAAAATTAAAACCAAAATGGCAGTTACAAAGAATATCAAAAATAAACGTAGCATTACTAAAATTATCCATATATGAAATGTTATATGCAGATGTACCATATAAAGTAGCAATAAATGAAGCCATTGAACTTGCAAAAACATATGGAGAAGATAGTTCTGCACCATTTATAAATGGAGTTTTAGCAAATGTGGTTAAGGAGAACTTATGAAACCAGTAGCAATAACTGTAAGTGAATTAAATAAATATATTAAAAACAAAGTAGATGAAGATGAATACTTAAATAATGTATATGTGAAGGGAGAAATATCAAATTTCAAACATCACTATACAGGGCACATGTATTTCACATTGAAAGATGAAAAATCTTTAATAAAATGTGTTATGTTTAAATCATCAACATCTACTTTAAAATTTGTTCCAAAAGATGGTATGAAAGTATTGGTATTTGGTACACTTGCAGTATACGAAGCAGGAGGAGTATACCAGATATATTGCAAGGCAATGCAGGAAGATGGGATAGGAGACCTATACAAACAATATGAAGAATTAAAAAACAAACTTGAAAAAGAAGGACTATTTAGAAGTGAGCATAAAAAAAAGATACCATTAATGCCAAAAACAATAGGAGTTCTTACTTCTCAAACAGGAGCAGTAATTAGGGATATTATTAATGTATCAACAAGAAGAAATCCAAATGTACATATAAAGCTGTATCCAGTGCCAGTTCAAGGAATGGGAGCAGCAGAAAAAATAGTAGAAGCAATAAAAATTGTAAATGAGCAAAAAATTGTAGATGTAATAATACTAGCAAGAGGAGGAGGCTCAATAGAGGATCTATGGCCATTTAATGAAGAAATTTTAGCAAGAGCAATATATGAATCTCAAATACCAATAATATCAGCAGTAGGGCATGAAACAGACTTTACAATAGCCGATTTTGTAGCAGACTTAAGAGCACCAACACCATCTGCTGCAGCAGAACTCGCCCAAGCAGATATATATGAAATCAAAAGAAAAATAGAAAGCTACAAAGATAGGTATAAGCAATCATTAAAAAAGAAAATAGAACTTATGAGGCTAAAATACGAAAAAATAATGGCATCACGAGTATTTACAGACCCATTAAAAAAAATAAATGAAAACTATTTAAACATTGATATGAAAATGAAAAGCATGCAAACAGCAATACAAAATATATTAAATGAAAACAAAGTAAAAACAAAAAACTATATATTAAAGTTAGATGCATTAAGCCCGCTAAAAACACTAGCAAGGGGATATAGTATAACAGAACATAATGGAAAAATATTAAAAAGTATAAAACAAGTAAAAGAAAATGACGAAATAGGAATAAGGTTAGAAGATGGAAAAATATTTGCAAAAACTCTAAAAATTGAAAATAATTAATAAAAGAAAGGGGATATTATGAAAAAAACATATATATTTTTATTAATAATACTACTTATTATAGTAGTTGGAGTAATAATAGGAATAACCATAAACAAAAATAACAAAGAAGTTCCAACAAGTTCAAGTAATGTAGAAAATAATAATGAAGAGCAAGAAAATGCAATAGATAACAATGTAGAAAATGAAATAAATGGCAATATAGAAAATAGCATTATAGACCAAGAAGAAAACCAAGTAGCAGTGCAAGAACCAGTAGAAAATGAAGAAGAACCAAAAACAAGCTTAGAAATAGCAATAGACATAGTAAAAAAAGACTGGGGAGAAGATAGCAATGTGTATTTTGCAGAAGATGGTCAAACAGAAAATGGAGAATACATAATCTGTGTAAGAGAAAATAGCACAACTAATGCATTAGCATGGTATACAGTAAACATAAAAGACGGAACATTTACAAAAGAATAAAAAAAGATTATTATATAAAAGGAGTAAAAAAATGAATTTTGAAGAAAATATGGAAAAACTAGAAAAAATAGTGCAAGAATTAGAAAAAGGGGAATTGAATTTAGATGAATCAATAAAAAAATTTGAAGAAGGAATGCAAGTATCAAAAGAATGTAATAAAATGTTAGAAGAAGCAGAAAAGAAAATAACAATACTAATAAAAAAAGAAGATAATACATTAGAAGAAGAACCATTTGAAACTTAAAAGTAATTAAAAATATTTGTAAAATAAAAAAGCATAAAAACCACCATTTGTGTAAATAATATCACAAGGTGGTTTATTATGTTAAAAAGAAAAATAATTCCAATAATTTTATTAATCTTATCAATAACAACATTTATAATTTACAACATGTTTTTAAGAGCAGATAGTAATAACGTAGAAGCATTATCAAAATATGGTTCAAGAGGAGAGGAAGTAAGGCAAATACAGACAAAACTTAAAAGATGGGGATATTACAGTGGAAATGTAGATGGTATATATGGAAGCCAGACATTAGCAGCAGTAAAATGGTTTCAATCTAAAAACGGATTAACAGTAGATGGAATAGCAGGACCAAAAACATTAGCAGCAATGGGAATTATGGGAACCAGCAACAATACAGGTGGAACAACTTCAAACTCAGACTTAAATCTATTGGCAAGGTTAGTATATGCAGAAGCTAGAGGAGAGCCATATACAGGACAAGTAGCAGTTGCAGCAGTTGTATTAAACAGGGTAAAAAACTCATCATTTCCAAACTCAATAGCAGGAGTAATATACCAAAAAGGAGCATTTAGTGTAGTAGATGATGGGCAAATAAACTTAACTCCTAATCAAACAGCAATCTCAGCTGCGCAAGATGCATTAAATGGTTGGGATCCAACATATGGTGCAATATATTACTTTAACCCTAAAACAGCAACAAATGGATGGATCTGGTCAAGACCCCTTACAGTTGTAATAGGAAATCACAGATTTTGTAAATAGATATTGATATTTTTTACAACTTGTAATATAATTGTAACAAAATTGTAATAATTGATTCGAAAGGAAGATAAAAATGTTTGGATTTGGTCAAGATATAGGTATAGATTTAGGAACAGCAACAGTAATAGCCTATGTAAAGGGAAAAGGAATAGTATTAAGAGAGCCATCAGTAGTAGCAGTAAATAATCAAACAGGAGATGTATTATCAGTAGGTGCAGAAGCAAGAAGAATGCTAGGTAGAACTCCAGGAAATATTGTAGCAACAAGGCCATTAAAAGATGGAGTAATCTCAAATTATACAGTTACAGAAAAAATGCTAAAACACTTTATAGGTAGAGCATGTGGAAAATCAATGTTTTCTCCAAGAATTATGATATGCATACCATCACAAGTAACAGAAGTTGAAAAAAAGGCAGTAATAGATGCAGCAACACAAGCAGGAGCAAGGAGAGTATATTTAATAGAAGAACCAATTGCAGCAGCTATTGGTGCAGGAATAGATATATCAAAAGCATGTGGAAATATGGTAGTTGATATTGGAGGAGGAACAGCAGATATAGCGGTAATTTCTCTAGGAGGCTCAGTAGTAAGTACTTCTATTAAAGTTGCAGGCGATAAATTTGATGAAGCAATAGTAAAATATATAAAGAAAAAGCACAATATGATGATAGGAGAAAGAACAGCAGAAGACTTAAAAGTAACCATAGGTTGTGTATATCCAAAAGTACAAGAAGAAAAAATGGAAGTAAAAGGTAGAGATATGGTTACAGGGCTACCAAAAATGGCAACAATATATTCGAGTGAAATGATGGAGGCACTAACAGAACCAGCAACGGCAATAGTAGAGGCAGTACATTCAGTGCTAGAAAAAACTCCACCAGAATTAGCAGCTGATATAAGTGATAGAGGAATATATATGACAGGGGGAGGCTGCTTAGTAGATGGGTTGGATAAACTATTGCAAGAGGAGACAGGAATAAATGTAATGATTGCAGAAGATGCGGTTTCGTGTGTTGCTTTAGGAACGGGGAGAGCCTTAGATAATTTAGATACTTTAGATGGAAAAGCAAGAAAATAGTTAAGAAGTAGGCTTTTTGCGGGCTTCGCAGGTTTAAGGTTAGAAAAAATAATAGATATGTGCTTAAACGCATTAGATGCTGAATATAATTTTTATAATAAAAAGTCAAATCGCGAGGGTCACCATGTAGGGTCAATGGGTCACTTCCCCAGTGGTAGGTGACTCGTTGACTTTTTATTATAAAAATTATATTCAGCATCTAATGCGTTTTAACATAGAGGTATTATTTAATTATTTAAATTTTTAGTGTTTTCGTAATATCCTTTTAATTTTTCGTAAACTAAATAGTTAATTGTTCCGGCAGGAAATTTTCCATCTTTGTTTTGTTTTCCGGCAGGTACGCCAGTTAGGATTTCAATTCCTTCATCAATAGTACTTATAGCATAAATATGAAATTTTCCGTTTTTTACACATTCAATTACTTCATCAGATAAATGTAAATTTCTAACATTTTGAATAGGAATCATCACACCTTGCTCACCATTTAGGCCACGTTTTTTGCAAATATTAAAGAATCCTTCAATTTTTTCATTTACACCACCAATTGGTTGAATAATACCTTTTTGATTAACAGAGCCAGTTACTGCAATTGATTGCTTAATAGGAATTCCTGAAAGGCTAGAAAGAATTGCATAGCATTCGGTACTAGAAGCACTATCACCATCTACACCATTGTATAATTGTTCAAAACAAATACTTGCAGTTAAAGATAAAGGAAAGTCTTGTGCAAATTTTTCACCAAGATACCCGCGAAGTATTAGAACTCCTTTTGAGTGAGTTGGTCCAGACATTTCAGTTTCTCTTTCTAAGTTAATAACTCCAGTTTTTCCCATATAAGTGTTTGCAGTTATTTTTGAAGGTTTACCAAATGTATAATCACCAATTGTCATAACAGTTAAACCATTTATTTCACCAACTTTATATCCATCTGTATCAATAAGTAAAGCTTTTTCTTCTATTAATTCAGAATATTGTTGGTCATATTTTTTAACTCTTTCAATTCTTTTTTTCAGAGCCTTATCAACAAAATCAGCTGTTATTAATTTTTTCCTAGAAAGCTTAGCCCATGTTGAAGATTCAGAAACTATTTCACCAATTTCGTTAAAATGAGTAGATAGTTTTTCCTTATCGGAAGATAAAGCAGAAGCATATTCTACAACTTTTGCCATTGCCGTCTTATCTAAAGGAAGGCAATTTTCCTTTTCACAATAGCTATGAACAAACTTTGCTAAACGTAATATATTATCATTATTTCTAGGTGCAGATTCTTCAAACTCTACCTTTATTTTAAATAACTTTTTAAAATCAGGATCTAAGGAAAGTAAAGTATGATAAATATTTGCATCTCCTAAAAGTAAAACTTTTACATTTAAAGGAATAGGTTCAGGTTTTAGCGAAATCATAACCATGCTAGAACGTTGTTCCATATTGTTTTCAATATTTGCTTCTTTTACTAAAAGAGCCTTTTTTAAAGTATCATAGCAAAGTTGGTTTGAAAGTAAATCTTGAGCCTGCAAAATAAGGTATCCGCCATTAGCCTTATGAAGTATACCAGATTTTAGCATGGTATAATCAGTTCTAAGCATACCGTATTGATTTTCATACTCTAGCTTACCAAATAAATTTTGATAAGAATAATTAGAATCCATTATTACAGGGCTACCTTGAGTATTGCTATTATCTACAAATAAATTAACTCTATAATTAAGCCAAGGTTTAACAGCCTCAGGTTTTGGAGCTTGCACATTAGTTGGATTGCCAACTTCCTCAGCTATAAAATGATTTATATTTTTTAAAATATCTTTTTTTACATTATCCAAAAAAGATATGATTTTACTATTCTTCTTGTAATTTGCTCTAATAGGATTAATATATGCATTAATAGTAAGAAGAGCAATATTAGACTGCCATTCATCTATTTTTTGTTCAGATTCTTTTTCAATCACCTTTAATTGACCAATAACTTGCATAATTTGCTCTTGAACAATATTAGACTTTTCTTCATAACCTTGTTTAATAGAATCTTCCAATTTCTCAAATTCAGTCTCATCAAGAGTTTTCCCCTCAAAAACAGGTAACATATAAATACCATTTGGTGCAGCTTTAACTTGGAAATCATGTTTTAAAGTTTCTTTATTCAAATTATCAAGTAACTTCTCACGCTTTTCTTCATACTTTTGTTTAATTAAAGTTTTTTCCTTTTCAAAATCTTCATTATTAAAAGTCCTTTTTAAATACTTTTTAATATCATCAATAAAAGTATTCATTCTTTCCATAAAAACTTTTCCTTCACCAGCAGGAAGGCTAACAGCAATAGGTTCATTTGGATTATCAAAATTATACAAATAACACCAATCATCAGGAGTTCTTTGTTTGCTTGCAATTTCAGAAACATACTGTTTAGAGTACATTGTTTTACCAACACCTGCAGGACCTTCAATATAAAGGTTATAACCCTTAGAAGTTATATTAAGTCCAAATTGTAAAGCATGAATTCCTCTTTCCTGACCATATACTAAACCAGAACTATCAAGTTCTTCTGTAGTTTCAAATTCAAAAATATTTGGATCACAAAAATTTTTTAATTCCTTGTAAGTTAATTCATTTCTTTTCATTAGTATTCCTCCAATTTATTCAAAAAATAATGTCATAATAAATGCATCATCTGCACCATGATAATATTTTTTACGTATTCCTAAATTTTTAAAACCATATTTAAAATATAGTTTTTGAGCATAAACATTTTTTATGCTTACTTCTAAAGTAATAGAAGCTTTAACCTTTGCAAGTTCTATAAGCCTTTCAAGTAAAAGACTTCCAATACCACAATGTCTATAATTTTTATGTACAACAATATTTGTAATATGAGCATCATCAACAGAAAACCAAAGAGTAGCAAAACCAACAATTTTATTATCAAGTTTTGCAACAATACATTTAGAATTCTTATTTTCAAGTTCAGACTTTAAATTACTTGCTTTCCAAAAATCATCAAAATCAGAATTATATATGGGTTCAATTTCATCAAAATCATTTAAAGTCATATCTAAAATTTGCACATTACACATTATTATTCCTCAATCTTTCTGCTTGAGATTTACGTAAATACAAAACAGATAAATAATCTGCATTTGTAGCAAGTCCATTTTTAAACTTTCTATATCCACAAATTCCAATATTCTTACTATGAATATTATTATCAAAATTAGATAAAATATTTAATAAATAAACTCCATCACCAACAAAAGCCATGCTAGAATAGTTTTTAAAAATTGGAATAAGGTTATTAATATCGTCAGCAAAATAATCAGAAACCAAATTATAATTAGCATCAAAAATAGCAGCATATACCTGATTATTGCGTGCATCTATAATAGAACAAATATAATCAAAACCAGTAACATTATAAGCTAGTCCCTCTAAAGAAGAGCACGAAACAACCGGAATATTTTTGGCCTCTGATAAAGCTTTTACAGTTGCAACACCAATCCTAATACCAGTAAAAGAACCGAGGGCCATTATCACAAGCAATCAATTCTATATCAGAAAGCGTAATGCCATTACTTGTAAAAAGTTCATCAATAAGAGGCATAAGCTTTTCAGAATGAGTTATCTCATTACAAATATTCAATTCTTGAATCAACTTATCATCTTCAAGTAAAGAAGCAGAAGCAGTTTTACTTGAGGTTGAAATTGCTAAAATCTTCATTAAAATCTCCTTTAAATTCTACACTTATATAACGTTTATCTAAACTATTATCATCTTTATCAATCCTTATTTTAATATAAGAAGATAAAATAGGCTCAACTAATTCTCCCCATTCAATCAAACAAATTCCATTATCAAAATACTCCGTACCGCCAATAGCATAAAATTCATCTAAATCAGCCAATCTATAAACATCAAAATGATAAATACAAATATCATTATTAGAATATTCATTAACAATAGTAAAAGTAGGGCTAGAAATTTCATCAGCTAACCCAAAATATGAAAGAAAACCTTGGATAAACTTAGTTTTACCACTACCTAAATCTCCGAGATAAAACAACAATATCTCTAGGTTTTAACTTAGAAGCTAATTTATAGCCAATAACCTTAGTTTCATCCTCATTATTTGTTACAAAATTAAGCATAATTTCACCTACCACATATTGTATATTAAAAGGATAAATTTGTAAAGAAAAATTTGAAAAATACTTTACTTTTTTTGTAGAATACTATAAAATATAGTTCGATTGGAGGGAAAAAATGAGAAAAATAGAAATAAGTAGCGAGATAAAATATATAGGAGTAGATGACAAAACACTAGACTTATTTGAAAGCCAATATGTATTACCAAATGGAATATCTTACAACTCATACTTAATAAAAGACGAAAAAAATGTAGTAATGGATACAGTAGATAAAAGAGCAACAGATGAATGGAAAGAAAAACTAGAAAAAAACCTAAATGGAGAAAAAGTAGATTATCTAGTAATATCACATCTAGAACCAGACCATGCAGGAAATATAGGCTATCTTGCAGAAAAATATCCAGAAATGAAGCTAATAGGAAACGAAAAAACATTTCAAATGCTAACACAATTTTTTAACATAGAAAAACTAGAAGAAAGAAAAATCATAGTAAAAGAAGGAAATGAAATAAACTTAGGAAAACACACATTACAATTTTTTATGGCACCAATGGTACATTGGCCAGAAGTAATGGTCACATATGAAAAACAAGAAAAAATACTATTTTCAGCAGATGGGTTTGGAAAATTCGGAGCATTAGATACAGACGAAGACTGGGCATGTGAAGCAAGAAGATATTATTTCAACATAGTTGGAAAATATGGAATGCAAGTACAAGCACTACTAAAAAAAGTTGCAACATTAGAAATAAAAACCATATGTCCACTACACGGACCAATACTAAAAGAAAACCTAGAATATTATATAAACAAATATGATACATGGAGTAGTTACAAACCAGAAGACCAAGGTTTTTTGATAGCATATGCATCAATTCATGGATACACAAAACAAGCAGTAGAAAAATTAGTAGAAATACTAAAAGAAAAAGGAGTAGAAAAAATAGTAGCAACAGACTTATCAAGATGTGACTTTGCAGAGGCAATAGAAGATGCATTCAGATACGACAAAATGATATTAGCAGCAGCAAGCTATAATACCGGAATATTTCCACCAATGGAACAATTCTTAAACCATTTACAATCAAAAAACTATCAAAATAGAACAATAGGAATAATAGAAAACGGAAGTTGGGCACCATCAGCAGCAAAAACAATGAAAAGCATAATAGAAAAAATGAAAAACATAAAAACATGCAACCCAACAGTAACAATAATATCAAAAATGAACAATGAAAACATAGAAAACATGAAAAAACTAGTAGATAATATGTTAGGAGGTGAAAACAATGAAATATAGATGTATGGCATGTGGATATATATATGATGAAGAAGCAGAAGGCGTAAAATTCGAAGACCTACCAGAAGATTGGGTATGCCCACTTTGTGGAGTAGGAAAAGACATGTTTGAAGTAGTAAATAATTAATAATTAATAATGAATAATTATTGAAAGTTTTTTGTAATTCTTCAAATTACAAAAAACTAACATATATTATTCATTATTTATTAATATCAAAGGGGAGAGCAAAATATGAGTAAAACCGAATGGAAATCAGGAACTTTTATATATCCAATACCAGCAGTTATGGTAAGCTGTGGAGATATGGAAAAGTCAAACATTCTTACTGTTGCATGGACAGGAATATTAAATACAAATCCTGCACAAGTTTATATTTCTGTAAGGCCAGAAAGATTTTCATATAATATAATAAAAAATGCAGGAGAATTTGCAATAAATTTAACAACTACAAATTTAGCTTTTGCAACAGATTGGTGTGGAGTAAAAACAGGTGCAAAAGTAGATAAATTTAAAGAAATGAATTTAACAAAAGAAAAGTTAAATCATATTAAATGTCCTGGAATAAAAGAAAGCCCAGTAACAATTGAATGCAAGGTAAAAGAAATAAGAAAATTAGGATCACACGATATGTTTATTGCAGATGTTTTATCAATAGATGCAGATGAGCAATACATAGATGAAAAAGGAGCATTTGATATTACAAAATGTAACTTAATAGCATATGCAAATGGAAAATATTTTGAAATGGGAAAACAAATAGGAACATTTGGATTTTCAGTAAAAAAGAAAGATAATAACTAAAAAAGAGGAGAAAACATGTATACAAATATATTATTTGATTTAGATGGAACAATAATAGATTCCAAAGAAGGAATAATAAATGCTTTTGAATACGCATTAAAAAAATTCAATATAGAAATTCAAGATAGAACAAAACTAGAACAATTCATAGGACCACCATTAATAGATACCTTTATAAACCATTATAAATTCACAGAAGAACAAGCAAACCAGGCAATAAAAGAATATAGAGAATTCTATAGAAAAACAGGAGTATTACAAAATCAATTATATCCTGGAATAAAACAGCTAATACAGACTTTATGTAAAAACAAAAAACGAGTAATCTTAGCAACATCAAAACCTGAAGAATTTGCAAAAAAAATACTAAAAACGCACGGAATAAAAGAAAACTTCTATTTTATATCAGGAGCAACACTTGATAATACAAGAAATACAAAAGAAAAAGTAATAAAATATGCCATAAATAACATAAAAAATGTAAAACTAGAAGAATGTATTATGATAGGAGATAGAAGATACGATATAGAAGGTGCAAAAATAAACAACATAAAATCAATAGGAGTAACATATGGCTTCGGAACACAAGAAGAACTAGAAAAAGCAGGAGCAGACTATATTGTAGCAGATGTAAATGCACTAGAAAATATAATCATGAATAATTGACATCCAATTCGAGGGTTACAATTCAGAAATAGAAGATTTAGGGAAAAAAACTTCGAAGGCATACAAGAAAGCCCCTTTAATAAGGGGGCTGTCGCGATAGCGACTGGGGGTTCTTAGAAAGGAGAACCAAATTTATCTACCATATAACAAAATTTAATTCAAAAGGCTAGAGAACTAAGAAACAAATTAGCACCAGAAGAAAACAAACTTTGGTATTAATATCTAGCAAAATCCCAAGTAAGATTTATGAGACAAAAAATAATAGATAATTACATTTTAGATTTTTACTGTCCA
>CALXWL010000018.1 GCA_944392385.1 uncultured Clostridia bacterium | reverse complement strand
CAGCGCCAAGGCTTTCAGCGTTTTTTTGTTTCATATTTTTTCCCTCTCTCTACTTTTTCTTTTATTGTACTATATATTATTTTTGTTTTCAAGTACTTTTTTATTTTTTTCACATAGAATTTCTTACCATTAGTATACACTTTACATTAAATAGCACACAGTAGCCAAAAGCAGTGAGGATAAATTTATTTTTTCAGGAAAAGTCAACGAGTCACCTACCACTAGGGAATGACCCAGTGACCCTATCTGGTGACCCGCGCGATTTGACTTTTCATGAAAAAATAAATTTATCCTCACTGCTTTTGGCGGACTATATAGTATACACATACTATAACACTATTCTAACTCAAATGCCCCTGTATACAACTGATAGTATTTTCCTTTTTGTGCTATCAATGCTTCATGCTCTCCTCTTTCTATTATCCTTCCATGCTCTAACACAATTATTGCTTTTGAATTTCTTACTGTTGATAGCCTATGAGCTATAACTAATACAGTCCTTCCCTGCATTAATTTATCCATTCCCTCTTGAACAGTTTTTTCTGTTCTTGTATCAATTGAACTTGTTGCTTCATCTAATATCATTACTGGTGGGTCATGTATAGCTGCTCTTGCAATTGATAATAATTGTCTTTGTCCTTGTGATAGGTTTGCTCCATTTGATGTTAACATTGTATCATATCCCTTTGGTAATCTCATTATAAAATCATGCGCATTTGCTAGTTTTGCTGCATTGATTACTTCGTCATCAGTTGCATTTTCCTTTCCATATTTTATGTTTTCTTTTATAGTTCCAGTAAATAAATTTGTATCCTGTAATACTATACCTAAAGATCTTCTTAAATCCGGTTTTTTAATTTTATTTATATTAATTCCATCATATCTTATCTTTCCATCTTCTATGTCATAAAATCTATTAATTAGATTTGTTATTGTTGTTTTACCTGCACCAGTTGCTCCAACAAATGCTATTTTTTGACCAGGTTTTGCATATAAAGATATATCATGTAATACTAATTTATTTGGTTCATATCCAAAATCTACATTTTTTAATTCTATATGCCCTCTTAGTTCTTCATATGTTAATGTTCCATCATGATGTGGATGCTTCCAAGCCCACATTCCTGTATGCTCTTTTGTTTCTTGTATTTGACCATCTACCTTCTTAGCATTTACTAATGTAACATATCCTTCATCATGTTCTGGCTCATTATCAATTAACTCAAAAATTCTTTCTGCACCAGAAATTGCCATTACAATTGAGCTTAATTGGTTTGATATTTGATTTATAGGTTGGTTAAAGCTTTTTGTTAACTGTAAGAATGAAGCAATTGCACCTATTGAAAGTATTCCATTTCCATATATTGATATCATTCCTCCTATTACTGCAACAAGCACATACTCTAGGTTTCCTAAGTTATTTAAAACTGGCATAAGTATAGCAGCATATTTGTTTGCCTTTCTAGAATGATCGCATAACCTTGCATTTATCTCATCAAATTTTTTCTTTGCTTCTTCTTCATAAGTAAACACTTTTATAACCTTCTGGCCATTTATCATTTCTTCTATATAGCCATTCATCTCACCTAATGTTTGTTGTTGGTTTGAAAAGTATTTTCCACTCCTCATTGCTATTTTTCCTGTTACTTTTAACATAAAAAATACAAATACTAGTATAAATATTGTTAATGGTATACTAATACTTATCATTGCAAATAATACAGAAATTATTGTTATAACTGCAGAAATAAGTTGTGGCAAACTTTGTGATATCATTTGTGTTAATGTATCTATATCATTGGTATAATGGCTCATAATATCACCATGTGTGTGAGTATCAAAGTATTTTATAGGGAATGTTTGCATTTTTTCAAACATCTCATCTCTTATTTGTTTTAATACTCCTTGGCTTACAACTGCCATGGTTCTAGCATATAAATATGTTGATATTATACCAACTAGGTATATTAGTCCCATTGTTCCTATTGCTTTTAGAAGGCCTGTAAATACTGGATTTTCTACTAACAATAATGGTGATATGTAATCATCTATTAAAGTTTTTAGGAAAAGTGAACCTGCAACATTTGCTACTGAGCTTAAAATTATACAAATTACTACAAATATAAGTTGTTTTTTATATTTACTGGTTATATATTTTAATAATCTTTTGGCTGTTTGCTTATTTATTTTCATTCCTTTAGAAGCTGCAGCTCCTATATTTCTTCTATCCTGCATTCTCTTTACTTCCTCCCTTCACTTGAGATTCATATACCTCTTTATAAATTTCGTTTGTTTTTAGTAATTCTTCATGTGTACCAAAACCATTTAATTTTCCATTATCTAATACTATAATTTTGTCTGCATCTTGAACAGAGGTAATTCTTTGTGCAATTATTATTTTTGTTGTATTTGGTATTTCTTCTCTAAATGCTTTTCTAATTAAGCTATCTGTTTTTGTATCTACTGCACTTGTAGAATCATCTAATATTAGTATCTTTGGTTTTTTAAGTAATGCTCTTGCAATACATAACCTTTGTCTTTGACCACCTGATACGTTAGTTCCTCCTTGTTCTATATATGTATCATATTTATCTGGAAAACCTTGAATAAATTCATCTGCTTGTGCTAATTTACTAACTCTTATTAAATCTTCATCACTTGCATTTTTATCTCCCCAGCGTAAATTTTCTTTTATAGTTCCAGAAAATAATACATTCTTTTGTAGAACCATTGAAACTTCATTTCTTAAGTTTTCTATATCATATTTCTTTACATTTATTCCTCCAACTTTAACTTCACCTTCTGTTGCATCATATAACCTTGGAATTAAATTTACTAAACTTGATTTTCCGGCTCCTGTTCCTCCTATTATTCCTATTGTTTCACCTGATTTTATCTTTAGGCTTACATTTTTTAAACACTCTTTATCTTTTCTATTTACATAACTAAAAGAAACATTTTTAAATTCTATAGAACCATCTTTAATATTTGTTATTGGTTTCTTTGGATTAGTTAAATCTGGTTTTTCTTTTAAAACTTCAACTATTCTTTCTCCTGATGTTTTTGCCATTGTACTCATTATTAAAAGCATTGCAAGTATCATTAAACTTGTTAATAGTTGTATTCCATATGTAATTAAGCTTGTTATTTCTCCTGTTGTAAGTTCTGTCATATTTGTACTTACTATTATTTTTGCTCCAAACCAAGAAATAAGTAATATTACTGAATATATTGCTAGCTGCATTGATGGCATTGTTAATGCATTTATTTTCTCTGCCTTACTAAAATCTTGATATATTTCATTCGATATTTTACCGAATTTTTTTATTTCCTTTTCTTCTAATAAATATGATTTTACAACTCTTATTCCTGCCACATTTTCTTCTACTACATTATTTAATTCATCGTATTTTTTAAATACTCTTTTGAAAATTGGATGAACCGTTCCCATAATCAAATATAGGATTATTCCTAATATTGGTATTAGTGCTAAAAATATTAATGCCAATTTTGCATTTATTGTAAATGACATTATTAATGAAAAAACTAGCATTAGAGGTGCTCTTACTGCAATTCTAGTAAGCATTTGGAATGCCATTTGTATATTAGAAACATCTGTTGTAAGTCTTGTTATCAGACTAGATGTTTCGAATTTATCTATATTAGAAAATGAAAATTTTTGTACTTTATAATATAAATCCTGTCTTAAATTTTTTGCAAATCCTGCTGATGCCTTTGTCGCAGTTACACCTGATAATATTCCAAATACTAATGATAAAATTGATGCTAATACCAATGCTAAACCTATTTTTAATATTTCATTCATTTCACCACTATATATACCTTTATCTATTAAATTTGCCATTAATAGAGGTATAACTACCTCCATTATAACTTCTAATGTTACCAAAAGTGGTGTTATAATAGCGGTTTTTTTATATTCTCTTACTGATTTTGATAATTCTTTAATCATAATATTCCTCCTATAGTATATTACTTTACAATTATTAAAAACTCCTTAAATACTACATTCATTTATTTTACTCCAATTTAAGATTTTAGTCAATAATTTATGCATATTTTTGCTATTTCAGGAAAAACTTATTTTATGATAAATTTTAAAGAAAAATTAAAAGAATTATTTTTATATAAACCCGAAGTTTCATATGATTTTGTTCTAGCTGAAAATAATGCTTCTACTAATAATACTGATGTACCACCTAGCTTTTTACCTGATGAAGATATTTTTTCTAGTTTAGATAAAAATTATGATTACCTAAAAGTGCAATACAATACCTTGATTAATAGTGATGTTCTTCTGCGTCCTTTTATTGTTAATATAGCAGGTAAGAATTATAATTCTTTACTAATTGGTATTGATGGTATGATCTCTTCTCCTCTGGTTAATAATTTCTTGCTACGTCCTTTGATGAATACAAATATTTTTTCTTCTAAGAAAACTAGTCGTATGAAAAATGGTGTTGAGTTTAAGAAAATTAAGAAGATAAATGTTGAAGATTATATTTTTGATAAACTCATACCTCAGACTTCTGTAAAAAAAGTTTCAAAGTTTTCAGATGTTTCGAAGTCTGTTAGTAGCGGTGATTGTGCTCTTTTTGTTGATACTTTAAATATTGCATTTGTTATAGATGTTAAGGGTTTTGAGAGCAGAAGTATAGAAAAACCTCAAAATGAAATTGTTGTTAGAGGTTCTCAGGAAGCTTTTGTGGAAAAACTTAGAACAAATACTTCTATACTTAGAAGACTAATAAATAGTCCTGAATTGATTATTGAAAACTCTAGTGTTGGCACTATTAGTAAAACTAGTGTTGCTGTTTGCTATATGAAAAACATTGCTAATTCCAGTTTAGTTGCTGAAGTAAAATATAGGCTTAATAGTATTGATGTAGATTATGTTGTTTCTTCTGGTAATGTAGAACAGCTAATACAGGATAATAGTAAAGTTGCTTTTCCTCAAATGATTTCTACCGAACGTCCTGATAAGGCTGCTCATCATTTATTAGAAGGCAGAGTTGTAATTATTGTTAATGGTTCACCTTATGTTTTGATTGTTCCTGGTGTTTTTATTGATTTTTTGTCTTCACCAGAAGATTTTAATTTAAAACATCAGTATTCTAACTTATTAAAAGTATTACGATTTATTGCAACATTTATTACACTTTTTCTTTCTGGAATTTATGTTGCAATTATGTGTTATCATACAGAGTTAGTACCAACTGCTCTTTTATTTACAATTGCTGCTTCAAGAAATGCTGTACCTTTTCCTATAATTTTTGAACTCTTGCTTATGGAAGTTTCTTTTGAATTAATAAGAGAAGCAGGTCTTAGAATTCCAACTCCAATAGGACCTACAATTGGTATTATCGGTGCTTTAGTATTAGGAGATGCAGCTGTAAGTGCAAATTTAGTTAGTCCTGTACTTATCGTGCTTGTAGCTTTAACTGGTCTTTGCTCTTTTGCTATACCTGATTATTCATTAAATTTTACTTTTAGAATTTACAAGTTTTTATATATTTTCCTTGGCTATATTGCTGGTTTACTTGGAATTGCAGTTGGAATGTTTACACAAGTCACTTTATTATGCAATTTAAGGTCTTTTGGAGCATCTTATTTTGCCCCTTATGCACCTTTAACAAATTTAAAGACATCTGTTTCTTATCTTCTTCATCCTATTTGGAGAAGAGAAACTAGAAGTGATTTCTTAAACACAAAACGACCTAGAGAGCAACCTCACATAAGTATGAAATGGCAACTTTGGAAGAATAAATTCAATAAATGAAAGGAATGACTATTAATAAATGAATAGAATTGAAAAAATTGGTAAAGTAGAAGCAATTGCTTTACTTATAACAGTTATTAGTAATAATATTATAATTAATATTCCAACTATTATTGTTGATTCTACTGGAACTGGTAGTTGGCTTAATGTTATATTCATTACTTTCATTTGCTTAATTTTTGTATTGCTTATATGTAAATTTTTTAAACCTTTTCTTAACTTTGATATATTGGATGTTTCTGAATTCTTAGGTGGCAAGATTTTAAAATATGTAATTGCTTTTTTATATGTTGTACTTTTTATGGGCTTTTCTGCCATTTGTTTAAGATACTTTTCAAATAGCTTACAAGCTATATATTTTAATAGTACTCCTCTAATTTTCTTAATTTTATTGTTTTTAATTCCTGTTGTTATTTCTAGCAAAGCAGGATTAAAGGCAATTTCTGGAACAAATTTAATTTTTGTTCCAATTGTGTTTTTCTCAATAATTGTTCTTTTGATTAGTGCTGCTAAAGACTTTACATGGCAAAGGTTATTCCCTATGTTTCGGATATGGTACAAAAGAAACATTTTTAACTAACATAACTAATCTTTTTGCTTTTAATGTAATTGCATATTTATATTTTTTCAAACCTTTTTTAAAGTCTGAAAGTAATTACAAAACAATATCAATTTTTGCTGTTGTATTAAATGGTTTGTATTTATTATTGAGTATAATTTCTTTGCTTATGAGTTTTGCTTTTATTACACAGACATATGAATTTCTATCATTATATCTTTTAACAAGGTTGATAAGTTTGGGTAGATTTTTTCAAAGAGTTGATGCAATCTTTATTTTTATTTGGATACTTAGTATACTATCATTTTTAAGCTTAAATTTATTTTTTATTTCGCATATTATAAAAAAGTCTATTAATGTGAAATCTTCATCACAATTAATATATCCAGTAGCTAGCTTGCTTTTTGCATTTTCGCTTTTGTTTAAAGATATTTCTGTTGTAATATTTGTTACGAAAAATATTTATAAAATTTACAATTTTATTTTAGTTTTTATAATAAGCTTTTTAATACTGCTTTTTGGTTATATTAAAAAGAAAAAACAAGGAGTTCTTAAATGAAGTTAAATAGATTTTTATTGATTTTAATAACATTATCGTGCTTATTTTTACTTACTGGTTGTTACAATTCTGATGGAGTTGAAACAAAAGCTTATGTAATAGCACTTGGTATAGATTCTCGGTGATATTGATAAATTAAAATTATCTCTACAAATTGCTATACTTAGCGGGAATGATAGTACTTCTGGTAGCTCTTCTGGTAGCTCAAGTTCTGAGTCTTCTACAGTAATATCTGTAGATTGTTCTAATATAGATTCTGGAATTAGTCTTATTAATAGCTACATTAGTAAAAAAATTAATTTATCACACTGTAAAGCTATAATTATCTCAGAAGAATTGGCATCTAAAGGAGTTTCAGATGTTGTTTATACATTAATTAATAATATAGAAACAAGACCTGATTGTAATGTAATTATTAGCAAATGTGCTGCATCTGATTTTTTAGAAAATTCTTCACCAATTTTCGAATCAAACCCTGCTAATTATTATGAGCTTATACTAAATTCAACTGAATATTCAGGTTATGTTGCAGATTTAACTTTATCTAATTTTTATGCAAATATTGTGAGCACTACTTCTGAAGCCTGTGCCATATTAGGTAGCATTAATACTGAAGAAACTCATGGAAGTGATAATTATAAAAATAGTTCTTTAGATGGTAATTATAAGGCTAGCCAAACACCTATTGAAAGTAAAAATAAAAATAGTATTGAAAACATGGGAACTGCTGTATTTAGCGGTGATAAGCTTGTTGGTGAACTAGATAATATTGAAACTTTATGTTATTTAATTGTTACTAACAAATTAGAAAATGCTACTATTACTATTCCAAATCCTTTTAATCTTAATAGTACAGTTGCCCTTTATGTTAGATTAAATAAAGATACTCAAAATAAAGTTTCTTTTGTAAATGGATATCCTTTTATTGAATGTGATGTGAGTATTGCAGGAGACATATTGTCATTAGATGGTTCTATTGATTTAACAAATAGTAACAATGTTGATATGCTTAATTCTTATGTAAATAAATATTTGGAAGATATTATAAATTCTTACCTTTATAAGACTTCTAAAGAATTTAAAGCTGATATATCTAATTTTGGTAAATATGCACTTCTTCAATATGCTACTTGGAATGAATGGATTGCTTCTGATTGGCTTAATAATTATCAAAATGCCTTTTTTAAAGTTACAGTAGATACAAAACTTCAAGGTAGTTATTTGTTTACAAAAATTTAGAAAGGATGTAATTGAATATGAAAATTATTTCTTATTTATTATCAATTTGGATTTTTATTAGAACTCTAAGCTATGGTATTTATGAGATAAAACAAAACAGCAATACTAGTGGTGGTATTGTTATAATTGTACTTGCTGTTTTATCTTTAATACTTCCTATTACTGTTATTTATATTAATGGCTTTTATTAATATACTATTCCTAATATTATTGCTAATACTATAAAAACTACTCCAAGGATAATTGTAATTTTTTTCAATTGTCCTTCTTTTGTTCTGCCCTTATTTTTCTCATAAAATGAACTATTTCCGCCTGTAATTGTACTAGAAGCTCCTTCATCTTCTTTTGATTGCATTAGTGTTAATACAGTTAATATAACTGCAACAATTGCATATATTATTATTAAAAATGTTTTCATTCTTTCTCATTCCTTCCATAAACTCAAGTTAAAGTTTTTAGACTTTATTATTGTAGCATAAATTTTTTTAAAAAGCAATATAGGATTTATAATATTTACTTTTTCTCAATAATTATGTCTCCAAAAATTTTTTCTTGGTTTGCTGTTATTTTTTTTCTTCTGCTTAATTCTAATATTCCTGAAAATGCTGTTACTGTTTCCATTTTTGTGTATTTTTTATTTGAACATAATTTATTGAATATAAATTTTTGTTTTTTTATTAGTTCTTTGAAAATGTCTTTTACTTTACTTGCTACTGTTACTGTTTCTAATATTGCTATTTTTTCTAGGTTTATTGCATTTTTATTTTTCTTGTTTTCATTTTTTTCTAATAGTGCTTTATAACTTTGGGCTATATTGTCTTTTTCGTACTTTCTTTCTAGTTTTCTAGTTGGTAATTCTATTTTTTCTGGAAGTTTGAATACTCTTTTTGAATATATGTTATAGTTTTCTCTTAAGGTTTTTATTATTTCTTTGTATCTCTTATATTCTATGATTCTTCTTATAAGTTCTTCTTCTGTTATTTCTTCTTCATTTTCTGCTTCTTTTGGAAGAAGGTTTTTAGATTTTAAGTATACCAGTGTTGATAGCATTACTATAAATTCGCTTGCTATTTCTAAGTTTAATTGTTCCATTGTGTTTAGATATTCTATGTATTGGTCTGTAATTTGAGTTATGTTCACTTTATCTATATCCATTTTATTTTTATCTACTAAATGGCATAATAAATCTAATGGCCCTTCAAAGTTTTCTAATTTTATATTGTATTTTTTGGTTTCTAATGTTAATATGTCTTTCATTTTTTCCTTCCTTGTTTATTCTTTTCCCTCAATTTTTCTTATTGTTTCATCTGTATATCCTTTTTTTCTTAAATAAAGTATGATATCTTCTTTACTCATTGTTTTTTCTTTTTTTATGTATAGATTTTGGGCAGAGTTTAATTCATATTCTATTAATTTTTCTTCATGTTTATATATGTAGTTTTCGATTTTATCCTTTGTTATTCCTTTTGATAATAATTTATATTCTATTTCTTTTATAGACATATTTTTCAATTTTTGGAATTCGTTTATGGCTTTTTCTATGTATATATCATCATTTATATAATTGTTTTCCTGCAGGTATTGTATAACATCATCTAACATACTTTCTTCACTTTGAGAAAATTTTTGCCTAATTTCCGCCTCAGTTCTTTTTTTATATAAAACGTATTTTAATACCTGTGTTTTTAGCTTATCAAATTCTTGTGTTTCATTCATGGTATGTCCTTTCTTATAAGGTCTGCAATGGAACTATATTTTTTTATTATACTTGTTCTTCATCTTCTTCTTTTTTTTCTGGTTCGTCATCTGCTAGACTTTTTTCAAATGCTTGCGTAAAGTTTTCTCTTATTTTTGTTTCTAACTCTTTTGCTATTTCTCCATGTTCTTTTATATACTGTTTTGCATTTTCGCGACCTTGTCCTATTTTTTCTCCTTTATAGCTAAACCATGCACCAGATTTTTCTACTAGATTTAAGTTTACTGCTAAATCTAATATATTTCCTTCTTTTGATATTCCCTTACCATATACTATATCAAATTCTGCTTCTCTAAATGGTGGGGCTACTTTATTTTTTATAACTTTTACTCTTGCTCTTGCACCTGTTACTTCACCATCTACTTTTATATTTTCAACTTTTCTTATATCTAATCTAACAGATGCATAGAATTTTAATGCTCTACCTCCTGGTGTTGTTTCTGGATTTCCAAACATAATTCCTACTTTTTCTCTTAATTGATTTATGAATATTATAACTGTTTTTGATTTATTTATGACTCCTGCTAATTTTCTTAGTGCTTGTGACATAAGCCTTGCTTGAAGGCCAACATGTGGATCTCCCATATCTCCATCTATTTCGGCTTTTGGAACTAATGCTGCTACAGAATCTACTACGATTATATCTATTGCTCCACTTCTTGTTAATGATTCTGCTATTTCTAAGGCTTGTTCCCCTGTATCTGGCTGAGAAACTATTAGATTATCAATATCTACACCTAAGTGTTTTGCATATACTGGATCTAATGCATGCTCTGCATCAATAAAAGCTGCTTCTCCTCCTAATTTTTGTGCTTCTGCTATTGCATGTAATGCAAGTGTTGTTTTTCCTGAAGATTCTGGACCAAAGATTTCTATTATTCTTCCTCTTGGAATTCCTCCTATTCCTAGTGCTATATCTAAACTTAAAGCTCCTGTTGGTATTGCTTCTACATTCATTGCTTGATATTCTCCAAGCTTCATTACTGAACCTTTACCAAATTGTTTTTCAATTTGGCTTAATGCTGCTTCTAATGCCTTCTTTTTTTCTAAATTATCATTACTACTCATAAAAATCCTCCTAATTTGTTTCAAACTTTTGTTTGTGTATATTATATAATATATTTTTAAATTGTCAATACATTTTTTTGAATTTTTAATTATTTTTTTATTACTATATGGTCATTATTTTTGCTGTTTTAACCTTGTTTAATATACCATATTTTTACTTTTGTTTCAATAATTTTGGAATATTTTTAGAATTTTGTTGTTACCATTCAGAGTTAGTACCCTAAAGTCCGCTTAGGTCTCGTCGGAGTTTAATATTTATTTTTTATCGAACCCACGTTTGAGACGCCTACGAAGCTTTTCGGGGGTCTTCGATAAAAAATAAATATTAAACTCCTGCGTTGGGCTATAAAGTACTATTAATAAATTAGTCTGATTTGAAAATATTAATTTTTAGATTTTAATTTGCTATAGACAATTAGATTTATTGTCTTGAATAACCTTTTTGTTAAATTTGCCAAGTGTAAGAATTATATGTTCTTACATTTGGCGAATTTATACTATTTGATTTTATACTTCTATGCTTTTATGCTTTCTTCTTTTTCCCAAATGTTATATCTTGAAATAAAAAATCTTTAAATCCTTGCCATGTTATCTCTTGATGTAAAAATTCATTTATTTCATCTTCTATTTTTTGTTCATATGGTGTTAATTCTACTTTTATTTCATAAGTTAAAATACTTTTTAATTTAGACCAAAATGTAGTTTTTACTGGTAAATTTGCTCCATTAGTATTGCATACTCTAAATGCAGAATTTTCTGTTCCTACTCCACCATTTCCTACTGTTCCAGCATTTTGCGTTCCTATGCCTCCCATTCCTCCTGCATTTTCTACTCCATTATTCCCATTTAGGTTTCCACTATTTCCTTCCATTGGAATAAATTTTGATACTTTTTCCATTTTTCTTCCTCCCTTAAAGTATTTTTTTGAGATTATCTTTAGTTTATGTATTATTGCTTTAATCTCTTCTATTTTCATATACTTTATACTACATTTTTTCCCAATAATCAATAGTTTTTGCCAATATTTTCTTTACATTTTTATTACACGATTGTTACAAAATTGTTACATTTTTTTAGTTTAATACTCCTATTAGCTCTAATCCATCTCGCTTTAGTATTTTTACGGTTCTTATAGTGTTTTCCAGATTTTCTCCTTGTGCTTTTACATTTATATAATTTGTTGTGTGCCCTCCGAATATAATTATCATGTGTTTTAGATTCAAATAGTACTTCTAGTTCTTTCCCTATATACTTTTCTAAAAATTCTATTTCATTTTTGTTTGATAATTCTATTAGTTTATTGCTTCTTTGCTCTTTTATTCTAGCATCTATTTGCTCTTTCATTTTTGCAGCAATTGTTCCTTTTCTTGGTGAATATTTGAATACGTGCATTTTACTGAATTTTATCTTTTTCAAAAATTCATATGTTATATTAAATTCTTCTTCTGTTTCTCCTGGAAAACCTACTATAATATCTGTTGTTAATGCTACATTAGGAAATTTTTTTCTTAATAAATCTGTTGCTTTTTCGAATTCTTGAGTGGTATATTTTCTGTTCATTCTTTTTAGTGTTTCATTACATCCACTTTGCAATGATAAATGAAAATGGTCACATATTTTATCTACTTTTCCTAGTCTTTCTACAAAATCTTGTGTTATTATGTTTGGTTCTAATGAGCCTAAACGTATTCTTTTTAAGTTTTCTATTTTATTTATTTTTTCTAATAAATCTATAAGTTTAGTTCCATCTGTGAAGTCTTTTCCATATGATGCAATATGTATTCCTGTTATTACAACCTCTTGTATTCCTTGTTTTACAATTTTTTCTATTTCTTTTATAACGCTTTCTGGTTTTCTGCTTCTTACTCTTCCTTTTGCATATGGTATTATACAGTATGTGCAAAAGTTATTGCATCCGTCTTGTACTTTTATAACTGCTCTTGTTTTTTCTGTGTATGTTACTGTTCCAAAATCTTGGAATTCTTTTTCTTCTTCAATTTTGCTTACATTTTCCTGTTTTTCATTAGAATATTCTTCTATTATGCTTACTATATCCTTTTTTTGTGCATTGCCTACAATTATATCTATTTCATCAATTTTTTGAAGTTCATCTTTGTTTACCTGTGCATAGCAACCTGTTACGAGTATTATTGCGTTTTTATTATGTTCTCTTGCTTGTCTTATAATTTGCCTTGATTTTTTATCTGCCATATTTGTAACAGTACATGTATTAATTATATAAATATCTGCTTTTTTTGAGAAATCTACTATTTCATACTTTTTCTCTATAAATTGCTGGATTATTGCATTTGTTTCATATTGATTTACTTTACAACCGTAACGTATAAAAAGCAACCTTTCCTTTCATTACTACTTCTCCTTTTATTTTTTCGTCATTTACTACTCCCCACTACTTTCTACAGCTTCTTGTGGTTTTTCTATTGGTTTTGCCATTTTTAATTCTTGCCATCTTTCTTGTGTTATTAACGTTTTTCTTGGTTTGCTTCCTTCATAACCTGATATTATTCCTCTTGCTTCCATTTGATCTATTATTCTACCTGCTCTTGTGTAACCTATTTTAAACCTTCTTTGTAAACCTGAAGCTGAAATTTGTCCCATTTCTACTGCCATATCTATAGCATCCATTAGGAATTCATCTGCATCATCGTCTTGTTCTTCATCTAATTCTTGGTCTGTTGTATTTGCCTTTTCTATTTTTTCTAATATATCATCACTATATGTTGGTCCGCCATTGTTTTTTAAAAATGTTACTATTTTCTCAACTTCTCCATCTGATATAAATGCTCCTTGAACCCTTTGTGGTTTTATTGTTCCTGATGGATAAAATAACATATCGCCTTTCCCTAATAATTTTTCTGCTCCAATTGAATCTATAATTGTTCTTGAGTCCACTCCTGATGTTACTGCAAATGCTATTCTACTTGCTATGTTTGCTTTTATAACACCTGTTATTACATCTACAGATGGTCTTTGTGTTGCTATTACTAAATGCATTCCTGCTGCTCTTGCCATTTGTGCTAGTCTGCATATTGCATCTTCTACATCTTTTGCTGCTACCATCATTAAGTCTGCAAGCTCATCAATTATTATAACTATTTGTGGTAGTTTTTCTTCTATTCCTTCATTTTCTAGTGCTTCATTATATCCTGTTATATCTCTTACATTTTTTTCTGCAAATAGATGGTATCTATTTACCATTTCTTGTACTGCCCATGCTAAAGCTCCTGCTGCTTTTTTTGGATCTGTAACTACTGGTATAAGTAAATGTGGTATTCCATTATATACTGATAATTCTACAACTTTTGGGTCTACCATTACCAGTTTTACTTCGCTTGGTTTTGCTTTATATATGATGCTTGTTATTAATGTATTTATACAAACACTCTTTCCTGAACCTGTACTTCCTGCAATTAAAACATGTGGCATTTTTGCTATATCTGCTACTATTGTTTCTCCTGCTGCATCACGACCTACTGCAAATGCTAGTTTTGATTTTGCCTTTTGAAATTTTTCATCTGCTATTATATCTCTTAGAGCTACCATATCTTTTTCTTTATTTGGTATTTCAATTCCTACTGCTTGTTTACCTGGTATTGGTGCTTCTATTCTTATACTTTCTGCTGCTAAGTTTAATGCTATATCGTCTGCTAGATTTGCTATTTTGCTTACTCTTACTCCTTCTGCTGGTTTTAATTCATAACGTGTAATTGTTGGGCCTACTGATACATTTTCTACTTTTGCAGATACTCCAAAACTATGTAGGGTTCTTTGTAATTTACTTGCTGTATCTGTTATTGCTTTTTTACTGTTTTTTGCTGTAGCTTTACCTTCATTTAAAAACTCTATTGGTGGGAATTCATAATTTTGGTCTTCTACTGTTAATGTATGTTCTAATGTTAATACTTCTTTTGATTTATCTTCTTTTACTTCTTCTTGTTTTTTAAATAATTCACCTGTTTCATTTGACATTTTTATATTTATCTGGTTGTCTAGTATTTCTGCTTCTTTTCTTTCTAATTCTTTAAGTTCTTTTTTAGTTTTTTGTTTCTCTTTGAGTTTTTCTATGTTATCTTTTATTCCTGATATTTTAGGTGGCATAATTTCTTCTTTGTCTTCCTGCTCTTCAATTTGAATTTTTCTTCTTGCTCTATTTTCTTTTTTCTCTTGGTTTCTGTCTTTTCTTTCTTCTACTATTTCTTTTACTTTTTCTGCAGGTTTTATTCCATACATAAATACTGCAAGTATTAATATTACTCCTATTGATAAAATTACTGTACTTGCTTTTCCTACTAATCCTATGAAATAATCTGTTATTGTTTTTCCAACAATCCCTGTATTTCCATTAAATACTGTTATTATAATTGAAATTGCAAATACAAAAGTAAAATATTGTATAACTTTTATTGTAATTGTTTTTTTATCTTCTTCACATGCTAGGTTTACAGCTGCAGCAAATATGGCTATTGGTATTAAGTATTCAATCCAGCCAATTGCATATTCTAGATGTGGTATTACATTTTGTCCTATGTAGCCTGGTTTTCCATATACTAAAATTCCTAGTACTATGCTTATTATAAACAATATTACTACTTGTATATCTAAACTATTTTTTTGTTTTTTCTTTCTTCTTCCCATAATTTATACCTTCCTATATTTAATAAAAAGCCAGAACTATTTTCGTTTCTGACTTTCAGATATTTCATTGCAGCTATTAAGTTTAAGCAAGTTTTCTATTTTAGTTCGTTTCTATTCTGGTTTATTGTTTTTAATGCTTCATTAATTGAGCCATTTATGTTATTTATCGCGTTTTCTAAATTTTCTAATATACTATCTGCATAGTCTTTTGTTCCTTTTGTAATTTCTCTAGACATTTCATTTGCAGTTTCTATTATTTCAGCTTTTTGCTCATATGCTTTTCTTGTTATTTCGTGTTCATCTATCATTGATATGATTCTGTTTTCAGCTTCTCTTACAATATCATCAGCTTCTTTTTGAGCTTCATCGAGTATACGTGTTCTTTCTTCTTTTACCCATTTTGCTTGTTTTAATTCGTCTGGAAGTTTTAATCTTATATCTTTTATTATTTCTAGTACTTCTTCTTTATCTACTATTGCTTTTTCTGTGAATGGTACAGATTTACTTCTTTCTAATATATCTTCTAGTGTTTCTAATAATGTAAAAATCTCCATGTTTTTACTCCTTTCGAATAAATATGAGTATGGCTCGCCCATATTTTCTTTTATCAAAAATTTGTATATTTTTGCTTTTTATTGCCTCTTCTTTTTTTGTATCATCAGTTTCTAATATTATAATTCCCTCTTTTGATAATATGTCTAATTTTATAATTTCCTCTATTGCCTTATTTGCGAAATCCGTTTTATATGGAGGGTCTAAATATATTATATCAAATTTATTTCCTTTTTTGGCTAAATCTTTTAATGCTAAACTGTAATCTTTATGTAATACTATTGCTTTATCTGTA
The DNA here is from genome assembly GCA_944392385.1 of uncultured Clostridia bacterium. Lineage (GTDB taxonomy): Bacteria > Bacillota > Clostridia > TANB77 > CAG-508 > UMGS1781. The sequence goes on along the minus strand of CALXWL010000018.1, from coordinate 6,717 downwards.
CTCCTTGTATTTTTTATGTTTGTTTGTATTATTTTTATTGCATCTATTGAGTTATCACAAAATGTTGCTGATTTTGCTCCTCTGCTTATTGCTTCTATTCCTATTGCACCACTACCTGCAAATAAATCTAATACATTTTTATCTGCTATATTAAATTGTATTATATTAAATAGTGCTTCTTTTACTCTATCAAGAGTAGGTCTTGTGTTTAAGCCTTCTAAAGATACTAGTTTTTTTCCTCTAGCGGTTCCACTAATTACCCTCATATATACCTCAATTTATTTTATACATATATTTTATTCGTTTTTTTATATATGTCAAGAGTATTTGCTAAAATGTAATATTAATTTAATATTTTTGTAATATACATGTTTTATTTCTGTTATATTATACATTATTTTGAAATATTTATCAATAGTAAGCTAAAAGTTTTTTTGTTATTTAGCTATCATTCAGAGTTAGTACCCTAAAGTCCGCCCAATCTCGTCGGAGATTTTATATTTATAATAAATTGAGCCCACGTCCGATACGCCTGCGAAGCTTTTCGGGGGTCCTCAATTTATTCTAAATATAAAACTCCTGCGTTGGGCTATAAAGTGCTATTAATTAGTCGAAATGATAAAGTTATTTAGTTCCAAAAATTCTATCTCCTGCGTCGCCTAGTCCTGGTAATATGTAAGCTTTTTCATTTAGTTTTTTATCTATTGATGTTGTGTAAATTTGTACGTCAGGATGTTTATCTTCTACTGCTTTTATGCCTTCTGGTGCTGCTATTATGCATAAAAATTTTATTCTAGTTACTCCTTTTTCTTTTAAAAGGTCTATGGCATCTAGGGCTGATCCTCCTGTTGCAAGCATTGGGTCTAAGATTAATACTTCTCTTTTTTCTATGTCTTTTGGTACTTTAAAAAAGTATACATTTGGTTTGAAAGTTTCTTCATCTCTGTACATTCCAATATGGCCTATTTTGGCATTTGGAACTACATTTATTATTCCATCTAACATGCCTGTTCCTGCCCTTAAAATTGGTACAAATGCGTAATTATCTTCGTTAATTTTTCTTGCTTTCATTTTTTCCATTGGTGTTTCTATTTCTACCTCATATGTTCTTGCGTCTTTCATTGCTTCATAGCAAAGCATTTCTCCTAGTTCTGAAATTATCTCCCTAAATTCCTTTGTTCCAGTTTTCTTATCCCTTAATATGGCAAGTTTATGCTCTATTAAAGGATGTTCTAATTCAATAGCTCTCATAAAAACCCCCTTCTAAATTATTTATTAAAAAATTTACATTTTTTCTGGCATCTCCATACCCAATAGTTCTACTCCAGTTTTTAGCACAGTGCCTACACAACTACTTAAGTATAGTCTTGCATTTTGAATAGTTTTGTCTTCTGTTATTATTTTATGTTCGTTATAAAAAGTACTGAAACTTTGTGCTACATCTATTAAATATCTTGCAACTATAGAAGGTTCGTTTTTTTGTGCAGCACTTTCTACAATTTCGTTAAATCTATATAACAATTTTATTGTATCTATTGCCTCTTTTTCTTGTAATACACTAAAATCTACATCATCTATTTTAGGTTCGTATCCTGCCTTTTCTAATAGGCTTCTTGTTCTTACATATATGTATTGTATATATGGTCCCGTTTCTCCTTGGAAATTTAATAACATGTCCCAATCAAATATTTCATCTTTTATTCTGCTGTTTGATAAATCATTAAATATTATTGCTCCTACTCCTACTTTTCTTGCTACTTCTTCCTTGTTTTCAATGTTAGGATTTTTTTCTTCTATTATTTTCTCAACCTTTTGTATTGCTTCTTTTAAGATATCTTCTAAAAATACTGAATTGCCTTTTCTTGAGCCTATTTTTTCACCATTTTTATCAACTACTAAACCAAATGGAACATGCTCACATCTTGAAGCATATTTTTGATATCCCATTAGTTCTAATACTTTAAATACTTGTTTAAAGTGCAGTCTTTGTTCATTTCCTACTACGTATATTGCTTTTTCAAAGTCATATTTATTTATTCTATCTTTTAAAGAGGCTAAATCTCTTGTTGCATATATTGTTGTTCCTGCAGAGGTAATTATTATACATGGTGGCATATCATATTCTGATAAGTTTACAACTTGTGCTCCTTCTGATTCTTTTAATAATCCTTTTTCTTTTAGTTCTTCTACAACAGCATCCATTTTATCATTATAATATGATTCTCCATTATAAGAATCGAATTTTGCGTTTAATAGTTTATATGTTTTTTGATAATTTTCTAAGCTTATTTTTCTTATCCATTTCCAAGTTTCTACTTGTTTTTTGTTTCCATCTTCTAGTTTTTTAAAGTATTCTCTTGCTTTTTCTGTTAGCTTTGGGTTTTCTTTTTCTTCTTGAGTAAATCTTACATATATTTTTAATATGCTTTGAATTTCATCTTTTGTAAAATCATATTCGTCTTTCCACATATCGTATCCAGCCATTACTTTACCAAATTGAAGTCCCCAATCTCCTAAGTAATTTATTCCTACACTATTGTATCCTAGGAAATTATAAATTTTATATAAAGCTCCTCCTATTACTGTTGAACGTAAATGCCCTATGTGAAAAGGTTTTGCAATGTTTGGTGCTGAGTAATCTATTACTACATTTTTGCCTTGTCCAATATTGCTTGAACCGTACATTTCCTTTTTTTCTGATATTTCAGTTAGTACTGTTTGTACTAGTTTTTCTTTATTAATGTATATATTTAGATATCCACCTATTATTTCTATTCTTTCTATTATTGTTTCGTCTGCATCTATTTGTTCTTTAATTTCTTGTGCAATTACGTTTGGTGCTTTTCTTAATGTTTTTGCTAGTTTAAAGCATGGAAAAGCATAATCTCCTAAGTCGTTATTTGGTGGTATTTCTATATAGCTTTCCAGTTCTTTTTCTTCTATATTTGTTATTTTAGAAATTGATTTTGCAATTTCATTTTTGAAACTTATCATAATATAAAGCCCCCTTAGTCTCCTAAACATATATCTAAATTTCTTGCTACTTTTACTAAATCATCATCCATTTTTACTGTTTTTATATTTGTACTTTCTGTTCCTCCTGAACGTGCGCCTATTTCTTTATTTTTCCCTACCACTTCTTCTAATGATACGTACCCAAGTTTTCCACCTTGCAAAGTTACTAGTACATTGAAAATCCCATCTAATGCTAATTCCATTGCTTTATATCCATATTTTGTTGATAGTACCCTATCATATGCAGTTGGTGTTCCTCCTCTTTGAACATATCCTAATGTTGTATTTCTTGAAACCATTCCTGTTAAATTTTCTAAATCTTCTGCAAGTTTATCTCCAATTCCTCCAAGCCTTATATTATCTAGCCCTTTTCCATCATTTAATTGTTTTTTTATAACCATTGTTCCGTCTTTTGGTTTTGCCCCTTCTGAGACTACTACTATACTAAATTTTTTACCTTCTGCTTTTCTTTTATTTATTTTGTTTACTATGCTGTTTATGTCATATGGTATTTCTGGTATTAGTGCAACATCTGCGCCTCCTGCTATTGCAGATTCTAGCGCAATCCAGCCTGCATATCTTCCCATTACTTCTAATACCATTATTCTATGGTGTGATTCTGCGGTTGAGTGTAATCTATCAAGTGCTTCTGTTGCAACTGATACTGCAGTATTGTATCCGAATGTAATTTCACAATGTGCAACATCATTATCTATTGTTTTTGGTACTCCTATTATGTTTAATCCTTTTACTGAAAAATCTCTTGCTGATTTTTGTGTTCCATCTCCTCCTAATGTGAATATACAATCAAACCCTGCTTTTCTTACATTTTCAACGCATATGTCTGATACATCTTTATATACTGTTTTTCCATTTTCTTCTACTTTTAAATTGAATAGATTTGTATTGTTTGATGCTCCAATTATTGTTCCACCTCTGTGTAATAATCCTGATGCACTACCATTTGATTCAAGTTTTATATAATTGTTTTTATAAAGTCCTCTATATCCTTCTATATATCCATAGCACTCTACACCATTTGTTTCTGCCGTTTTTACTATTGCTCTTATAACCGCATTTAATCCTGGACAATCTCCACCATTTGTAATTATTGCAACTTTTTTAACCATATTTATCTCTCCTTTATATTTTTAATTATTCTTTGTTTTCTTTTGCCATTTTTATGGCTTCTTTTAATGTTAACCTTGAACCCGTATTTAGTATTGTTGATGAATATACTTTTATAGCTATATATGCTAGAAGTATTGTTGCAACTATTAGAACTGCTAAAGATATAACAATTTCACTATTTGTAGCTGTTCCCATCATTATTCTAAGTGGCATACTAAAAGGTGAAGATATTGGAACTATTCCTGATATTTTGTTTAAACTACTACTAGGATTCATCATTGAGAAATATGCTAAGTAAAATCCTATAATTGCTACAAAACTTACTGGTCCATTTGCATATTGTACATCTTCTGGTTTGCTTACTGTTGCTCCTGTTAATGCAAAGAATAATGAATATAGGGCATATCCAAAACAGAAATATATTAATGTTACTATCAAAAGTTTTGGTGTAATTGTTGATACATCAAATATTGAATTTAACAATTCTGGATCCATACAGAATTTTGCTGATACAATTGCCACTACTATCATTAAAACCACTTGCACTAGTCCAACTATTCCTATTCCTAGTGTTTTTCCAAGTACTATTGTTTTGCTATCTGTTGAAGTTACTAATGTTTCTATAATTTTTGATGTTTTTTCTGTTGTTATTGCTACTGAAACTTGCTGTGCACAGAAGAATACTGCATAAAATAGTACTAATGATATTATCATCATAATTACTACATTTCCTCTTGCTGCGTTTTCATCTGTTTCTATAAGTTCTACATCAAACTCAGGCTCTATTGCGGCTATTTGCTCTGGTGTTATATTTAATTTTGATATTTGTATATTACTATATAGGCTTGTAAACATTGTTATTAATTCTTGTGGAACTGTTCCAAAATTGGTTGAAGCACTTTCTACAATGTATTCCATTTTTATATTTTCTTCATTTTTTGTAAATTTAATACAAGTATCTACATCATTTTCTAATTTTTCTTTTATCTGTTCATAGCTTAAATCTTCTGCTGAAATTTCAAAGTTATAACCCATTTCCATGTTGTTTAAATACTCTACATTTCCTTCAAACAGGTTTTCTGGATCTATTACTAAAATTTTTTCGTTTAAATCATCTTGTCCAAATACTTTTAGTATATTAGGTATATTAAATGCTGCTACTATAATAAGCAATATAACTAATGTTGATATTACAAAAGATTTTTTCTTTATCATTTCTTTAATTGTAAATTCTGTTACTAACCATAAATTTCTCATTTTATGCACCTACCTTTTCTATGAAAATTTCTGCTAATGTAGGTTTTTTTAGTTCAAACTTATTAATTTTTATATCATCATTTGCTAATTTTTTAAATAGCTCATATCCTTGTTTTTCTTCTTTCATTTTTATTAGATAATGGTTATCTTTATTTTCCAAAATTTCTAAGTTAAATTGTTTTAGCAAATCATCTATGTTATGGTCACTTATAACTTCTAATTTTTCTGATGGATAACTATTTTTTATTTTTTCTAAATTGCCTTGTAATACGGTATTTCCTCTATTTAATATAGTTAAATCTGTGCAAAATTCTTCAATTGATGCCATTTGATGGCTTGACATTATAATATATTTGCCTTTTTTTATTAGCTCTTTCATAACTTCGCTTAAAATTTCGGTATTTACTGGATCTAAACCACTAAATGGCTCATCTAGTACTATTAGTTCTGGATCATTCATTACAGATATAATAAACTGTATTTTTTGTTGATTTCCCTTTGACAATTTTTCTGCTAAAACGTTTTTATATTCCTCCATTTTTAGCCTTTTTAACCAATAGTCTATTGCATTATTTGCTTCTGCAACTTTCTGACCTTTTAATCTTGCAAAATACATTAATTGGTCATATATTTTTGTTTTTGGATACACTCCTCTTTCTTCTGGCATATATCCAAAATTAACATTTTCCCTTGTTACTTCTTTTCCATTCCAAGTAATTTTTCCAGATGTTTTTTTTATTATTCCTAAAATCATTCTTATAGTTGTAGTCTTCCCTGCACCATTTGTTCCAAGTAAGCCATATACTCCTGGCTTATCAATAGAAATATTTAGGTTTTTTACTGCTTTTTTGGTGCCAAAATTTTTGCAAACATCAACTAATTCTAATCCCATATAATCACTCCATTTCTGGATAATTATATAATAGAATTATGATGTTTGCAATACTTTTTTACTATTTTTTGGCTTGCCATATTACTAGATAATGGTTTTTATGTTATTATACAAACCTTATTCAAAAAAACTTCGAAGGCATATCTGAAAAAAACTTCGAAGGCATACAGGAAAGCCCCTTTAACAAGGGGGCTTTCCTGTATGCCTTCGAAGCTTTTTTATGAATAAGGTTTATGTAATATCATAAGTGTAGAAGCCCCAGTCGTTATCCGGTAGTCATCTTGGTGGCAAGAGACTTTTTTATGGGGCTTCGAAGCTTTTTTGCTTTTTTAGTTTTTTTGATTATTTTTGTTGTTTTAGTCGTTTTTTGGTTGTTTTGTTTTTTTGGTTTTTCTTTTTACTGTTATGTGTTTTAGGATTAT
>CALXWL010000017.1 GCA_944392385.1 uncultured Clostridia bacterium | reverse complement strand
GAATTAGTTTTAAAAGAAGATGAAGCAGTTTATTTAACAAAAAATGGATATGGCTCAATGGTAGTAATGAGTTTAGAAAAATACTCAAAATTAATGAGTGATGCAGAATATAATGAGTATATTGAAAATGCACTAGATGAAGCTGATAGAGAAGCTGAAGATCCAAATACAAAATATTATACTCACGAAGAAATGAAACAAATGGCTAGGAGGATACTAGATGGCAAACAATAAATATACAATAAAATATACTGCTACATTTACTAATCAATTAAACAATATTTTAAAATATTTTATTCAGAAGTTTAAAAATAAAATTGTAGCAGAAAATTTTTATAATTCTGTAATTACTAAAATAGAACAAAGAAGTAAAAGTCCTGAAAGCTATGAAAAATATAAATCAATTAGAAAAAGAAACAACATATATTACAGAATTTATGTGAAAAATTATACAATATTTTATGTTGTTAGAGATAATACTATAGAAATAAGAAGAATTTTATATTCAAAAAGAAATTTTGATAAATTAATTTAAAATCAAAAATGCAAAGTTGCATAATTTCAATACTTACAAGACTTTGTTAAATGGTTGGTAGTTTTTAAAATCTATACCTCTAATATTTGCCTTCCAACCATTGGGAAATTCTATATTTGGATAATTATTTGCAATATTTTGAGCTTGTGCATATATAGAAGAATCTACAGGATAATATCCATTTACTAAATTTACTCCATCAGGATTGCACATTGGAACTATGTATATAGAAGCATAATTAAAAATATTTCTAGCACTATTTCCATAGATATTGCTATTATTAGTATATGCAATGCAAAAATCTTCAATAAATTTCATAAGTACATTAGTTGTTATAGATTCATTGGCATGAATTGAAGCACTGTAAAAGACTGGATTAGAGCCTCTACCAATCCTAATATATGGAATTGGATTACCGAAGAACACTAAAACCAATAATATCAGATTGCAGAAATGGATAAGTAGAAAGTAAATCTCTTATATTACTATATAATAGCGGAGAAGTATAGAAAGTACTTGTAGAAACAATAGCCATTAAAATCACCTAAAACATAATATGTATATAATTGAAAAACAGTTACATCCTTTAATTTCGGTAAAAATATTGTAAATTTAGTAAAAATAGTATATAATAATTTAGTATATTTAAAAAGGTTAGGAGATATTTATGTTACAAAAATTAGAAGATGTTGAAAAAAGATATGATGAGTTAACGGCAAAAATTAGTGACCCAGAAGTTATAGCAAGAACAGCAGAATGGCAAAAGTATATGAAGGAACATGCAAGTCTAGAAGATATTGTTTTTAAATATAGAGAGTATAAAAAAGCAAAACAGGATTTTGAAGAAGCAAAGCAAATGGCTAGTGATAAGGAATTAAAAGAATTAGCAGAAATGGAAATGGATGAATTAAGAGAAAAAATCCCACAGTTAGAAGAAGAATTAAAGATTTTATTAATACCAAAAGACCCAGATGATGATAAAAATATAATATGTGAAATACGAGCAGGAGCAGGGGGAGAAGAGGCAGCTTTATTTGCAGGGACTCTATTTAGAATGTATACGATGTATGCAGAAATGAAACATTGGAAAATAGAAATTTTAAATGAAAATGAAACTGAAATGGGTGGATATAAAGAAGTTACATTTATGGTAACAGGAAAAGGAGTATATAGTAGATTAAAGTTCGAAAGTGGAGTTCACAGAGTACAAAGAGTGCCAGATACGGAAAGTAGTGGAAGGATCCATACATCAACAGCAACAGTTGCAGTACTTCCAGTGGTAGAAGATGTTGAAATAGATATAAATCCAGCAGATATAAGAATGGAAGTGTTTAGAGCATCAGGTGCAGGAGGGCAAAAAGTAAATAAAACTTCATCAGCTGTAAGATTAATACATGAACCAACAGGAATTGTTGCAGAATGCCAGACAGAAAGATCTCAAACGCAAAATAGAGAATATGCAATGAGGTTATTAAAATCAAGATTATATGAGATAGAAAAGCAAAAAAGGGATGAAGAATTGCACAATGAAAGAAAAAGTCAAGTAGGAACAGGTGATAGAAGCGAAAAAATAAGAACATATAACTATCCACAGGGTAGAATAACAGACCATAGAATAGGTTTTAGCATTTTCCAAATGGATAATTTCTTAAATGGAGATTTAGATGAAATGATAGATAACTTGATTGCAGCAGATATGGCAGAAAAATTAAAAGGTGAAGAAAATTAAGAAAATTCGGGGGAGAACCCCCGAATTTTTTAGTATTTAACAACAATATTTAATATTTTATTTTTTACATAAATTTCTTTAACAATAGTTTTTCCTTCTAATAAATCTGCAAGTCCCTTATGAGCTACTTCTTTTATAGAATCTTCAGCTGAATCTAAAGCAACTTTTATAGTTCCTTTTAATCTACCATTTATTTGAACAGGAAGTTCTATTTGGCTATCTATAGTTTTTGATTCATCATATTTTGGCCAAGGAGAGTTACAAATTGGTTCAAATCCTAAAGTTTCGTTTAATTCTTCTGTAATATGAGGTGCTATAGGATTCAATAATGTTAATAATAAATGATATTCATCTTTTGTTATAGATTTTGCATCATCATAATTATTTGCTAAAATCATTAAGGCTGATACAGCTGTATTATAAGCCATTGAGCTTAAATCATTTTGAACCTTCTTAATAGTTTTGTGAATAATAGATTCTAAATCTTTAGAATATCCTTCACCTTCATCTATTTTATCTTTTAAACGAATAACTTTATCTATAAAACGTTTGCAACCTTTTAAAGAATCTGTATTCCAAGGTGCATCTTGAGTATAATCACCCATAAACATTTCATAAAGTCTTAAGGTATCTGCTCCGTAATCTCTAACAATATCATCTGGATTAATAACATTTCCTTTAGATTTACTCATTTTCTCATTATTGCTTCCTAGAACCATACCATGACTAACTCTGGTCCAAATCATTTCTTTTTTAGGAACTAAACCGATATTATATAAAAATTGAACCCAAAATCTAGCATATAATAAATGTCTTGCAGTATGTTCCATTCCACCATTATACCAATCTACTTTCTCCCAGTATTTCATAGATTCCATAGAAGCAAATTCTTTATCATTATGTGGATCCATAAATCTTAAAAAATACCAGCTAGAACCTGCCCAGTTAGGCATCGTATCAGTTTCTCTTTTAGCTTTTCCACCACAATTAGGGCAAGTTGTATTAACCCAATTAGTAATATTTGCAAGAGGACTTTCGCCATCTTCTGTAGGTTCATATTCAACCACATCTGGAAGAAGTAAAGGTAAATCTTCTTCTTTCATTGGTTGCCAACCACATTTCTCACAATAAATCATAGGAATTGGTTCACCCCAGAATCTTTGACGAGAAAATACCCAATCTCTCATTTTGTAGTTATTAACTCTTCTTGCAATTCCTTGTTTTACTAATTTATCAGTAATAGCTTCTTTTGCTTCTTCAACTGTAAGTCCAGTAAACTCTTGAGAATTAATTAATTTACAACCTTTGCCTAAATAATCATGCTTCTCAAAGGCTTGATGATTAGTATCCCTACCATCTATAACTTGAATCATCTCTAAATTATGTTCTGTAGCATATTCAAAATCCCTTTGGTCATGGCTAGGTACAGCCATAACAGCACCAGTTCCATAATCTCCAAGAACAAAATCACCTAAAAACACAGGAACTTCCTTACCATTAACAGGATTTATTGCCATAATTCCTTCTACACGGCAACCAGTTTTTCCCTTATTTAGCTCAGTTCTATCCATGCTAGATTTTTTTGCAGTTTCATTTATATATGCCATTACTTCTTCTTTATTTTTAACTCTTGGCATTAATTCTTGTATTAATTTACCATCAGGAGCAATAACGAAAAAAGTAATACCATAAATTGTTTCAATACAAGTTGTAAAAATCGAAAACTTTCCGCCACCAACTATTTTAACATCTAATTCAACACCAGTTGATTTACCAATCCAATTAATTTGACCAAGTTTTACTCTATCTGCAAAATTAGTATCATTAAGCCCATCCAATAAATCTTCTGCATAATTACTCATTCTAAGCATCCATTGAGATTTTTCCTTTTGCACAACTTGTGAACCACATCTTTCACAAACACCACCTGCAGCATCTTCATTAGATAAAACAGATTTACAAGTAGGACACCAATTAACAGGAACAGTATCTTTATAAGCCATGCCATGTTTATAAAATTGTAAAAACTGCCATTGAGTCCATTTATAATAATCTGGATCAGTTGTAGAAAATTCACGAGACCAATCAAAAGAAAATCCTAAATCTTTCATTTGAGCTTTAAAAGTCTTAATATTTTCTACTACGGCTTCTTTAGGATGAATATGATTTTTTATAGCATATTGTTCAGCAGGAGCACCAAAAGCATCCCATCCCATAGGATACAAAACATTATAACCTTGCATTCTCTTCATTCTAGCAAGAGCATCTTGAGCAGTATAACTTCTTACATGTCCAACATGAAGACCTGCCCCAGAAGGATAAGGGAACTCAACCAATATATAATAATGAGGCCTTTTATCACCATTAATTGCTTTAAAAGTCTGATTTTTATCCCAATAATTCTGCCATTTCTTTTCAATTTCACTATGATTATATTCCATAAACTCACCTCTAAAATTAATTCCATAAAATTATATAACAAATTTGGCAAAAAATAAAGTAAAATAAGGCAAAAAGTGAAATTTATAGTTAATATTCAAAGTTAAAAGTAATAAACTAAAAAGTACAAGCATAGAATTTAATATATTAAATACAAAGGAGTTGGATGTTATGTGGTGTACAATGAATGTACAGGATGTATCTAGAAAACTTAAGACAAACATTGAAAGAGGATTAACAGATGAAGAAGCAAAAAATCGACGAACTAAATATGGCATAAATAAATTGCAGGAAGGTAAAAAGACAAGTTTACTAGTAAAATTTATAAAGCAATTTAATGATTTTATGATTATAATTCTTATAGCAAGTGCAGTAATTTCCGCTGGAATAGCATATATGCAACATAGTAATGACTATATTGATTCGATAATTATTATAGGAATTGTAATTTTAAATGCACTAATGGGGGTTGTTCAAGAAAGTAAAGCAGAAAAATCAATAGAGGCTCTTCAAAAGCTTGCTGCACCACAGGCAAAAGTTAGGAGAAATGGTGAGGTAAAATCTATTCCTAGTCAAGAAGTTGTACCAGGAGATTTAGTTATTATAGAAACAGGAAGCTATATACCAGCAGATGCAAGGCTTATAAGTACATACAACTTTAAAGTTGAAGAATCAGCACTTACAGGCGAAACGCTTCCAGTTGAAAAAGATGCTAATAAAATTTTAAAAGATAGAGTAGCTTTGGGAGATATGGAAAACTTAGTATTCGCTACAACTATTGCTGTAAGCGGACATGCAGAGGCAATTGTTACTGAAACAGGAATGAATACAAAAGTTGGTAAAATTGCCCAAATGATAATAAATGATGAATCACCAGAAACTCCGCTTCAAAAAAGACTAGGAGAAGTTGGAAAAAGATTAGGTATAACAGCTCTTATAATCTGCTCACTAGTATTTGTTATTGGTTTACTAAGAAATATACCTACAATGGAAATTTTTATGACGTCTGTAGGACTAGCGGTAGCTGCAATTCCAGAAGGATTACCTGCAGTTGTAACTATCATGCTATCAATAGGCATTACAAGAATGGCAAAAAAGAATAGTATTATAAGAAAACTACCAGCAGTTGAGACACTGGGAAGCAGCACCGTAATTGCATCAGATAAAACAGGAACTCTTACACAAAATAAGATGAGAGTTGTAGAAATTATTGGAGCAAATAAAAATAAGATTTTACAATTAGGAAGTATGTGTACAGATTGCACTATAAATAATAAAAATGAAGTAGATGGAGAAGCAACTGAAAAAGCAATTGTAGAAGCAGCACTAAGTTTAGGTGAAAATAAATTAGAATTATATAAAACAATGGAAAGAGTAAATGAGATTCCATTTGATTCAGAAAGAAAACTCATGACAACCATTCATAAAATGGGAAACAAATATAGAATTATAACAAAAGGTGCACCAGATGTATTAATAAAAAGATGTATTAATTATGATAAAAGTACAGGTATTTATAGTATAACAGACTCAGATATAATAAATATAGAAAGACAAAATGAAAATATGGCCAAAAGAGCTTTAAGAGTAATTGCAATTGCATATAAAGATATGGAATATTTACCAAACAAAATAGATGTAAAACTAGAAAATGGATTAACATATTGTGGATTAATAGGAATGATAGATCCCCCTAGAGAAGGCGTAAAAGAAGCAATACAAGAATGCAGAAAAGCTGGAATAAAAACTGTAATGATTACAGGAGATCATATATTAACAGCTAAAGCAATAGGAGAGCAGCTTGGAATATTAAGACAAGGTGATATAGCAATAACAGGTCAAGAATTAGATAGAATCCCAGAAAAAGAATTTGAAAAAAATATAATGAAATACTCAGTATTTGCAAGAGTTTCACCAGAACATAAGGTGAAAATAGTAAAAGCATTTCAAAAACAAGGAAATGTAGTAGCCATGACAGGTGATGGAGTAAATGATGCACCAGCTTTAAAAGGTGCAGATATAGGAATTGCAATGGGAATAACAGGAACAGATGTAGCAAAAAATGCATCAGATATGATTTTAACAGATGATAATTTTGTAACAATAATAGAAGCAATAAAAGAAGGAAGACATATATATGATAATATAAAAAAAGCAGTACACTTTTCAATATCAACAAATGTTGGAGAAATAGTAGCAATATTTATGGGACTTATATTAGGCTGGGATGCACCATTGATAGCAATTCAACTATTGTGGACAAATTTAGTTACAGATTCATTACCTGGTATAGCCCTAGGATTAGAACCTATGGAAGCAGATATCATGAATAGAAGACCCAAAAAGGCAAATGAGAGCATATTTGCAGGAGGACTGTGGGGAAAGATTTTAATAGAAGGTATAATGATAGGAACATTAACATTATTTGCATTCAGCTTAGGTAATAACTTATATGGACTAGAAGTTGGTAGAACAATGGCATTTTTTGCACTAAGCACCTTAGAATTAGTACATAGTTTTAACATAAAAAGTGAAAGCTCTATATTCAAAGTTGGAATATTTAATAATATGTACCTAATTGGAGCAGTTGTACTAGGTTTAGCATTACAAACGGTAGTAATTATAAATCCAACTATATCACAAATATTCGGAAGTGTTCCATTAAATTCAACACAATGGTTATATGTAATTCTGATATCAGTTTTGCCATTAATAATTATGGAATTACAAAAGGCAATAAATGAATTTAGATTTGGAAGAGTAGTATATCCTAAAAAAGTAAATACACAAAAAACATAAATGCTAAACATATCGAGTGGAATAAAGAACATAATAAAGAATCGCATAAGTTAATGAAATAAAGTGCAAAGAACATAATCCGACATATTCTCATAAAATATAAAGAACAAATATATTTTATGGAGGAATATTATGGCAAAGATAATAGTATTTAATAATGACACAAACCGAATGGAAACATATTATAGAAATGAAAATGAGGCAATGCCTTATAATACAAATAGAACACTGTTAGTAAGAGAATTTAGAGGTTCAAGTAATAGTAATACCTTATGGACAACAAAAAGAACTATGCAAAGTTGGAATTCAACCAGATATCTATATAGTGCACCAATACCGGTAGGATTTGCGTTTAAAAGACCATGGGAAGGAGGACATGGAAATCAATCACAACACTATGCAGGAGTAGCATTTGATGTTGGCCAAAGATTAAGTAACAGTCAAAGAAATAGGTTATGGAACACCGCAAACAACTCTCGGTGTGTGGACATATGTAGAACCACAAAGTTTAACACCTACATGGGTTCACTTTGACAAAAGATTTCGGAACACCAGCATGTAGTACAGGAGGATATCCTGTAATAAGAAGGGGAAGCATCAGCACATATGTGTTAATAGCACAAGATGATTTAAACACATTAGGATATAGAACAGGAGGACTAGATGGCATATTTGGAGCTAGAACAGAAGAAGCGGTAAGAAGCTATCAACGTTCAAGAGGACTTATAGCAGATGGAATAGTAGGGTGTAACACATGGCGTTCACTTCAAGAGAATGTAGTAGGGACAGGAAGAACAAGTACAACAATAGATTAAGCAGTACAATTTATACCTTATATTTACTTTCCATACAAAATATGATAAAATATCCCAATAAAAAATTAAATAGAAAAGGAAAATATGAAAATGTCATTATTATGGATAGTTCGGTCTCATCAATTAGTGCTGCTATTAGTGCTACAAGTAATAACATCTCTGTTTTTCATTTATAAAGGAAAAAACAAGTTAAGTTATACTACAGAAATTATTTTAATGATAATTTTTATGTATTATAACAGGTTCGATTTTTCGATAAAACAACTAATATGTTATTTTACCGAATACATTTTGATGAAAATGCTATTATTAATTATAGTATTTGTTGCAAAAGAATTTGCTTTTTATGTAATAGTAAGTGTAACCCATAAAAATAGTGGGGGATATAAGCTGTTTAAGAATAAAAAGAAATTCATAAAGTTCGAAGCACATATTTGGAACAAAATAAAATATGGAATTCGTTTAAAAAAAGGGATTCCTGCAATGGTTAATAAAAAGCATAAATTGACTGGAGTTAGCTTTGATAAAGATGGATTTCCAAAGTTTAAAGCAGTAGTAACTGTCAACCTAGACAGAAAACTATGGAAAAAAGAAAGAGATATCCATTTCTATCATGCAAGTAGAATATTGTATGAAAAAATTTCAAAAAATAAAAAACTTGCAGATAAGTTTAATAAAAAGGAAATTGAGCTTTTTAGAAAAGGCAGAGTACCAAGTAAGTATACGTGGCATCATCATCAAGATAAAGGAAAACTCATATTAGTTGATTCTGAAATACACTCAAATGTTAATCATCATGGAGGATTTTCAATATGGGGAAAACGGTGATAGATTGGCAGTATCTAATTAAAAGATGACTTTTTTAGTCATCTTTTTAACAATAAAAAATTAATATATGAAAAACAAAAAGGGGAAAATAAAATGAAAAGAATAGTATCAATACAAGATATATCATGCATAGGAAAATGCTCTGAAACAGTTGCACTTCCTATAATTTCATGTATGGGAGCTGAAACGACAATTTTACCAACATCAATACTTTCAACACATACAGCCTTTAAGAACTTTACATTTAAAAACTTATCAGATGAATGTTATAAAATAATAAAACATTGGAAAGAAGAAAAATTTGAGTTTGATTTAATATACATAGGATATACTGGAAATAATGAAATATTAGATTTAGTTTTATATTTTATAAAAGAATTTAAAACCAAAAACAACATAATAGTATTTGACCCTGCAATGGCAGACCATGGAAAAATGTATGCTGGAATTACTACTTCTGTTTTAGAAAAAATGAAAGAAGTATGTAAAATTGCAGATTATATAAAACCTAATTTAACAGAAAGTGCATTACTTTTAGGAAAAGAATACAAGGAAAATTACACAATAGAAGAAATAGAAAATTTAGCAAAAGAATTAAAAAAACTAGGAACAAAAAATGTTGTAATAACAGGTGTAGAAAAAGAAAATAAAATGGGAGCAATTGGATATGATGGAGAAAAATATTATAGCAACTTTGAAACTAAATATAATGCAAGTTATCATGGAACAGGAGATGTATTTACAAGTTCATTATCTGGAAGTTTAGTACAAGGAAAAACCTTAGAAGAGGCTATAAAAATTGCAACAAAATTCACAACAGAATGTGTAAGATTAACATATGAAGATATAAATGGAACTAAATATGGAGTAAATTTTGAAGAAGCATTACCATATTTATTAAAGTTAGTGTTGCAAAAATAGCATTTTTATGATATTCTTTATACTATAAATTTTTATTGATCGAATGGAGGATTTATTATGAATTACAAAGAATCTGCACAATATATTAAAGAAAGAATGGGAAATATTGAACCTAAAATTGCAATTGTATTAGGTTCAGGATTAGGAGTTTTAAGTGAAGATATACAAAATAAAACAGTAATTAAATATCAAGATATTCCAAATTTCCCAATATCAACCGTTGCAGGTCATGCGGGAGAATTAATAATAGGAACATTAGAAAATATACCTATAATTGCAATGAATGGGAGATTTCATTACTATGAAGGATATGATTTAAAAGAAGCAACATTACCAATTAGAGTATTCAAACTACTAGGTATAGAAGAACTTATATTAACAAATGCATCAGGTGGAATAAACACAGACTACAAACCAGGAGATTTTATGATAATAAAAGATCACCTAAGCTTTTTTGCAGAATCAGTTTTAAGAGGAAAAAATGATGATGAATTTGGAGTAAGATTTCCAGACATGAGCCAAACATACAATAAAGAAAGAATAGAAAAATTAGAAAAAATAATTAGAAAACATACAGGAGTAGCACATGTGGGAGTATATGCATATATGAAAGGACCTACATTTGAAACCCCAGCAGAAATTAGAGCATTAAGAATATTAGGAGCAGATGCTGTTGGAATGTCAACAGTTCCAGAAGCTGTTGTTGCAAACCATTGTGGAATAAAAATATCAGCAATATCATGTATTACAAATATGGCAGCAGGAATATTAGATAGAAAGTTATCACATGAAGAAGTAAATGAAACAGCAGATAAAGTAAAATTAACATTCAAAGAGATCATAAAAGACTATGTAAAAGAATTATAAGAAAAGTGGCAAAGCCACATAAGCATTGCTAATGCGGGTCTTTTTATATGTTACTTTTCTTGTTCTACACGGAAAAATCTTATATAGTGTCAAGATAAAAGTCGATTTTTCCTATATAATAAAAGACATAAAACCCTTGTTAGCATTGCTAATAAGGGGTTTTGGTTACAGATTATACTAAGCTTATAAAATGAAAGGACGGATTTATATGAAAGTAATATTATTACAAGATATCAAAAACGTTGGAAAAAAAGAAGAAATAATAAATGCAAATGACGGATATGCAAGAAACTACTTATTTCCAAAAAAATTAGCAATAGAAGCTACAAAGGATAATCTAGCAAAATTACAAGCCAAAAAAACATCTGAAGCAAACAAAAAACAAGCAGAAATAGAATTAAATAAACAAATAGCTAAACAAATAGAAAAAATAGAACTACAAATAAAAACAAAAGCAGGAGAAAATGGAAAAATATTTGGAGGGATAACCTCAAAAGAAATTTCAGAGGAATTAAAAAAACAATATAAAATTGAAATAGATAAAAAGAAAATAGTATTAAAAGAAGCAATAAAAACCTTAGGAAAATTCCAAGTAGAGATAAAATTTGGAGATGGAATTAATGGAAAATTAACATTAAATATTATAGGAGAATAGTACGAAATGAATGTAGGAAAAATACCACCACATGATGCTGAGGCAGAGCAAGCAATTTTAGGGAGTATGCTAACAGACCAAGATGCAGTAATAGATAGCATAGAAGTATTGAAACCAGAAGATTTTTATAGAGAAGATAATAAATACATATATGAAGCCATGTGCAACTTATACAACAAAGCTGAACCAATAGATATTATTACTGTAAAAGATGAATTAACATCAATGCAAAAATTTGAAGCAGTTGGAGGAATAGAGTACCTAGCATTATTACCAGATAAAGTTCCATTAGTTGCAAATGCTGACAAATACATAAAAATAGTACAAGAAAAATCCATATTAAGACAGTTAATAAAAACAGCAGGTGAAATAGAAAGCCTAGGTTATGAGCAAACAGAAGAAATAGATAACATAATGGATCAAGCAGAAAAAAAGATTTTTGACATTATGCAAGGGAAAAATCAAAAAGGATATACACCTATTAAAGATGTTCTAATAGAAACATTTGCAGACCTAGAAAAATTATATAACCAAAAAGAACCAATAACTGGAATTCCAACCGGATTTGCAGACTTAGACTATAAAACAGCAGGACTACATGATTCAGATTTAATCTTAGTTGCTGCAAGACCAGCAATGGGAAAATCAGCATTTGCACTAAATATAGCAACAAATGCTGCAATAAATGCAAAAAAGCCAGTAATAATATTTAACTTAGAAATGTCAAAATCACAACTGGTAAACAGAATGTTATGTAGTGAAGCTATGGTTGATAGTAATAAAATAAGAACTGGAAAAATAGATGAAGAAGATTGGATAAAACTTGCAACAGCATTAGGACCATTATCAGAAGCACCAATATACATAGATGATACCCCAGGAATATCAATAGCAGAAATAAGAGCTAAATGTAGAAAACTAAAACTAGAAAAAAACATAGGACTAATTGTAATAGATTATTTACAATTAATCCAAGGCAGTGGAAAAAGAAATGCAAGTAGAGAACAAGAAATTTCTGAAATAAGTAGATCATTAAAAATACTAGCCAAAGAACTAGATGTTCCAGTAATAGCATTATCACAGCTATCTAGAGCAGCAGAAGCAAGACAAGACCACAGACCAATGCTTTCAGACCTACGTGAATCTGGAGCAATAGAGCAAGATGCGGATATAGTAATGTTTTTATATAGAGATGATTATTATAATCCAGATTCAGAAAAAAAGAATATTGCAGAAGTAATTTTAGCAAAACACAGAGCAGGTTCAACAGGAACAGTAGAGCTATTATGGATGGGTAACTATACAAAATTTGCGAACCTAGATAAATATAGAGAATAGGAGAAACAATGCTAAAAGATGAAATTTTAAAAACAATAAAAACATATAATCTAATAAATAAAAAAGATAAAATTGTTATAGGCGTATCAGGAGGACCAGATTCAATATGTTTACTACATGTTTTAAATAGCTTAAAACAAGAATTGGAAATAGAAATATGTGTAGCACATATAAACCATATGATACGCAAAGTTGCTGATAGTGAAACAGAGTATGTTCGCAAATTTTGTAATGATTTAGGAATAGAATGTTTTATAAAAAAAGTGGATATAATAAAACTTGCAAAAGAAGAAAAAAAAGGAACAGAAGAAACAGGAAGAAAGGTAAGATATGATTTCTTTGATGAAGTTTTGAAAAAAACAAACTCTAATAAGATAGCAACAGCACATAACAGTAATGATAAAGCAGAAACAGTAATTCTAAACATTTTAAGAGGAAGCGGAATTTCAGGTTTAAAAGGGATAGAACCTATTAGAGACAATAAATACATAAGACCACTAATTGAAACAGATAGAATAGAAATAGAAAAATATTGCAACAAAAATAATTTAAATCCAAAATATGATGAATCAAATAATGAAAACATATATAATAGAAATAAAATAAGAAATGAAGTTATTCCATATATAAAAAGAGAATTTAATCAAAATATAATAAAAACAATAAACAGATTATCAAATGTTGCAGCAGAAGAAAATGAATATATGCAAAAAATAACAAAAAAAGAATATGATAATATATCAACAACTAAAAATGATATAATAATACTAGATTTAAAAAAATTTAATAATTTAGAATTAGTAATAAAAAGAAGAATAATACTATATACTATAAATGAAACACTACATACTATAAAAGGAATAGAAAAAGTAAATATAGATGATATTATAAAACTATGCAATAATAACATAGGAAATAAATATCTAATACCAATTAAAGAAATAAAAGTGTATGTAAAAAAAGGAAAAATATATTTCATAAAAACTTAAAACTAGGGTATTGAAATTAATTTAAGTGTATGTTATATTAATAGAACAAACAAGCGAAAAGGAAGGTAGATTTATGAAAAGTAATTTAAAAACAATATTCATGTGGCTAATAATAGGAATAATCTGCATAATATTGATATCAGCAATAGTAGAAAATTCAGAAACAAAAATGTCATATGATGAATTAGTAGGAGCTATAAATAATAGAGAAGTAGAAACTATTGAGCTAGAAGCCAATGGAAATAAAGCATATGTAAAATTAAAAAATAACGACATTGAAAAAGAAGTAAATATACCTAGTATAGATGCTTTTATGATAGAAATAAGTGATGATTTATCAAATCAGAGTTTTACATTTGAAGAAAAATCTCAATCAATTTGGGTAACAATACTTGGACTTTTATCACCATTTGCAATAATTATAGTATTCTTTATATTCTGGTTCTTGTTAACAAGCGGTTCACAAGGCGGAGGCAATAAAACAATGACATTTGGAAAAAGTAGAGCAAGAGTAGTGGCAGGAACAGAAAAGGGGAGAATAACATTTAAAGATGTTGCAGGTGTAGATGAAGAAAAAGAAGAGCTACAAGAAATAGTAGAATTTTTAAAAGCACCAAAAAAATTTACAGACATGGGAGCAAGAATACCAAAAGGAGTATTATTAGTAGGACACCCAGGAACAGGAAAAACACTTTTGGCAAAAGCAGTAGCAGGAGAAGCAGGAGTACCATTTTTCATAATAAGTGGTTCAGACTTTGTAGAAATGTTTGTTGGTGTAGGTGCATCAAGAGTAAGGGATTTATTTGATCAAGCCAAGAAAAATGCACCTTGTATAGTATTTATAGATGAAATAGATGCAGTAGGACGTCAAAGAGGAGCAGGTTTAGGAGGAGGACATGACGAAAGAGAACAAACATTAAACCAATTGCTAGTAGAAATGGATGGATTTTCAGCAAACGAAGGAGTAATAGTGCTTGCAGCAACAAATAGACCAGACGTATTAGATAAAGCATTATTAAGACCAGGAAGGTTTGATAGACAAATAGTAGTATCACCTCCAGATGTAAAAGCAAGAGAAGAAATCCTAGAAGTTCATAGTAGACAAAAGAAATTAGGCGAAGATGTAGACTTAAAAATAATAGCAAAAAACACAGCAGGATTTTCAGGAGCAGACCTAGAAAATGTAATGAATGAAGCATCACTTTTAGCAGCAAGAAGAAACAAAACAGAAATAAATATGCAAGAAGTAGAAGATGCAATGATAAAAGTAACAATGGGACCAGAAAAAAGAAGCAGGGTAAGAAGCGATAAAGAAAATAAACTAGTAGCCTTCCATGAAGCAGGTCACGCAGTAGTAAGCCATTATTTACCAACTCAAGACACGGTACACCAAATATCAATAGTACCAAGAGGAATGGCTGGTGGATACACAATGTATAGACCAGATGAAGATAAAAACTTTATGTCAAAATTAGAAATGGAAGAAAGCATTGTAGGACTATTAGGCGGAAGAGTAGCAGAAAGCATAGTGCTAGACGACATATCAACAGGAGCAAGTAATGACATAGAAAGAGCATCAAAAATAGCAAGAGACATGGTAACAAAATATGGTATGAGCGATACGCTAGGAACAATAACATTTGGTTCAGGTCAAGAAGAAGTTTTCTTAGGAAGAGACTGGACACAAACAAGAAACTACAGTGAAGAAACATCAGCAAAAATAGATGAAGAAGTAAAGAAAATAATAGATAAAGCATATAATAAAGCAAAAGAAATACTAACAATGCATAGCGATAAATTACACACAGTAGCAAATATACTACTAGAAAAAGAAAAAATAGATGGAGAAGAATTTGATGCAATATTTGCAGATTAAAACAAAAAAGCTAGGAAAAATCCTAGCTTTTTATGCTCACTACATACTATTTAACATCAGTTTTCCATAATCCATGTTTATTACAATATGCATAAATAGTAGAATTAGGTATATATGGAAAAATAGTTTCAGCATCTTGCTCAGGGAAAAATCTCACCCTAGTAGTTTTATTATCTGTAACTTGTGCAATCCACATAATATAATGGTCTTCCTCCATTGGATGAGCAACTTCACCAACTCTTACAACCAATTCATTTTCAATTTTCTCATATACAGGAACATGTTTCTCAACTGCTGCATCAGTAGTATTTGCCTTCATTAGCTCCATAGGCTTGCCACAACAAGTAATATGTTCCATATTTCCATTAATTAAACCAATTATATTTCCACAAATTGGACACTTATAAAATCTTACATTTTCACTCATAATATTTTCCTCCTTATGGTGGTATTTTATCACAATAGGGGATTACATACAATGATTTTCAAAAAATATATTATATTTGGTGTAAAATTTCACAAAAAAATATTGCTATTATGTAAAGAATGTGATAAGATATTCAGTATCAGTTTAATTGAAGAGGGGTATGTATATATGAAAAAAGTAGAACCAAATTTTAATTTTATAGGCATGGAACATGATGTTATGAAGTTTTGGGAAGATGAGAAATGCTTTCAAGAACTTTTGGAGAAAAATAAAAATGGTAAAAAGTTTAGATTTCTAGATGGACCTATTACTGCAAATAATCCAATGGGAATTCATCATGCTTGGGGAAGGACTTTGAAAGATATATACATACGTTACAAAGGTATGAATGGCTATACATCACATTACAGAAATGGTTTCGATGGACAAGGCCTTTGGATTGAAGTTGAGGTTGAAAAAGAGTTAGGGTTTAATGATAAAAAGGATATAGAAAAATATGGCTTGGATAAGTTTACTAAGAAGTGCTTAGCAAGAGTGGATCATTTTTCAAAAGTAATTACTGAGCAATCAAAAAGATTAGGTCAATGGATGGATTGGGACAATTCTTATTATACAAATACAGAGGAAAATATAACAGCTATTTGGTATTTCTTAAAAAAATGCCATGAAAAAGGTATGATTGAACAATCATTTAGACCTATGCCTTGGTGCCCAAGATGTGGTACTTCTTTATCAGAACATGAAATGGCAGGTTCATATAAACAATTAGTTCATAAAGCAGTGTATTTTAAATTACCACTTATTGGTACAGATAGTAAAATAGTAGTTTGGACAACTACACCTTGGACTTTGTCTTCAAACGTAGCATTAGCAGTTAACCCCGAGAACGATTATGTAAAAGTTAAAGTAAAATCAGATGATAAATATCTAATTATGGGAAGAAATGCATTAAGTATACTAGGAGATGACAAAGTAGAAGTAGTAGATAGTTTTAAGGGAGAAAAACTAGTAGGATTAAAATATGAAACATGTTTCCCAGAGTTTGAAGCCCAAAAGGATATTGACCATAGAGTAGTTGCATGGGAAGATGTTTCAAGTGAAGATGGAACAGGTGTTGTACATATAGCTCCAGGCTGTGGTGCAGAAGATTATGAGCTAGGTAAAAGAGAAGGGTTACCAGTTGTAATTCCAATTGATGATGAAGGTGTAATTATAGATGGATTTGGATTTATGACAGGTCATAACACAAAAGAGGTAGCAGCTCTTGTATTTGATGAATTAGAAAAAAGAAATAAATTATATAAAGTAGAAGAACATGAACATAGCTATCCAGTTTGTTGGAGATGTAAAAGCGAAGTAGTTTTTAAAGCAGTTCGTGAATGGCATATAAATAGTGATAAAATAAGAGATAAATTAATTGAAGCAGCAAGAACAGTAAAATGGACACCAGATTTTGCAGGTAAAAGAATGGAAGATTGGCTAAAAAATATGGGGAATTGGGCAATTTCTAGAAAAAGATTTTATGGTTTACCACTTCCAATATATCCTTGTGAAGAATGTGGCAAAATAACAGTAGTAGGCTCAAGGGAGGAATTAAAAAAACTAGCAGTAGACCCTAAAAAAGTAGATGAATTGCCAGATTTACATAGACCTTGGATAGATGAAATTGAAATAGTATGCCCACATTGTGGAAAACATGTAAAAAGAATAAAAGAAGTAGGAGATTGTTGGCTAGATGCAGGTATAGTTGCATTTTCAACATTAAAATATTTTACAGATAAAGAATATTGGAAACAATATTTCCCAGCAGAATGGGTAACAGAAATGAAAGAGCAGATAAGATTATGGTTCTATTCTCTTCTATTTATGTCAGTTGTATTAGAAGATAGAGCACCATATGAATCAGTTTTAACATATAGTGCAGTTGTAAAAGAAGATGGCGGAAAATTCTCAAAATCTGGATATATGATAAAATTTGATGAGGCAGCAGAAGAAATAGGAGCAGATCCAATAAGATATTTATATGCTGGTGCACAAGTAAATAATGATGTTAGATTTGGATTTAATCTAGGCGATGAATCAAGAAGAAAACTATTAAATTTCTGGAATATATATGTATTCTTCAATACATATGCAATAATAGATATGCCAAATTTAAAAGATTATAAACTTGATATGTCTAAGCTAGAAAAATCTGATAAATGGTTACTTGCAAGGTTGAATAAATTTATAGCAGCTGCAAGGAAAGAAATGGATAACTACCAAGTTCAAAACCTTGTTAAAGAATTTGAAATCTTAGTAGATGATATTTCAAACTTCTATGTAAGAGTAAACAGAAAAAGATTCTGGAAAATTGGGGAAGATAGCGATAAATTACAAGTATATTATTTATTATACACAGCTATAAAGAAAATGACACAAATTATGGCTCCAATAATACCATTTATGACAGAAGAAATTTGGCAAAACATGGTTAGAAGTTTTGAACCAGACGAAGCTAAATCAGTGCATTTAAGTGATTATCCAACAACAGTTGCAGAATATGAAGATGAGGATATATTAAATGAAGTAGAAGAAATAAGAAAGATAATAGCTTTAGGATTAATGCTTAGAAATGAAAAACAATTAAAAGTAAGGCAACCATTAAATACAATGTATGTAACTAGCCAAAAAAATATTGAACAATCTTTAAAAGATTTTGAAAACATAATAAAAGAGGAACTAAATATTAAGAAAATAGAATTAATAAAAGACGAATCAATATTAAATGATGAATATCTAATGGTAAACTTTAAAGTAGCAGGAAAATTATTAAAAGAAAAAATCCAAAACTTTAAAGAAAAAATAGAAAAATTAAGTGAAATAGAAATGCAAGAATTAGTAGCAAAGTTTAATGATGAAAAAATAGCTGAAATAGAAATATCAGAATATGGAAAACTTCCAAAAGATGTATTTATAAAGGCTATGAGACCAAAAGCTCACATCGTAGTAATAAAGGATAGCGGATATACAATAGCACTAGATACAATATTAACAGAAGAGTTAATAGTAGAAGGAATGTATAGAGATCTTGTTAGAACTTTGCAAGTATTAAGAAAAGAAGCAGGACTAAAAGTAGAACAACGAATAACCTTAAGTTTACAAACAGAAGGTAATTTGATGAAAAAAGTTCTAGAAACATATTTAGATAAAATAATAGCAGATACATTAACAGAAAAATTTGTGCAAACAAAAATAGAAAACCCAGATATAGAAAAAGAAATAGAAATAAACGACGAAAATATAAAAGTACAAATAAAAGGCTTATAAAATTAACGAGAAAGGATAAAAAATGAATTCAGAAAAAGAAGAATTGAAAAATTTTTTACAAAATAACCCAAAGACAAACTTCATGCAATCACCAGAATGGGCAAAAGTGAAAACAGAGTGGAAAAATGAGTTTATAATAGTGAAAGATGAGAATGGTAACATAAAAGGTACTATGAGTATTTTGCTAAGGAAAACTCCTATATTTGGCAGATATATAATGTATGCACCAAGAGGGTTTGTGTGTGATGTGCATGATAAAGAAACTCTAAAAAAACTTACAGAAAAATCTACAGAAATTGCAAAAAAATATAAAGCATTTATATTTCGACTTGACCCAGATGTTTTGCAAAGTGATGAAGAGTTTAAAAATATAATAAAAGAGTTGGGGTATAAAACAAAAAAGAACATAAAAGATATAAATCAAGTAATACAGCCTAAATATGTGTTTAGATTAGATGTAAAAAATAAAACAGAGGAAGAATTGTTAAAGTCTTTTGAATCAAAAACAAGATATAACATAAGATTAGCAACAAAAAAGGGTGTAACAACAAGGGTAGGAACAAGAGATGATTTAAAAATATTTTATGACATAATGAAAACAACAGGCTCAAGAGATGACTTCTTTATAAGACCACTATCATATTTCCAAAAGATATATGATTCAATGGGACCAGAACATGTAAGATTAATTATAGCAGAATATGAAAATGAGCCAATAGCAGCAGTATTACCAATTTTATATGGTAATAAAGTATGGTATTTATATGGTGGAAGTTCAAATAAACATAGAAATCTTATGCCAAATTACTTGTTACAATGGGAAATGATTAAATGGGCTCTAGAAAATAAATGTGATTGGTATGATTTTAGGGGAGTTTCAGGTTTTAAAAGTGAAAATGACCCTCAATATGGTGTGTATAAATTCAAAAAAGGATTTAATCCTGTGTTTATGGAATTTATAGATGAAATGTATATAGTGTATAATCCATTTATAAATGCGATATTTAATTTTACTAAAGGAGTATATGATAAATTAAATAGTATAAAAAGTAAATTTAAGAAGTAATATTAAAAATGTCCACATTTTATCCACTTTTGTGGATAGATTGTGGATGTTTTTAGCTACTTTGTACTAGTTATACGATTGGTAACTAATTTTCCAAGAAAAATGCAAAAAACTGTTGACAAAAAGTAAAAAATGTGTTATTCTAGAAAACAAACATATATACATTAAGGAGAGATACATATGGAACACAAAGGTAGTATAAGGTTAGAAACGGAAAGATTAATATTACGAAAGTTAAAAATAGAAGATGCTAGGGAAGTTTATAAAAATTGGGCGAGTGACCCAGATGTTGCAAAATTTATGAGATGGAATGAACATAAAAGTATAGAAGATACTATGCTATGGTTAGCGGAAGAAGAAAAAAATGCAAGAAGAAAAGATTATTATACTTGGGGAATTCAAATGAAAAAAACAGGGAAATTAATAGGTTCTATAGGAGCATTTTATAGAGAAGATGAAAATGGAAGATATGAAGTGGGGTATGGAATATCAAAGAAGTATTGGAATAATGGCTATACTACAGAAGCGTTAAGAGCTGTTATGGATTTTTTAATAAATGAAGTGGGTATAAGCAAATTTATGTGCATGCATGCAGTAGAAAATCCAGCTTCAGGTGCAGTTATGAGAAAAGTAGGATTTGAATTTGCAGAAGATACATATTACGAAAGTTTTGATAGAAAGAAAAAATTTGCAAGTAAGAAATATTATTTAGATATAGAACAAGCAGTTGAATTAGAAGAAGTAGTATGAAAATTTTATTGTTTAGATATGATTTTTATAATTGTAGAAAATAGCCCAATGCAGGGGTATCTGTATTGGGCTATTTAAAAATTGTATTTTGATTTATCTCTTAATTTTATTTGTGGTTGTTTTTTCAAATTCTTTGTCTCTAATTATAATTTCTCCAATGTGCTTGTAAGTAGGTAGGTTTTTACATACTTCTGCAATATCTTTCTTTAAATTTGATTTAGGATCTGTTATATTTAATTCTTTTAATTTATCAGAATTTAAGAATACTTCTGCACGAAGGCCTGTTTCAGCTCCACTTTCATTTTTTATACCTGAAACAACAACTTCTTGAATATAAGGAATTCCCATTATATAGTTTTCTATTTCCTCTGGGAAAACATTTTTACCGTTTTCAAGAACAACTAGATTTTTCTTTCTACCATTTATGATTAATTGTCTATGCTCGTTAAATCTTCCATAATCACCAGTTTTAAACCAACCATCAACTAGTACTTCTTTTGTAAGTTCGGGATTTTTATAATATCCAAGCATTACAATATCGCCTTTAACACAAATTTCTCCATCACCTTCAGGTGTAATGTTTTCAAATTTAATATCACAGCAAGGAAGCACTACGCCAACTGTAGAACAATCATTGAAATAATCTCTATTAGCACTAACTAGAGGGGAACATTCTGTAATACCATAACCATTTATTAAATTTAGACCAATGTCATTAAAAAATTTGCCAAGCTCAGGTCTGATAGGGGCACCACCACATACAATTTTTATTAAATTTCCACCAAAAGCTTCATGAACAGATTTGAATAGTTTTTTCCTTAAATCTATACCTACTTTTCTTAAGGCATTACTTATTTTTATCATAATACGTAAAGCCTTATCTTTTCCACTTTCTTTAGCATTAGCCCAAATTTTTTTATAAAAAATTTCTACAAAAGCTGGAACTAAATAAATATAATCAGGTTTATATAATTGTAAATTTTTTAAAACAGACTTTAAATTATCGTTTATGCAAATTGTTGCGTGATGATGAAGTGCAACTAAAATTCCTGAAACAGCTTCATAAGTGTGGTGATATGGAAGTACGGAAAGACAAGTAGTATAAACTGTAGAAACTTGTAATCCGTAGTATACACTACTTACTAAATTATGCTCAGAAAGCATAACACCTTTAGACATTCCTGTTGTACCAGATGTGTAAACAAGCATTTTTAATTTATTTGTATCAGTTTTTTCTATTGAAGAGTAAGAAGTATCTCCATTTTCAAATAGTTTTTTACCTTTTTCTAGTAGTTTTTGATAAGATAAAATTTTTCCATTATCTTCTTTATTATCAAAACCAATGAAATATTTTATATTAGGTAAATTTTTAGAAAATTCATCAATATATTTATCAAATTTCTTAGAATAGAATAAAACTTGGCTATCACTATGGTTTAAAACATTAATAATATCTGAGCAAGGAAGCTCTTTATCAACTGGGACAATAACAGAATTGCTTTTTAAAACAGTTAAATAAACAGTAATCCAATTATAACTATTTTCACCTATAACAGCAATATGGGTATTAGTAATTCCTAAAGAATGTAAAGCAGTTCCTAAATAAATAGTCTCATTTTGAAATTGTTTGTATGTGATTTCTTTTATTTCATCATTTTCTTTGTACTTAAAAGCGATTTTATCGCCGGCTTCATTTATTGCAATATCTAACATTTCATTAATAGAATTAAATTTTGTAACTTTGTTAAATTCATAATTCTTTTGCATATAAAAATCAACCTCTCTTAAAAATAAATTTATAGTTTATAGCTTAAAACTTCTCATATTATATACCCAAAACGTTAGATTAGTCAATGAATTATACTGTAAAAAAACTAAAATTAGTTACCATTCAGGGTTAGAAATATATAGTCCGCCAAAAGCAGAAATTATATATTTATTTTTCCAGTAAAAGTCAAATCGCGCGGGTCACCATGTAGGGTCACTTGGTCACTTCCCTAGTGGTAGGTGACTCGTTGACTTTCCCTTCCAAAATAAATATATAATTCCTGCTTTTGGCTACTTTGTGCTACTTAATTCAAATTGTATGCTGAATGGTAACAAAATTAAATATAATAAAGCGGGTATAAAACCCGCTTGTGTAAAACTATTTTATTCAACAATCATAGCTTCTCTTCCAGCACCTGTTCCAATAAATTTAATTGGAACTCCAACTAATTCCTCAATTCTAGCTAAATATTTTTTAGCATTTTCAGGCAATTCAGCTCTTGATTTGCATTTACTGATATCACCAAAATTACCATCAAATTCTTCATAAACAGCAGTGCAATTATTTAAAAAGTTTACATTGGTTGAAAAATCGGTTGTAATTGCTCCATTGTGGCTATAAGCTACACAAAGTTTAAATTTATCTAATTTTCCAATGGTATCAACATGATTAATTGCTAAAGCTGTAATACCATTTAATCTAATAACATATTTTAAAGCAACTAAATCAAGCCATCCACATCTTCTAGGACGTTTTGTAGTTACACCATATTCATGTCCTAATTCTCTTATTTTATCCCCAATTTCGTTATTTTGTTCTGTAACATAAGGACCACTACCAACACGAGAAGAATAAGCCTTAAGAACCCCGTAAACTTCTCCAATATCTTTTGCACCTATACCGCTACCAGTGCAGAAACCACCAATAGAAGGGTTTGAAGAAGTAACAAAAGGATAGCTGCCAAAATCAATATCAAGCAATGAAGCCTGAGCACCTTCGCATAAAATTTTCTTATCACTTTCTAATGCCTTGTGTAATAAAGTAATTGTATCTGTAACATGAGGTTTTAAAATTTCTGCATATTTTTTATAATCTTCTAAAGTTTTCTTTAAATCAACCTTTGGTTGTCCATATAGCTCAAAAATCTTATTTTTATTATTTATATTAATAGTCAAAAGTTCCTCAAAATTATCACTAAATAAATCCTCAGCTCTAATTCCGCATCTTTCGAATTTATCACAATAAGCAGGACCAATTCCCCTTGCGGTTGTGCCTATTTTAGAATCCCCACGGTTTTTTTCTAAAAGTTTATCCATCTCAACATGATAAGGGAAAACTATATGAGCTTTTTCACTGATATATAAATTTTCAGTAGAAACACCATTTGCTTCTAACTCATTCATTTCATCAATTAAAACCTTTGGGTCAACAACAACTCCATTTCCAATAATTGCTAAAGTTCCTTTATTAAAAATACCAGAAGGAATTAAATGAAAAGCAAATTTCTTTCCATCAACTTCAATAGAATGTCCAGCGTTGCTTCCACCAGTACACCTAACTGCAATATCTGCATCTTTTGCAAGGTAATCAATAATTTTACCTTTCCCTTCATCTCCATAAAATGTGCCTAAAACTACTTGAGCTTTTGACATAAAAATCACATCCTAAAAATAAAATATGTTCCTAAACGAATTTTCGCTTTAGAACATAATTAATTATGCAATATTTTTT
>CALXWL010000016.1 GCA_944392385.1 uncultured Clostridia bacterium | reverse complement strand
AAAAAATAATAAAAAAAATAATAAAAAAAATAATAAAAAAAATAATAAAAAAAATAATAAAAAAAATAATAAAAAAAATAATAAAAAAATAAATATTAATATTTATTTTTTTATTTATTTTTTTATTTATTTTTTTTTGAGAAACGAAGGATTTTTTATAATTTTTCTATTTTTATTCTTCACTAATTTTAAATATATTAGTTGCACATTTTTTACAAACAGGTTTACCTTCAAATTCAGTTAATTTTTTTGAGCTACCACAAAAAATACAATTAGGTTCATATTTTTTTAAAATTATAGAAGAACCTTCTACATATATTTCCATAGGGTCTTTTTCTGAAATACCAAATTGTGTTCTTAGTTCAATAGGTATAACAACTCTTCCTAATTCATCTACTCTTCTTATTACTCCAGTTGATTTCATATAAATCCTCCTTATTTTACATTTTTCGACAAAATTAAACTATCATTATGATACTATAAAAACAAAAACAAGTCAATAAAAAAGAAAAAAATTTCCTTTTTTTGGTAATGAAATTTATTAAACAGAATAAAATCAAATATATCAATAACATAGGGAAGGAAATAATATGTTAAATTTTATATGGCCAGTATTTTTGATAATTTCTTTTGTATATGGTGTTTGTTTTGGAAATATAGCTGAAACAAATACATCTATATTTGAATCAACAGAAAGTGCAGTAAATTTATGTATTAAATTATTAGGAACAATTTGTTTATGGAATGGAATAATGAAAATTGCTGAAAAAACAAGTATAGTATCAAAACTAAAAAAGATGTTAAGACCTGTTCTTAAATTTTTATTTCCAAAAATAAATGAGAATGAAGAAGCATATACACAAATATCTATGAATATGGTTGCAAATGTTATGGGGCTTCGGAAATGCTGCTACCCCTATAGGATTGAAAGCAATGCAATCGTTACAAAAGAGAAATAATGATAAAAAGAAATTAAGTAACGAAATGGCAATATTTATTGTGTTAAATACTGCTTCTATACAAATTATCCCTACAACGGTGATTGCGATAAGAAATTCTCTTGGTTCTACAAATCCTACAGCTATACTATTTCCGGTTTGGATTGCAACTATTTGTGCTGCAGTTTCAGCAATATTAGCTGTAAAAATTTTAATAAAGAGATGGTAAAATATGAATTATATTAATTATTTATCTAATTCTATAATTCCAATTTTAATAACAATAATTGTGATGTATGGAATGAGAGAAAAAATAAAAATATTTGATGTATTTTTAGAGGGAGCAAAAGAAGGGTTAGAGATTGTAGTAGGACTTTTCCCTACATTAATAGGACTTTTTGTAGCTATAGGTGCACTCAGAAGTTCAGGAGTAATTGATTTCTTAATAAATGCTATATCGCCAGTAATTGATTTTTTAGGAATACCAAGAGAAATAATGCCACTTGCTTTTTTAAGACCTATTTCACGGCAGTGCTTCTATTGCAATTGGAACAGATATTATGGAACAGTATGGAGTAGATAGTAAAATAGGTATGATAGTATCAACTATCATGGGATCTACGGAAACTACATTATATACAATAGCAATATATTCAAGTGTAGTTAAAATAAAGAAAACAAGAGGAATTTTAGTTGCAGCTTTAATTGGGGACATTGTTGGAATGTTGATTTCTGTAGGAATTTGTCGATTTATGTCGTAAAAAAATTGTTGACTTTTATGTAAAAATGTAGTATTATATTAGCGTAAAATATTTTTTAGAAAGACGAGCCAAATGTTTATTAAATTCTTATTATTTATTTCTGTATTTTTTATTATCAGAAGAATTATAATTAGATTTTTATCAAAAAAGATTCTAGAAAAAATTTCAAAATAAAATGTAAACAAAAATACCCTAAAAATAAAAGCATTTATATTAAATAAGTTATTAATATTGTAAAAAATAGCTTATCAACTAAATTGCAGTAGTCCTAAAAACAAGCTATTTTTTACAAATAATTATATTCTCCCTTTATTTTATATCTACATAATATTTTATTTCAATTTAAGAGCTATCTTAGTCGCCATACTTTTTTTCTCTAAGATGGCTCTTACTTTTAAGAAACTTGAAATAAATTACTTGGAATATCTCTAGGGGCAACATTAAAAAAAATATCATTTTTACTGTAGTTTTGCTTTTTTAGTTCTTCAATAACAGTTTGATATGCAAGCTCTGGAAAATTATTTTCTTTGCTTAGATGTATTAATAAGGCTTTTTGTAAACCACTATTTATCAGATGAGCAATTGTTTTTCCAGTTATACAGTTTTCTAAATGACCATTAGGACCACTAATTCGTTTTTTTAGTAAATAAGGATAAGATGAATATTTTAAAACATCTGAATCATAATTTGCTTCAAGCATTAAGAAAGAACTATTTTCTAAACATTTAATGATGTCGGAAGAAATATGACCTAAATCTGTTGCGATACTCACCTTTTTATTATCCTTGAAAATATTGAAACCGCAAGGATTAGCTGCATCATGTGGAGTTGAAAAGGGTATTATTTTTAAATCGTTAAGTTCAAATGATTTATCATTATTGAAAAAATTTATATTACTATTTGATAATTTACTATTTGTTTTTAATAAAGAATTCCATGTTTCAGAATTAGCATATATAGGAATTTTATATTTCGCTGATAAAACTCCTATGCTTCTGGTGTGGTCAATATGCTCATGAGTTATTAGGACTGCATCAATATCATTGGGAGAAATATTCAAAGAATCAAGTGCAGATTCTATCTTTTTGCAACTAACACCAGCATCTATTAATAGTTTAGTATCTTCTGTTTGGAAAAAGAAACTATTACCTGTACTTCCACTATATAAGCTACAACATTTTAACATATAATTATTCCCCTTCTGTAACTCTTTTTATTTTGGCACCTATACTAGAAAATTTGTTCTCAATACTTTCATAGCCTCTATCTATATGTTTTACATTAAAAACTTCCGTAGTACCTTTTGCAACAATTCCTGCAATAACTAATGCTGCACCAGCTCTTAAATCTGTTGCATAAACAGGTGCACCGTATAAGCTTTCAACACCTTCAAAAAATGCTGATTTCCCTTGTGCTGTTATATGTGCTCCCATTTTATTAAGTTCAGCAGTATATTGGAAACGAGAATCCCAAATAGATTCAGTTATAATACTAGTTCCATTTGCAATAGATAAAATAACACCCATTTGAGGTTGTAAATCCGTAGGAAAACCTGGATGTGGAAGAGTTTTTATTACAGTTTTGTTAGGCCTGCTATTAGACCAAACATGGATTGAATCACCTAAATATTCTACATTACCACCAATTTCAAGTATTTTTGATGTTACAGAATCCAAATGTTCAGGAATACAATTTTTTATTATCAAATCACCTTTAGTTGCTATAGCTGCTAACATATAAGTACCTGCTTCAATTTGGTCAGGAACAATTGAATATGTAATGTTTTCTTTTAAATTTTTTACTCCATTTATTTTAATTAAATCTGTACCAGCACCACGAATATCTGCACCAAGAGAATTTAAAAAATTAGCAACATCAACGATATGAGGCTCTTTAGCAGCATTATCAATAGTAGTAGTACCTTCGGCAAAAACACTTGATAATAGCACATTTATAGTAGCACCAACAGAAACTACATCCATATATATACTAGTTCCAACAAGCTTATCAGCCCTAACATTAATTTTACCTTGAGATAAATTAGAAACTGCACCTAATGCCTCAAATCCTTTAATATGTTGGTCAATAGGACGAGCACCTAAATTACAGCCACCAGGTAGTCCAACTTCAATTTCTTTGCATCTACTAAGCATCGCACCAATAAGATAATATGAAGCTCTAAACTTTCGTGTCAAATCAAGAGGTGCATGTGTACAAGTAATATTTCTATTATCAATAATTATACTGTTAGAACTTAGCCAAGTTATTTTAGAACCTAGTGCTTCTAAAATTTGGCAAGATAATTTAACATCTATAATATTTGGAACATTATGAAGAGTGCAAATACCTTTGCATAATAATGTTGCCGGAAGTATAGCAATTGCAGAATTTTTTGCTCCAACGATAGATACTTCACCTTTCAAACTTGTACCGCCGTGTATAACTAATTTTTCCATAATAATCTCAATCCTTTCAAGTCAAGGTATAAGGTAGTTTAAATCATATACATAGAAAATAGAGTGAATAATCACTCTATAATCTTACATAAATATACCACTTATAGTAAAATTTTGCAATACTTCTACAATTTTAAATTTTATTTCTACATCTGTACCATTACCAGATATTAAATCATATTCTTCGCTTGATAGATTATCCTTCATTATTTCTTTTGATTCATCAGGTACTATCCCAGACCTTACATCTACGAAGCAAAGGGGAGGAAACATTACGCACCACCAATTTTGACCGTTTAGCTTCACCAATTTCTATTTTTAAAGCATCATAGTACCCAGGAGGTAAAGTTATATCTCCATATTGTTTGCTAGGAAAAGCAAAATTTCCAATATTCACATTTACGGTATAAGTATATCCTAAATCCTTAATTGTTTGCTCAGCAATAGACTTAATTTCTTCCAAATTATTTTTAGCATTTTGAATAACTTCAGATTTAGATGTAGAGTCTTTACTTATTTTATTAATATAATTTATAACACTATCTCTAACAATATATTTCAAATTTTGATCTTCATCAGAATCACTATTGGCAACAACATGTAATCTGAATACACTATCAGCAATATTAGTACATACAGCATTTGTATAAGAGACAGCACAAACAGAAATATATAATATTAATAGTAACATTAAGATCAAAAAACGTTTAAATTTTATAATAAACTTCATAATAAACCTCCAGTTATACACGGAAAAATAATGTGTTTTTTCCTATACAATTAAAATTTGTCAAATAATCTCTTTAAATAAATTATTAACCATATTTAAAAATATATACATAAACATAATAGAAATAAATAAGATTTTATACAAAAAAAATAAAGTTATATTAAATAAATTTATACAGAAAAAAATAGATATAAATGTGTTGTATACTAAATTTCCGTAGACTTTGTCGAAATAAGACGCACGATTTTTGTTGACATTCAATAAAATAAATGGTAAAATTTACCAGTAGAAAAACTTAGGGAGGAACTAGTATGAGAGAAACAAGTAGTACACAAAAGGTGTGTAGTTTTTATGTTAGCAACATGCATTTCGCCACAATGATTTTACCATTTGTAAATAGGCAAATGGAAGAGCAAACAGAAATCGTAACATTTTTTGAAAATAATTTTACTACAAATATAGAACTAGTTTTATCAAGATTAACAATATCAGAAGAAAGAAAAAAGAAACTTTTAAATATTGATTGGAAAAATACTAATACTATAAAATATTTGAATATTGAGAAAATATTAAAAGCTAAATTAAATAAAAACGGTAAAAATGTAATAATAGTAAATGGTAATGAAGAATATATAAATATAGTAAATGATTGTATAGAAAAATACATGAAAAAGAATGACAAAAAAATGGAAAAAGACAAAATAAAAATAATTGATTTTTATGAGGTGCGGGACATTCAACGAGAACATAAAAGAGATATTAGATAATCATGAAATGATATTTAATACATCTGGAGAACATAGAATAGAAGACCTTTTTGAAGGCTATAAAAAATCAGAAGATAGAATAAAAATATAATATTAGAATTCTATTGACTAATCCCCCATTTTGATATATATTAAAACATATCAAAAGGAGGGATTTTTTTTGAATAATTTTAGTCAAGCACAAGAAATTGTAAAAAAATATAATCAAGAGCATTTGCTTAAATTTTATGATAATTTAAATGAAGAAAAAAAGAAAATTTTAATTAATCAAATTTTAGAAACGGATTTTAAACAATTAAGCAAATTATATAGTCATATAAATGATATAAAAGATTCTAAAGATGAAATTACTCCTATTACATATATAGATAAGTCAAAATTGACTAATGAAGAGTTAGAAAAATATATGGAAAAAGGAAAAGATGTTATAAAAAATAATAAATACGCAGTTATTACAATGGCAGGAGGTCAGGGAACTAGATTAGGGCACAATGGACCAAAGGGAACATTCATGCTAGGTACTACCCCAGATAAATCTTTATTTGAAATCTTTTGTGATAAATTAAAAAAAATTAAAGAAAAATATAATGTTACAATCCCATGGTATTTAATGACAAGCAAAGAAAATAATTTAGAAACAACTAAATTTTTTGAAAAAAATAATTATTTTAATTATCCAAAAGAAGCAATAAAATTTTTCATACAAGATGAAATACCAATGATAGATAAAAAGGGAAAAGTTATTTTAACAGAAGATGGACTTATAAAACAAGCAGCAAATGGTCATGGTGGCGTATTTGAGTCTATGTTTAAAAGTGGAATAATAGAGAATATAAAGAAAAAGAAAATAGAATGGATATTTATTGGACCAGTTGATAATCCATTAGTACAAATGACAGATGAATTAATGATTGGGATAGCAGTAGATAAAAATGTTATGGCAGTTGGCAAATCAATAGTAAAAGCAAACCCAGAAGAAAAAGTAGGCGTTTTTTGCAATAGAAATGGCAGACCAAGTGTTATAGAATATACGGAAATAACAAAAGAATTGTCTGAGATGAGAGATAGTAAAGGCGAATTATTATACGGTGAATCACATATTAATTGTAATTTATTTAATATAAAAGCAATAGAAAAAATAGGAACAAATAAATTACCTTATCATACTGCCTTCAAAAAGGCAACATATATGGATGAAAATGGAAAAATAGTAAAGCCAGAAGAGCCAAACTGTTATAAATTTGAAACATTTATATTTGATGCTTTTGAGAAATTAGATAATATGCAAATATTAAGAGGAAAAAGAAAAGAAGAATTTGCACCCGTAAAAAATAAAGAAGGAACAGATAGCCCAGAAACAGCAAGAAAACTTTATGAAGAATATTATAAATAAAAAATATATTTTAAGGAGATTAAATATGGAACAATATCAAAAAAAATACGAAGAATGGTATAATAATCCTGTGTTTGACACAGAAACAAAAAATGAATTAGAAAAAATGAAAGAAAACGAAGAAGAGAAAAAAGATAGTTTTTACAAAGATTTAGAATTTGGAACAGCCGGATTAAGAGGCATAGTTGGAGCCGGAACAAATAGAATGAATAAATATACAGTAGGAAAAGCAACACAAGGATTAGCAAATTATATAGTAAAAAACAAGGCAGAAGCAAGAGGAGTTGCAATAGCATATGATTCAAGACATATGTCTAGCCAATTTAGTGAGCTAGCAGCCTTGATTTTAAATGCAAATGGAATAAAAACATATATATTTGAATCATTAAGACCAACACCTGAATTATCATTTGCCGTAAGAAAATTAGGTTGTATATCAGGAATTGTAGTAACAGCAAGTCATAATCCACCAAAATATAACGGTTATAAAGTATATTGGGAAGATGGTGCACAAATAACTGACCCGATAGATAGCCAAATAATTACAGAAGTAAATGCAATTTCAGATTTTTCAAAAATAAAAACAATATCAAAGGAAGAAGCCATAGCCAAAGGATTATATAATGTAATAAATTCTGAATTTGATGATATATATTTAGAAGAAATAATGAAAAACACATTAAATCCAGAAGAAATAACAAAAGCTGCAAAAAAATTAAAAATAGTTTATACACCATTACATGGCACAGGTGGAAAAATAGTAAAAAAACTATTTGAAAAATTAGGGTATAAAAATGTATATAGTGTTAAGGAACAAGAAGAACCAGATGGAAACTTCCCAACTGTAAGTTATCCAAACCCAGAAGATCCAAAAGCATTTGAATATGCATTAAAATTAGCAAAAGAAGTTGATAGTGACATAGTTTTGGCAAATGACCCAGATGCAGATAGAATAGGACTACATGTAAAAAACAATGAAACAGGAGAATATATAGCATTTAATGGAAACATGATAGGATTAACTATTGCAGAGTATTTAATTTCACAAAAAAAGAAAAAAGGAATATTGCCAAAAAATCCTGCATTAATAAAAACAATAGTATCTTCTAATATGGCAGACAGAATATGTGATTATTATGGAGTAAAATTATTTCTAGCATTAACAGGTTTTAAAAATATAGCAGCAAGAATTAGACAATTTGAAAAAGATAATAGCTATAATTGCATAATGGGATATGAAGAAAGTTATGGTTGCTTGATAGGAACTCATGCAAGAGATAAAGATGGAATAATAGCTGTAATGCTACTTTGTGAAATAGCTGCATACTATAAAAATAGAGGATTAACATTATGGGATGCAATGCTCGAAATGTATAAAAAATATGGTTATTATAGGGAAGGTCAAATACAAGTAGTTCTAGAAGGTGCAGCAGGAGCAGAAAAAATACAAGAAATGATGGTAAACATGAGAAATAATCCACCAAAAACCCTAGGGAAATACAACGTTTTAAAAATAATGGACTGCTCTATAGGCATAGAAAAAGACTTAATAACAGGGGGAGAAGAAAAAATAGATTTACCAAAATCAAATGTATTAAGATATACATTAGAAAATGACTGCTGGTGTGCAGTAAGACCATCAGGAACTGAACCAAAAATAAAATTCTATATGGGTGTAAGAGGAGAAAGTTTAGAAAATGCAGAAAAAGACCTAGAAGAATTAACAGAAGCAATGAAAAAATATACAAAATAAAATAAAACCGTTTAAGCATTATAAGCTTAAACGGTTTTATTCCAACCCTTTATATTACTTCTTTTAATAGCTCCATAAATATTAGTTTTCACCATTGGAATACTTTTTTGCAAGTCATAAATTAAATTTTTCATATCTTCCCTTTTAGAAACACCATCCATAGGGCAACATTTAGGCATTACCTCAATGTTATTTTTCTTAATAAAAGTTTTTATGCTTTTTTCAGGAGCATAAATTAAAGGACGAATAAGAGTAATTTCGGACCTATCCATATAACTTGTAGGTGCAAAAGTATTAATAGAACCTCCATATAATAAATTCAAAAAAAATGTTTCTAGAACATCATCTTCATTATGCCCTAAAGCAATTTTGTTACATCCTTCACGAATTGCAGTACTATTTAAAATACCTCTTCTTAAATTAGCACAAAGTGAACAAGGATTTTTTTCATTTTTTATATCGAAAACAATTTCTTTGATATGAGTTTTTTCTTCGATATAAGGGACTCCAATTTGGTTACAAGTATTTTTTAAAAAATCACTATTAAAAAAATCAAAGCCAGGATTTATGCTAATTGCGATTAAATCAAATTTTTTATTATAAAATCTCTGCAATGCTTTTAACCCCATAAGTAAAGTAATAGAATCTTTACCACCAGATAAGCCTACGGCAATCTTATCTTCATCATTTATCATATTATAATCATCAACAGCTTTTCGTATATAGCTAAGCATTCTTTGCATGTTAAAACCCTCCGATTTAAAAGTTACTAATTAGAAATATTTTTTCCCTTTTCGAATCTAATAATTGATGTAACACCTGAAATAATTTCAAATAAATTTCCAACTAATGCTACATAAGCTCCAACAACATAATTATAAAATATAAATAAAATAGAACATACTACAAAAATATATCTTAAA
Source organism: uncultured Clostridia bacterium (assembly GCA_944392385.1). Lineage (GTDB taxonomy): Bacteria > Bacillota > Clostridia > TANB77 > CAG-508 > UMGS1781. The sequence continues at coordinate 18,110 of CALXWL010000016.1, read as the reverse complement.
AACTTAGTATTATTCTGCCAAGTAGAAACTGTATATAATATTGTTGCCAAGATAGGAATTATACCTAAAAAAGTTTTACAATAAAGCATTGCCAAAACAAAAATAATAGATAAAATTAAGCACAAAAGCCAAAAAGGATTTTCTCTATTTTTTTTAGCATTTACTCCAAATGTATAACATCTAAAAACAGAAACTAAGTTCATTAATCCTGTTGAAATATATCCCATAAAAAAATATTGTATTGCATAAAAAACATTTGCTAATAATTGGAGTATTAAAATATTAGACTTCTTCTTAACCTGTACACTACTTATCCAAGAAGCAAGAGCAAGAGCTCCAAAAACATGTGGTAAAATATTCATTTGTTAATCACCATAATAAATATACAATAAAATAAAGAAAAAGTAAATCTTTTTATAAAAAATGCGAACAAACTATTTAAAAAAAAGAAAAAATGTTATAAAATAGGAACAATAAATTAATAGATGAATAAAATATGTGTGGAGAAGAAATATGGAAAATAAAAACATAACTGTGGATAAACTTGTGGAGATTTGCGAAAGTACATTAATATCAGAGTATGTACCTTCCACAATAAAAACATTTTGTTGTGATACAAGAATTTTAAAAAAAGGTGATATGTTTATATCAATAAAAACAGAAAAAAACAAAGAAATTGAATACATAAAAGAAGCTTTTGAAAAAGGTGCAATAGGCTGTATAACAGAACATGATATCTCAAAAGAAATATTAGAAAAAAATAGAGAGAAAATAATTATTAAAGTAAAAGATACAATAAAAGCAATACAAAATTTAGCAAAATATAAAAGAAGTTTATTTGATATTCCCGTAGTTGCAATTACTGGAAGTGTAGGTAAAACCAGTACTAAAGATATGGTTTCAAATGTATTAAAACAAAAATATAAAGTAGCAAAAACGCAAGGAAACTATAATAATCATATAGGAGTACCAATAACAATCTTAAACTGGAATGAAGATACTGAAGCTGCTGTTGTTGAAATGGGAATGAACCATTTCGGAGAAATATCATTACTTACAAATATTGCAAAACCTACAATAGCAGTAATTACAAATATAGGAACAGCACATATTGGGATACTTCGGCTCTAGAGAAAACATATTAAAAGCAAAGTTAGAAATATTAGAAGGACTAGATAAAGATGGAAAAATAATCATAAATAATGATAATGATTTATTAAATAATTGTGATACGAAAAATTATCAAAAAATTACATATGGTATTAATAATACATCTAATTACATGGCAGAAGACATAATAATGAAAGAAAAAAATTCAGAATATAATATATCTATAAATAATAAAAAATATAAAATAGAAGTACCTATAGCAGGTCAACATTTTATATACAATAGTTTATGCAGTATTGCAGTAGGTTTAGAATTAAGAATAAATATAGACAAAATAATAGAAGGAATAAAAAAATTTGAATTAACATCAAAAAGAAATGAAATAATAGAAATAAATAATTTAAAAATAATTAATGATTATTATAATGCAAGTTATGACTCAATGAAAGCAAGTATAGAGGTATTATCTAAAATAAATGCAAAAAGAAAAATAGCAATATTAGGAGATATGTTAGAATTAGGAAAATATTCAGAAGAATTACATAGAAAAGTAGGAGAAGAAATTGCAAAAAATAAAATAGATATATTATGTGTTGTTGGAAAGCATGCAAAATATATTGCAAAGGAGGCTAAAACACTAGGGCCTGGTAATGTATATGAATTTAGCACAAATGATGAATGTATAGCAAACTTACAAAAAATTGTCAAAAAAGGAGACTGTATTTTGCTTAAAGCATCTAACAGAATGAATTTTGAAGAAATTTCAAAATACTTACAAGGAGGATTTGTATGGGAAAATTAAAATTAGGAGTTATTTTTGGAGGAACTTCCACAGAACATGATGTTTCAATAGTTTCAGGAACATCAGTTATAAAAAATTTGAATAAAAATAAATATGAAATATATCCTATATATATAAATAAACAAGGAGAATGGTTCAAATATGAACCTACGGAACAAAAATTAAAAGTTGGAGACGATATAAAAGTAGCAGAAAAGATAGAAAATATTTGTAAATATTTAAAAAATCTAGATGTAATATTTCCTGTGTTACATGGGTTAGGTGGAGAAGATGGAAGCTTGCAGGGAATGATGGAACTTTTGAAAATACCATATGTTGGCTCAAAGATACTTGGTTCTAGTTTATGTATGGATAAAGCATATGCAAAAATTATATTTGAAAAAGCTAATATTCCACAGGCAGAATATGTATATATTAGAAAAAATAAGGATGAATATATTTTTGTAGAAAAAGATTTTAGTGAGGAAAGATATAATATATTTGAAACAATTCAGAAAATAACAGAAAAATTGGAGTTCCCAATGTTTGTAAAACCATCAAACTCTGGTTCTTCAGTAGGAATAAATAAAGCAAATGATATTTCAGAACTAAAAGAATATATAGAACATGCAGGATTATTTGATAATAAAATATTAATAGAAGAAAATATTGTAGGAAAAGAGGTAGAGTGTGCAGTCTTAGGAAATGAAGAGGTTGAAGCATCTATGTTAGGAAAAATAATTCCAGCAGATAAGTTTTATAGTTTTAGTGCGAAATATGAAAATGATGAATCAAAAACAATAATGCCAGCAGAAATTTCAGAAAAATTATCTAATAAAGTAAGAAATTTAGCAAAAAAAGCGTATAAAGCTACGGATTGTAAGGGGCTAGCTAGAGTAGACTTTTTTGTAAATGACGAGCAAGAGAAAATTTATATTAATGAAATAAATACTTTGCCAGGTTTTACAGATATAAGTATGTATCCTAAACTATGGGAGAAAAGTGGAATTTCTTATACAAATTTATTAGATAAATTAATTAGCTTAGCAATAGAGGATTAAAGTTTTGATTAAGTTTGCCTACTTTGCTGGTATTAGCTATATTTAACATTATAAAAATAGGAAGGAATATATTAATGGAATTAAATGAAATAAAAGCAATTGTAAAAGAAAAACTGTCTGAAAAAAGATTTTATCATTGCGAATGTGTTATGAATAGATGTATAGAATTAGCAAAAAAATTTGGATATAATACAGATATTGCAGCCAAAGTAGGTATCGCTCATGATATTGCAAAAGAAATGCCAAGTGATAGCAAATTAAAATATGTGGAAGAAAATAATATTTTAATTGATGAAATTGAAAGAGAAAATCCCACATTATTACATGCAAAAATCGGAGCAGATATTGCTATAAAAAAACTTGAATTTTCAGAGGAAATGGGACAAGCGATAAGAGCACATACTACGGGCATACCTAATATGAGTTTATTAGATAAAATATTATTTATTGCAGACAGAACAAGTATTGAAAGAGGTTTTCAAGATATCGAGTACTTGAATAGTCTTTTAGATAAGAGCATTGATGAAGCAGTAATATATATTATAGACAAGAAAATTATGTTGCAAATAGAAAAAAGAGCAGCAATGCATACAGACAGCATAATTGCTAGAAATTATTTACTAAAAAACAGGGGGAAAATATGAGATTTATACATATGGCAGATATGCATTTTGATAGTCCTTTTTCATCTTTAAACAAGCAAGAAGAACTTGGGGATTTAAGAAGATTAGAGCAAAGAAAAATATTTAATAAAATAATAGAGCATATAAAAAAAGAAAATATAAAATATTTATTTATTTCAGGAGATTTATATGAGCACCAATATGTCAGACGTTCAAGCATAGAATATATAAATAATTTATTTAAAACAATTCCGGAAACTAAAATATTTATTGCTCCAGGAAATCATGACCCATTATTAAAAAATTCTTATTACAAAAATTTTAATTGGAACAATAATGTTTATATTTTTAATTCAGAAATAAATTTATATGAATTTCCAGAATGTGATATATACGGTTTTGGGTTTAATGATTTTTATTGTAAAAATTCTAAAATAGAAGAAATAAAAATAAAAAATAAAAATAAATTAAATATTTTAATTACACATGGGGATTTGAATGCAAGTAAAAATTCAGATATATCTTATAATCCATTAAATGAAAATAATTTAGAAAAAATAGGTTTTGATTATATTGCATTAGGGCATGTACACAAAAAAATAATAAATAAAAATATTGTATATCCTGGTTCTACTATTTCTTTTGGATTTGATGAACTTGGTGAACATGGAATATTCGATGTTGAATTAAAAAATAATAAATTAAATATTAATTTTATTAAATTAGACGAAATGGAATTTATAGAAAATATTATAAATATTTCAGATATATTTACAGAAGAAGAATTAATAGAAAAAATAAATAATCAAAAAATAGAAGGAAATAAATTATATAAAATAATATTAAAAGGAAATAAAAATTTTGAAATAAATAAAAATAAAATATTAAAAATATTAAATAAAAAAAATATATTAAAAATAAAAGATGAAACAAAAATAGAAATTAATATAGAAAAAATAAATGAAGAAAATAATTTAAAGGGATATTTTATTAGAGAAATATTAAATATGCAAAAAGAAAATAATTATACAGAAGAAGAAATAAATAATGCAATTAGAATAGGTTTAGATGCATTACAAAATTAAGAGGTGACAAAACGTGAAAATAAATAATATAAAAATAAATGGATTTGGAAAATTAGAAAATAAAGAAATTAAATTTGATAATCACATTAATTTAATTTATGGAGAGAATGAAGCAGGAAAAACAACATTTCTTAAATTTATTTCAGGTATGTTTTATGGGCTTTCTAAAAATAAAAATAAAAAAGAATTTTCAGATTTTGAAAGATACACACCTTGGCAAGCACAAGAATTTTCTGGAAAAATGAATTATCAATTAGATAACCATGAAGAATATGAAATATTTAGAGATTTTACTAAAAAAAATCCAAAAATATATAATAATTCAGAAGATATTTCTAAAAGTTTTAATATAGATAAAAATAAAGGAAACGAATTTTTCTATGAGCAAACAAAAATAGATGAACCTATGTTTTATTCAACTACATTAATTGAACAAAAAGAAGTAACATTAAATAATAATGAGCAGGCTGTGCTAACACAAAAAATTGCCAACATATTGTCTACAGGAGAAGAAAATTTATCATACAAAAAGACAATAGACAAACTAAACAAAAAACAAGTAGAAGAAGTTGGAAACGAAAGGACCGTAGGTAGGCCATTAAATTTAATTAATGAAAAAATAAACAAAATTGACAATATGAAAAGCAACATAAAAATAAATGAAGAAAAAATACAAGAACTAGAAGAAAGGCAAAAAAGCATAAAAAACAAAATAAATGAAAAAGAAGTAAAAATAAATTTAATAAAAAAAATAAAAAAAATAAAAGATGATGAAAATATAGAAAATGAAAAAATAAAAATAAATAATGAATTAATAAATGATGAAAAAATAAAAATAAATAATATTGAAAAAAATTTAAAAGAAAAAAAAGAAAAAAAAGAAAATAAAAAATTAATTAATTTAATTATTTTAATTATTTTATTTTTATTAAATATAATATTTTTTATATTTAAAATTAATAAAATAATAAATATTATATTAATAATTGGAACACTCGCATTTACTGTATTTTCAATCATAAAAATAATTAAAAATAATAAAAAAATAAAAGAAGAAAATAAAAAAGAAAAAAAATATTTATCAGAAAAAGAAATAATAAAAAATAATATAGAAAAAATTCAAAAAAATATTGAAAAAATAAATGAAGAAAAAAAAGAAAAAAATAATATAGAAAAAGCACAAATAAAAAATGAATTTAAAAATGAAATAGACGAAAATGAAATTGATTATTTATTAGAAGAAAATAAAACAGAAATAAATAATATTTTAGAAAACTTAAATAATGAAATATCAACATTAAAATTACAATTACATACAAATGAATTTGATTATAATAATATAACAATTAAAATAGAAGAAAAAGCAAAATTGGAAGAGCAGTTAGAAGCTGAAAAAGAAGAAAAAGAAGAATTATTAAAACTAGAAAAATCAATAAATATAGCAAAAATAGGCCTTGAAAATGCATATAATAAAATGAAAAATGAGATAACACCAAAATTTACAAAAAATCTTTCAAATATTGTAGAAAAAATATCAAATGAAAAATATAGTAAAATAAAATTTATTGATGGTCAAGGCTTAATAGTAGAATTAGAAAATGGAGAATATGTGAATGCTAACAAATTAAGTATTGGAACAATAGATCAATTATATTTATCACTTAGATTATCTGCTATTCAAGAAATCACAGAAGAAAAAATGCCAATAATTTTAGATGAAACATTTGCTTATTATGATGATAAAAGATTAGAAAATATATTAAAATATTTGAATGAAAATTATACAGAAAATCAAATTATAATATTTACATGTTCAAAGAGGGAGAAAGAAATTTTAGAGAAAAATAATATAAGATATAATTACATTAATTTATAGTACTTATTAGTTACCATTCAGAATTAGAAGTATATAGTCCGCCCAAAGAAGGCAATATATGTTTATTTTCAAGAAAAAATCGAAATGGCTACGCGGGTCACGAGTGGAGCCGTTGGCTTTTCGATTGTTTTCTTTCAAATAAACATATATTGCCTTCTTTGAGCTACTTTGTGCTTTTTGTTTAAATTGTATGTTGAATGGTGACACTTATTTACATAAAAAACGTGCCAATTGTTGACAAATAAAGCCTATTTGTAGTATAATTTATCTGTAGTTATACATATGAAAAATAGCATGAAATTTATTAAGAGAGGTGCTAATAAATGGAAAATTTTGAAGGTAAACATTTTAGTATAACAGATCCACAAAATGTTAGAACAGTAGTTTACGAAGTAAGTAAAACAGAAAAAGAGTTATCTAAAAATGCCCCTAAGTTTACTATTCAGAGATTAGATAGTACAGAGGAATATGTTGGAGAAAAAATCAGGAAAACTTTTTACATAGATAATCCAAAACCAGAAGGTAATAGATTAGCAATATTTTCTTTTGGAAAAGACAAGGTGGTTATAAATAATGGTGTACTAGATGGAGATAAAGTTATAATAGAAAAATCTCCTCTACCATTTTCATTTAAAAAGTACTATGAAGAAGAAGATGTAGAAATAAAAGATTTTACATATACACCAAACTTAAAAAGACCTATTACTATCATAGACCTAGATACTGTAGAAGAAGTCAAACCAGTCTTATATTTTGATGAAGAAACCAATGAAGTAAAAGGAAAATGTAAATTAAAAGCACACAAGAATTACTTTGCTTTTGAAATAAGACAAGGCGAAGATGACGATTATATTTTAGTGGGAGGTAGCCCAGTTTTTAAAAAGTAAGGAGGTAGTTGATGATGGGAATAGAAGAATTTTATCCTATATCTCGACCAAAAATTTTAAAAAGTGCTGCAAAGATAAAAGCATTACCAGAGGACAAAAAGTTAGTACTACAAGCAGGAGATAATAAAGCTAAAGAAATGGAAGAATATACACAAGAATAGGTGATTAAAAATGGGAAATAAAATAAGTTATGCATTAAAAAAAAGCAAATCTATTTTAATAATTGTTTTAGTACTATGGGTGGTTTTATCCATAGTATTAATTGCGCCTATAACTGTTAGCTATGTAGATGCAACTATTCATGAAAATGGCGATTTTATAGATAATCTTTTTAATAGCAATTTTGGAAATATTGGCGAAAACTTAGGAAAAGCTTTTTCAGACGACTATAGAGGAACATTTCTAAAGTGTGAATTATGGTTGATAATTATCTTAATGGCTTTTGCAACTGTAGGTATTATAAAAACGATGCCAAAACATGATTACGCAAATATAGAGCATGGTTCTAGTGATTGGGCAAATGGAGAACAATATTCAGTTTTGAGTAGAAATAAAGGAATACTTTTAGCAGAAAAACATTATTTACCAGTAGATAAGAGAGGAAATATAAATGTATTAGTTGTTGGACGGTTCAGGTTCTGGTAAATCTGCATCATATGTTATTCCAAATGCATACCAATTATTAGGTTCATATGTTTTCACTGATCCGAAAGGGGAGCTTTATGATAAAACAGCAGGATACCTAAGGGAGAATGGATATGATATTAAAATATTAAACTTAGTTAATCCAAAAAACAGTGATGGATATAATCCATTAATGCATATAGAAAGTGAAATAGATGTTGATGTTATAGCAAATACCATAGTAAAAGGTCAAAAAGTTGAAGGAAGTAACGCAGATCCATACTGGGATGATATGGCTGAGATGTTACTTAAAGCATTAATATATTATTTATTAGCAACAAGACCAGATGAAGAACAGAACTTAGCAAGTTGTGCAGAGCTTGTTAGAGCTGCAAATAGCAATGGAGGAGGAAATTTACTTACGGAATTAATTAATCAGTTGCCATATGATCATCCAGCAAGAATGTTCTATAAATCTATTGAAATTGCACCAGAAAAAACATATGGGTCTATACTAAGTACATTACAATCAAAATTAGGTAAGTTTGATTCAAAAGAAATAGCTGAATTAACATCTACAAATACAATAGATTTTGAAGAAATAGGAAAGAAAAAAACAGCAGTATATGTTATATCATCAGATACACATGCTGCATATGACTTTTTACTTACAATATTCTTCTCACAGATGATACAAAGATTATATGACTATGCAGATAGAAGTGGAGGAGCCCTTCCACAGCCTACATATTTCATATTAGATGAGTTTGCAAATATTGGAAAAATACCAGATTTTGATAAAAAAATATCTACATCAAGAAGTAGAAAAATTTCATTTAGTGTTATTTTACAAAATTTAGACCAATTAGAGGCAGTATATGATAAATCACACGAAACCATAATAGGTAACTGTGATACATGTTTATTCTTAGGAAGCAACTCTCAAAAAACAGTCGAATATTTTTCTAAAGAGCTAGGAGAAAAGACGATTGCAAGAGAAAGTTGGTCTGTAAATAAAGATAAAAACATGTGGAGACAAGGATATAATAAATCTGATCAAATAATGGCAAGAGCATTAATGACGCCAGACGAATTAAGAAGATTAGATAATGATATGTGTATTATATTAGAAAAAGGAATAAAACCAATAAAAGCAAAAAAATATTATTACTTTAAATATCATACTGCAAAATTAGTAGAAAAATACGCATGTAGCCATAATTCAGTTCCACCAATAGATAGAGGAAAATGGAGAAAATATAACCCATATAATCCATATGTTGAAGAAAAAGAAAGTAACAAAGAAGATACAAAAATAGAAAGCCTAGATGACTTATTTGAAGAAACAACACAAAATGAACCAAAAAAAGATGATAATAAAGAACAACAACAATCAATAACCCAAGAAACAAATCAAGAAAAAAATACAGCAAATGATGACACAACATATGACTTACAAAAAGAATTAGAAGCAAAATTCGACGAATTATTTGGTGCATTTGATGAGTGAGAGGTGAGATGTGAGAGGTTAGAGGTGAGAAAAAGAAAATAGAGGTTAAAATAATTATTTTTTAACCTCTATTTTTTCTTATATCTCACAGCTCACTTCTAGCCAGGAATTTCAATGTAGAATGTGGTTCCTTTACCTCTACGTGATTCAAAACGTATATCTCCATTAAAGTGTGCTTTTATGTTGGAGTATGACATAAATAGACCTAAACCTGTTCCATTTTTGCCTTTTGTGGTTATCATTTCTTTAAATAATTTTTGCTTTACATTATCAGGTATTCCACCTGCGAAGTCTTGAATTTTAATTATTAGAGATGTTTTTTCTTTATAAACTGTTAAGATGATTTTTTCTCCAATTTTTCCGTTATAAGCTTGAATAGCATTTGATATGATATTATTTACAACTTGTACTAGGCTGTTTATATTGCCTTTAACAACTGTTTCTTCTGGCAGTTCTAAAATTTCTTCTAGTTCTATGAGTGCATGGCTTAATTCATGTTTCATAAGGATATTTACTTGTCTTATAAAATCGTTTATGGTAAAGCTTGTAAATTTTGAATTATCTGAAAATGCTACGGCTTGTCCTTTAACAGTTGTTATAACGTCAGACATATATTCTAAGTGTGATTGAATTTTATGTATCCAGTCTTCCATATCGTTTGCAATTTCTAAGTGGTCATCAATGGTTACTTCAGGGTCACCAATTGAAGCTTTATATTCATTTACTAAATCTAAAATACCTTCTGCTGCACCAGAAATAGACATTATAGGTGTTTTTAAGTTATGTGCAATTCCTCCAATCATTTGACCTAGTGTTGCTAGGCGCTCTCTTTCTATTAGTATTTCTTGATTTTTTTTAATGGTTTGTAAGTCTCGTTTATGTTGGGTAATATCTTTTAAAAGTAAGAGGGTTCCTAAATATGTCTTATCTTGAGAAATACTATTAATTTCTATATGAAAATACCTATCTATATTGTTAAAATATTTCTCTAATACAATTGTAGAAGAATTATATTTTGTTTTTTGTATTGCAGAACTAATTTCAGATTTTATTTCTTTGATATCTTTACTTGAACTAGTGGTAATAATATCAAAAATTTTTTTATTAATAACTGCAGATGAAACTAAGTTAAATGTATTCAAAAAAGTTTCATTGAAATCTACAATAGTTAAGTCACTATCTAATACTATATATGAGTCAGATATGCGATTTACTATTTTTTGTATTGCTATAGGTTTAATTTTTAAAAAACCAAACTTAAAAATTGAAAATGCAAAGCATAATATTGTTATAGAAAAGCATATTGGAGTTATGTATATTGACAAATTAAATACACATAATAATCCTAAAATATTAACGATTATAGGTATTAATGCACCTAAAAATATTAATAATGATTGATAAAAGTAAAATTTTATGTTCTTGATACTGTAAATGGCTAAATATATTAAACTAATAGCAAAAAGCACATATGTATAGATACTTGTAACATAGAAAAATGGTCCATATTCTCCTTGAGATAATATAGTCGAGTATTTTATATAAAACAAATGGTGAAAATCATTTGTCCATAGAAAAATTAAACAAATTATAGGGACAATAGAAAGACAAATTGATAATAACTTAATATTTATATTATGGTCAGATTTTACAAAGACTAAACTCATAATAAGAAAAGTAACTGGTAAAAAACAAGTACCTATATATACAAAATAATCAAAATATATTGGATTAATATTTAATGCATTGCTAAGTGTAATTTGTGCAATAAGACCTAGACAACAAATTGACAAACATGTTAAAATACATAAAAATGCTTTTTTTAAAGTTGTTTGTTTTGTTTGTCTTCTCATGAAGACAAACAAACATAATATTAATACAGTAGACACTATTAATCCAACAAAAGAAAATATATTTGTTTTCACTAATTTAACCTCCTATAAATCAATATATCCAATAGATTTTAGATATATAATATATTTAGTAATATATTTATAATTTATTTTAGGCCATTTAAATAAAATACGACCTAAATATTTATTAGTAAAGGAATTATTAATTTTAATATTTGAAATATATTGTATTTGTTTATTTATATCGAAGTCATTAATAATTCCAGATATGATATGTTTAGTTTCAGGTTTTTTAGATAAATTCTCAACAGTTTTACTAAATACAGTATCATTTACAAAATTAATATTTATTTTTAAATTATCAAGCATTTTAACCAATTTTTCAAATGTAATATAATTATGATTATAAACATGAAAAATTGTAAAAGGATTTTTATATATACTTAAATATACAATAGCAGTAGCACATATATCAACTGGAGAGAATTCAATTGCTAAATTCCTTAAACTTTCAGGAACTTGACCTATTTGCAAGAAAGAGTGAAGTCTATTTAAAAATGCATTTTCTGAAACATTAATTTGAAAAGCTCCATCGGAAAATCTATTAGTTATATTACCAAGCCTAATAATTTTTGCATTTAACTTATTGTTTATTACATTTTCTAAGATAATTCGTTCTGCTAAAAATTTTGTTTTGACATATATATTAGATAAATCTTGATTAATATACAAGTTTTTTTCTGTAAATACTATATTATTTTGCATATTTGATGAAGGAGTTGTTTTATCTTCAAAAATATTCCCAGAAACACTAAGAGTTGATATATGCATTAATTTACAATTAAATTTAGTGCAAAAATTTATAATATTATGTGTTCCAATAATATTAGTATCATTGAATACAGTAGAATTACCATAATGTTTAACAATAGCAGCAGAATTTATAACGCATGATATATTATTTCCAAGTTCTTCATAGTATAAATCATTAAGCCCAAGTTTAGAATCGGTTATATCTCCTTCAACTGCAAAAATACGTTTAAAAATTAATTTATCATATTTATTACCAAAATAAAATCTTAAAATATCCAACAATCTTGTTTGAGGATCATTATTATTTTTAGCTCTTACTAAACAATATATATTACTTTTAGTATGCTTTATTAATGCATCTAAAATATGACTTCCAATATAGCCAGTAGCACCAGTAAGTAAAATATTTTTTATTTTATCCTTTTTCATTTTTGGTTTATTAGGATGATCATTATGTTTAATAAGTGTATTAATAGCAGAATAATCATAACTTTCTTCTATAATAGCATTTTTTACAGATTTATGTGTTGAGGCTATATTTTCTGAAAGTAATTTTATTGTAGGATATGTAAATATATCTTTATAAGCCAAATTTAATCCACGATTAAAAGCTTCTATTTGTAATTTAATTGCAGATAAAGAATCCCCACCAAGTTCAAAGAAGTTATCAGTAATACTAATTTTTTTAATACCTAAAACACTTTCAAAAATCTCTACTAGTTGTTTTTGATAATTTGTTTTAGGAGGTTCATATTTAGCAAAAGAGGTAGGCTTTAATTTGTTAAGAGCTTTTTTATCTACTTTCCCATTAGCAGTCAATTTAAATTTCTTTACTTGTACAAAAAAATTTGGTATAAAATAAGTTGGTAATTTTCTTTGCAAAAAGGCTTTTAAATCTGTAATATTTACGGATTTTTCAGAAGAAAAATATGCTATAATTTTTTGTTTATCATCAATAGTAACTACACATTTTTCTATATTAGGATATCTATATATACAACTTTCAATTTCACCTAATTCAATTCTATGTCCATTTATTTTAACTTGATTATCTGTTCTACCAATGAAACTAATAGTTCCATCATAATTCCATTTTACTATATCTCCTGTCTTATAAGCTAAAAGATTAGAAAATTTATCAGGTAATTTCACAAAATTTTTATCGGTAAGTCCTTTATTATGTAAATATCCTTTTCCAACATTATCTCCTGTAATATATAATTCTCCAGGGACAGAAATAGGAGTAAGATGAAGAGTTTTATCTAAAATAAATAATTTTAAATTAGACAAAGGCTTACCTATAGGTAAAACCCTATAATTTTTTATTGTAGATTCTTTTAATACATTAGCTGTAGCACAAATAGTTGTTTCTGTAGGTCCATAAGCATTTACAATTACCATATCCTTATTAAATTTATAATATTTCTTCATTGTAGCACTACCAATTGGTTCCACTCCTATTAAAAGTTTTTGGATTGGCACATAATTATATTTAGATAAAATACTATATACTTCTTCCAAAATATTTGGTGGTATATATAGTAAAGTAATATTGTTTAATATTATATTCTTACAGTATTGAAATATATTATTTATAGTATTTTCTTCATATAAATATAAAGTAGCACCATTTAACAAAGTTATAAAAAACTCAAAAATACTTACATCAAAAGAAATATTAGTAGATGCTAAACAATTATCACGTGCATCAACACCTCCAAATAATTTTGTGAAATTGCTAACAAAATTGTTAAGATTTTGATTAGTAATGCGAACACCTTTTGGAGTTCCTGTTGAACCTGATGTATAAATAATATATAAAGTGTCAGTTGGTGCTATATTTATTTCTGGATTTTTAGAAGAGTAATTAGAATAATTTAATTTATCTAATAAAATTATATGAATATTATCATTACTAATTAAATTATTAACAGATGTTGTTATAACTAAACTAGTTTTACTATTTTCTAAAATATAATTTATTCTTTCAGCAGGATATTCTATAGAAATTGGTAAATAAATTGCACCTGATTTAATTATTGCAAGCATTGAAATAATTAAATCAATAGAACGATCCATTAATACAGGTATAATATCACCTTTTTGTACACCATACTTAATTAAATAATTTGCTAAACTATTAGATTTGTTATTTAATTCACTGTAAGATAAGCTTGTATTATTAAATACAAGAGCTATGTCTTCAGGTGAATTTTTTACTTGATTTTCAAAGATCTGCTTAATACTTTTACTTTTATCATAATCTAAAATTGAATTATTAAAATCAAATAAAAGTTGTTCTTCATAAGGAGTAATAATTTCTATATTATTAATAGAAATAGATGTATTTTCTAAGATTTGATTTATAATATTTAAAATCCTTGAATGCATATTTATAATATCTTGTTCAGAATATTTGATTATTTGATAATCATAAGCAATATTTATATTCCCAGTATCATTCATGTCATATATATGAATATCAATACTATCAGAAGTATAATTATTTGGTATCCATTGGATTGAATAAGGTGTTTCAGAAGTTTGAGCAGTACTGCGTATATTCTGATAAGAAATTAAAATATTATATAAATTTGGTATTGTATAATCTTTATGTCTTAAATCTTCTAGTAAGGCTAAATATGGATATTTCTGATGTTTAAATATATTGAATAAAGAAGTTGAAATAGATGAAGCCAAGTCAATAAACTTAATATTATTTTTTAATTCGATTTTTAATGGAACAGTATTAATAAACATACCAGATGTATGTTTTTCATTAGAATTGCATCTATTTAAAATAGGAGAACCAATAACAAATTCATTTAAGCCTGAAGTCCTACCAATATAGATAGAAAAAACAGCCATAAAAAAATTAAAAACAGAAATTTTATTATTTTTACAAAATTTATTAATTACAGAAATAAAATCTTTTGATATAGTAAATTGTTTTCTATTAGAGTTACCAGAAAGATTATTCCTTGTAAAAGCGTCAGAACTTGGAATTATTGCAATTTCAGGAACAGAATCAAACATAAGGTTCCAAAAAGACTTATCTTTATTAAATTTATCACTTTTCATATAAGCTATTTCAGAATTAATATAATCAATATAAGAAGGATAATTAATATCAGTAATATCTTCTTTCTTTAATAATCTGGTATAAATTTTGATAATTTCAGAACCACCAAAACCAGCACTCCAAGCATCAGAAATAAGATGATGCATATTTATAATAAAACCACCATGACCATCTGAAAATCTAATAATCTTGAAGACATATAGAAAAGAATTCAAAACATTAAAAACAGTAGAAGCAATTTTTTGTTCAATTTTTTGTAATTCTTCATTAGAAGAAACATCAATAATTTCAACCGTAAATTTGGAATAATCACAAACAAATTGTTTTATTTCTTTATTTTCAATTATAAATTTTAATCTAAAACTATCATTTTTTTCTACAAATATATTTATTGCTTGTTCCAAGAGATTAAAATCAACTTTTTCTGGAATAAGAACTGTTCCAGTAATATTTTCTATAGGAGTACCCTTATAGAATTCTTCTGTAAACCAAATTGACTTTTGTGGATTTGTTAAATCATACAGAATATTTTGCATAATTACCACCTTTCCGACATTTTTCTCTAAATATAAGTATATCATTAAAAAACTAACAAATCAATAAAATAGGTTTAAAAATTGTAAAAATAGGTAAAATAAGTAAGAGGAGGAGAATAAATGTATAGATATGAAAAAAGAGAAAGTAAGTTAAAAAAAGCATTAGGAACTATGTTACTAGTAGTATCAGTATCTGCAATAAGTATATATCTATATAACATATATATAAATATAAGTATAAAAAACGAACAAAAAAATAGTGGAGACGTGGGGACAGCAATTCGTTTATCAACCGAAACAGAGAAAGAAGTAGAAATATCTAATACATTAGAAGATGTAACTAAATGCATTGTAGGAATTTCAAAAATAAAAAATAATGGAGATGCTATTTTTGAAGCAGAAGCTACAGAAAAATTAAGTTTAGGAACAGGGATAATAATATCTGATAATGGATATATAGTAACAAATTGGCATTTAGCAGGTAATAAATACAGCTCATGCTATGTTACATTAGAAGATGGCAATGTATATAATGGAAATACAGTTTGGGCAGATTCGAATTTGGATTTAGCAATAGTAAAAATAAGTGCAAGTGGTCTAAACTATTTACAACTTGGGGATTCAGATAATATCAAAATAGGAGAAAATGTATATGCAATAGGAAATCCTATAGGTATAGAATTTCAAAGAACGGTAACATCAGGTATAATCAGTGGACTAAATAGAACAATAAAAATAGAAGAAAATAATACATCAAATTATATGGAAGGTCTAATACAAACAGATGCAAGTATAAATGAAGGAAATAGTGGAGGACCATTAATAAATGAAAATGGTGAGGTAATAGGTATAAATACTGTGAAAATAGAAATGGCTGAAGGAATAGGATTTGCAGTGCCAATAAATGTTATAAAACCAGTAATAGAGAGTTTTACAAGTACAGGAGAATTTGATGAAGCATATTTAGGAATTTTCGCATATGATAAGGAAGTTATAAAATATCTAAATAATAATTTAGAATTTGATAGTGGGATATATATTGTAAAAATAATGACAGATGGACCAGTTGCTAAAACTAATATAAAAGTAGGAGATATAATAACTAAGATAGATGGAAATACAGTTGATAGAATGAGCCAGTTAAGAAACTATATATATAGAAAAAAGCCAGGAGATACCGTAACATTAACTATTAATAGAAATAATAAAGAATACAATATAGAAGTAAGCTTAAGCAAAAAGTAGTAGATGTTAATACTTAGAATGAATATAACTTGGAATAAAAAAGAAATTTTCCTAAATGAAATAATTTATCAATTAAAAAAAGCTTCTATCATAATTGATAGAGGCATATATAGTGAGAAATTATATAGTTGCGCCAAGAACAAGTATACCTAAATTATCCCTATAAATTTCATCAAACTGAGAAATTGGAAGCGGATTAATTCCAATTCCAGCTTCTATTGTATATCCAGGTCTACTATATTCTTGTAAAAACCAATCTTTATATCCAGCAAAACTAGAATTATACGGTACATCACCTAAAAGATAACCACTTGCCGTAGAAAACATATTACCAATTTCTTCAGCATTTTCAGGAGCATAATTTTGGAACTGCCAATAAATTTCTTTACCTTGAGTATGATATGCAAGAATCAAGTTAAAATTATGTTCTAAAGTAAAATTATAAATAGCAAGACTTTCAGGTTCTGTTAAAGGCCCAAACCCCACAAAATTTCTAGGCGCAGGAGATGTAAAACCTTGTGCAAATTTAATTCTACGGGCTTCTTCCCAACCAGCTGGAAACTGTAAATTTAGATCCACACCTGTGGATTTTAAAATATACCAACCACAAAGAAAATTTAATAAAATGCAGTAATCATCTATATTGCAGAGTATTTCAAAATAAAAGAAATATTCTGTATTTTTATGCTTGATTTATTGCTAGAATTGGAGTGGTATATGAAAGAAAATAAAGAAACCATAGGATATTATTCTGTAATTCCTGCAACAGTTTTATATAATAAAGAATTAAAAGCAAATGAAAAATTGTTATATGCAATAATAACATCTCTTGCTTGTAAAGAAGGCTATTGTTTTGCATCTAATAAATATTTAGCAGAAAAATTAGATGTAAATCCTAAAACAATTTCAAGTTGGATTTCAGACTTAAGAGATAGAGGTTTTATAATTGTTGAGTTAATTAGAAATGAAAATAATCAAATAATTCAAAGAAAAATTTATATAAATGATTCACCATATCCATTAA
>CALXWL010000015.1 GCA_944392385.1 uncultured Clostridia bacterium | reverse complement strand
AGCATAAAAGTAACAGTAAATGCAAGTGACGGAGAAAGTGGCTTAGCAACAAGTGGAAGGTATGCGTACTACATAAATACAGAAAGCACAGCAAGAGCAACAAGTGAAAGCAACACATATACATATATAAACTTAACAGGAGATACACAATATACAATAAAAGTAATTGTAAAAGACAAAGCCGGAAATGAAAAAGAAGTAACAACAACGGCAAGAACCGAGAAAAAAGGAGATACAGCAGCAGTAATAGCACAAAATCCAGAATTATATTATGGAAAAGAAGTAGAAAATTATGGAGTAAAATATGATAATACATCAGGAGCAAGTAATAAATGGAGAATATTCTATGCAGATGAAGAAAATATATATTTAATAACAGATGATTATATCCATTATGATTATGCCCCAGAATCTGCAGATTACGGAATTTATAGATGGAGCAATTATCAATTATCTTTTAATAATGTGTATAAAGCTTATACAGGAGCAACTAATATAGATAGCACATTAGGAAATAAATGGTTGTCAGCATACTATCCAAGCAACAAAACAAATAAAAATGACAATATACGAGCAGTAGCATATATGCTAGATACCGATATATGGAATCCAATATATAAAAACGAATATGCAGAATACGCAATAGGAGGGCCAACACTAGAAATGTTCTGTGCCTCATATAAAGACACACACACAAGCAAGTATATAGAATATACGGCAGATTCAAAAGGCTATTCAGTAAGATGGCAATGGCAGGGAGGTTCATATGAAACTAATCTTTATGACATACCCGCAGACGAATACAACTCAATCTACATAAAATCAGGCGGTAGTAAGGCGAATGCTATGTGGTTGGCTTCTCCTTCGTCTCGCCATACTAGTAGCTTGATTAGTTTGTTCGAATATCGGGGCTTGTGAATATCGGCGACTATGACAGCAACACTATTGGCTTTCGTGCGCTAGTTTGTCTAAAATCTGAAATCCAACTAGAAAGTACAGAAACAGGAAATTATAGAATAATAGAATAGCATAGCGCTCCATAGCAGGAGCGCTATTATTGCGTTTGCAAGCATGTAGGTTGACAAAATAGCGATTTTGCAGTACAATAGAAAGAGTTTAAAGGAGAGAAATTTATGTCCAATTATAATATAAAAGCATTAGAGAAGGTAGAGTCGAAGACAAAAATATATTTAATTATAATAGCTTTATTACTTATAATACTTTGTGCAACTAATATATTATTAATAATACCAGCAGGTATTTTTTATGCAGGTGTTATTGTATATACAATATGGGTATATAACAAAAGAAAAGGAGAGTTATCAAGTTATATAAATGAGCTTACTTTTTCAGTTGATTCGGCAGCAAAAAATACGTTAATAAATTCGCCATTTCCATTAATTATCTTAGAAACAGATGGAAATGTTATATGGAGAAGTTCAAGTTTTAATAAAGAGTTTGCAAATGTGGGAATAAATGCATATATAGATGAACTAGCAAAAGAAATAAAATTAGAATTGCAAAATGGAATTTTAAAGGTAGATAAAGAGGTAAATATAGATAATAAAATATATCATGTTATAGGTGACTTTGTTAAGGTAAGAAAAAAGGATAGAAAAAAAGATACTAAATATATGATAACATTATATTTTATTGATAACACTGAGCAAATTGAATTAATGAATAAATATAATAATGCAATAACGTGCATGGGAATAATTATGATTGATAATTACGAAGAAATAATACAAAGATTATCAGAAGAAAGAAAACCACAGGTACTAGCAGAAATTGAAAAAAAATTACATGAATGGGCAAGTAGTTCAGGAGGAGTAATTATTAAAAAAGAAAGAGATACATATGTGTATGTCTTTGAACAGCAATATTTAACAGAAATGGAAAATAACAAATTTACAATATTAGATGAAATAAAAGAAATTGAACCAGAAGAAGGTATGCCAATAACACTAACAATTGCAATTTCAAATGAAGGAGATTCGAACTACGAAAAATATGAATCTGCTCTAGTTGCAATGGATATAGCCTTAGGAAGAGGTGGAGACCAAGCAGTTGTAAGAAAAGATGGAAAATATAATTTCTTTGGTGGAAAAACTCAAGAAGTAGAAAAAAGAACAAAGGTAAAAGCAAGAGTAATATCACATGCATTAGAAGAATTAATTGGAAAAGCAGATAAAGTAATGGTAATGGGACATCTAAATGGAGATATAGACTCAATAGGTTCAAGCTTAGGAATATATAGACTAGCAAAAACTCTAGAAAAAGAAGCATATATTGTAAATAACACTTATGGATTATCACTAGAAAATTTCATAAATACATTGAAACAAGAAGGATATAATGATGTAATATTAGAAAAAAATCAAGCAATAAATTTAATTACACCAAATACAGTTTTAATAATAGTAGATACACATAAAAGAAGTTATGTAGAAGTTCCAGAACTATTAGAAAAAACAGAAAAAATAGTAGTAATTGATCATCATAGAAAATCAGAGGATTTTATAGAAAATGCAATATTAACATTCCATGAAGCATATGCATCATCAGCTTCTGAGTTAGTTACAGAAATTGTAGAATATGCAAGTAAAGAAGTAACACTAGAACAAATAGAAGCAGAAAGTTTGTATGCAGGAATTATGATGGATACAAAAAATTTCACATTTAAAACAGGTGTAAGAACATTCGAAGCAGCAGCATACTTAAGAAAATATGGTATAGATATAATAAAAGTAAAAAAATGGTTCCAAAGCGATTTAGAAAGCTATACAGTAATTGCAGATATAGTAAAAAATGTAGAAATAATAAATGATACAATAGGAATATCTGTATATGATGAAAAAGATAAAAATGCTAATCTAATTTGTGCAAAGGCTGCAGATGAATTATTAACAATAAGTGATATAACAGCATCTTTTGTATTAGGGCACATGGGAGAAAAAATTTGTATAAGTGGACGTTCAATTGGAGATATCAATGTTCAAGTAATACTTGAAAAATTAGGAGGAGGCGGACATATAACTCTTGCTGGTGCACAACTAGAAGGACTTACAATGGAAGAAGCCAAAACAGAATTAATTATACGAATTAATGAATACTTTACAGAAAATAATGTATAACAAAGGAAGATGGGTGACGATTAGGCACCCATTTTGTTAAATATTGTAAAAAAGTTTTTAGGACTAGATTACTAAATTTGACAAAAAAATAAAAGAAAATGTATTATAATAAGATTATAAAAGCAACATAGAAAACTCTGTTACGAAAGACGCATTAGTAAAAATGGTATATGTTGAATCGCAAAAAAATATATCTTAAAAATACTAAAAATTAGCTAGTACGAAGGGAGAAACAAAAATGTTTCAAAATGTTATTAATGATAATACACAAGATGTGCAAAACGAAATAAAAAGAAAAATAGAAATAAAAAATCTTTTTAAAATAAATGATATTGTTTTATATGCCATAGCATTTTTAGTTTCAATGGTTGGATTTAACAAAGAACTTGCACCATTTGGACTAGCTATCTTTGCTGCTGCATGTAGCAATAGAATACCAGTAGGAATTCTATACATAGCAGTGCTAATAGGTACAGGAATAGGTTTTGGTGTAAACGGTGTATTGTCATTTTTAATAAGCTCACTATTATTTATAGCAATGATTTTAATTTTTAGACCAAGAATGCAAGAACCAGAAAAAAATGAAAGACAAAAATTAGGTATATACATTGCAATATCAACATTTGCAGTACAAGCAAGCAAAATGTTTTTTACCATGTTTTTAATATATGATTTAATATCAAGTATAATGTTAGGAATTGTTACATATATATTTTACAAAATTTTTTCAAACTCAATAGTAGTTATAAGTCAATATGGGATAAAAAAAGCATTCTCAATAGAAGAAGTAATGGGAGCAAGTTTATTAATAGCAATAGCATTATGTGCATTTAGCAAACTACATATATATGGATTATCTATAACAAATATATTTAGTATAATGATTGTACTATTTTTAGGCTGGAAAAATGGAATGCTAGTAGGAGGAACAGCGGGAATAACTATAGGAATGGTGCTTGGAATAATAAATTCAACAAGTCCAATATTAGTTGCTTCATATGCCATATCAGGAATGATAGCAGGAATACTAAATAAACTAGGAAAAATTGGTGTAATAATTGGATTCTGTGCAGGAAATGCAATATTAACATATGTTGCAAATGGAAATACTATACCAATAATAACAATAAGAGAAATATTAATAGCATCATTAGGGCTTTTAGCAATTCCAAAAAAGGTAAGTATAGATATAACAGAAATAATAAACCAAACAAAATGCTTACCAACAACAGCAGGTGTAATTGAAGAAAAAAACAAAACAGCGAATAAATTAAGTAGTGTTTCAGAAACAATACTTCAAATGGCAAGAAGTTATAATGACTCTGCAAAAGACACATTAAACGAAATAGTAGAAGATGAAAGCAAAAAAAGTTTTAAACAAGAGGTTCTTAATAATTTAGAAGATATAGAGGACAACCTATTATATGATGATATACTTCTTCATGATGATGAAATTCTAAATCAAAGCTATGAAATTTTACAAGAAAAAGAAGAAATAACAGCAGAAGAATTAGTAGATATATTAGAGAAAGTAAATAATTATAAACTAGTAATGAATAGTGGAAAAGAAGAAATCTCCCAAATAGTAAAAATTCTAAATAGCACATATAGAATAAATAAGCTAAATACAATATGGAAACATAAAGAAGCAAACAACAAAAAAGTATTAGCAAACCAATTAGGAGGAGTATCAAAAGTAATATCTTCACTAGCAGAAGATATAAAAACAGAAGAAAAGGAAGAAGAAACCAAACAAAAATACAAATTAATAATAGGTGCAGCTTTAGCAACAAAAAATAAAAGTGAAATATCAGGAGATAGTAATATAAGAACAAAATTACATGATGGAAAATATATGATAGCAATAAGTGATGGAATGGGATCAGGAGAAAAAGCAAAAAAAAGTAGTAAGACAGTAATACAAATGCTAAAAAGACTATTAACAACAGGCTTTGACAACGATATTTCAATAGGATTAATAAATTCAGCAGTAAATTTAAACTCTAATGAAGAAACATATGCAACAATAGATATATCAATAATAGATTTAAAAAATGGAAACATAGAATTTGTAAAAAATGGAGCATGCCCAACATTTATAAAATCAGGTGGAAAAGTAGAAACAGTACAAGCAGTATCATTTCCGGCAGGAGTGCTAGATAAAATTGATTTAGTTGTGTATGATAAAGACTTAAAAGAAAATGATTTAATAATAATGTGTAGTGATGGTATATTAGAATCAAATACCGAATACAAAAATAAAGAAATATGGTTAAAAGAGCTAATAGAAAACATGAAAACACAAGATGTTCAAAAAATGTCAGACATAATTTTACAAGAATCAATAGATAATGGCTTTGGGATAGCAAAAGATGATATGACAGTTATTGTTGCAAAACTTGAAAAAATATAATGAATAATTTGCCACTAATAAATAAAAAATATTAGTGGTGATTTTTATGAAAGTAACTTTATTAAAATGGAGCAATGATAAAAAAAGCTTCAATATATTTGAAAAACTAGGAGCCGAAGTATATAAAATAGATGACTTAGAAAAAACAGATGATAAGATAAAAGAACTAATAGATAAAGACTACACTACAATAATAATGACAAACGAAGTAGCTTCTTTTTCAGAAAGCATAATAAAAAAATATAGCAAAACAAATGAAATAAAAATAATAATAGCACCGCCTAAATAATATGTATAAAATTAGAAAAAATGGAAAAAATTAGAGTAAAGCTTATTTTAGGGGGAATATATGAATTCAAACCAAATGAAAAATATGATAGTTCTTAAAGATTTGCCATCTAATTTAATTGATGAAGCATTTATAATCTTAAAAAATAATAAAAAGATAAAAGCATTAGAAAGAATAGAAAATAAAAACAATAGTAAGTTACAGAAAGAAAACTCCAGAGAATATATAGTAAAAGAAGCAGAAATGATAATATCTAATTATTTGTCAAAAATAGAAAAAGAAAAACAAATAAAAAGTTATTCAGTAAAGCAAATGGAAAATAAGTATAAAAAACTAAAAATGGTAACAATAATTCTAAGTGCAATAATCATAATAAACACAATTGTAAACGTATTTTAATTTATGTTTGACAAGCTAAGTTCTAAACCTCTTATTTTTAGAATATATTTTAAAAAAATGTATTCTAAGCTAAGAGGTGTTTTTATGGAAAGAGTATTAAGCCAAGATGAAAGAATAAGAAGAGCAGAAGAAATTTATGCAAGAAGAAAAATGCAAACAGAAAGTAGAACAAGAGCAACAGTAAATGTTGATGCACCAAAGGAAAATAGATTAACAAAAAAACTCATAATACAATTTGTATTGTGCCTAATAATATATACTTCTTTCTATGCAATAAAAAATATTCCAAACCTAGTATCGCAAGATGTTATGTATAAAATATCGGATATATTAGAATATGATATAAATTTTCAGGAATTATATAACAATTTTAATAGTTATATACAAAGAAAAGAAGAAAAAACACCAAAACCAGAAGAAAATAACACATTAGTCGAAGAAACACTTTCAGCAACAGATAGTGGAGAAAGCATAATAGAAGATGACCAGACTGTTACAGAAAATGAAATGAAAGAAAACCAAGAAAATGCCGAAGAAGAACCAACAGAAGAAAGTAGTAGCTTAAGCCAAATGCAAATAGATGCAGAATATATAAAAGCAAATTATTCAATGATAAAACCACTAGAAGGAGAGATAACTTCAAGATTTGGCATAAGAAATCCAACTGTTCCAACAGTACCAATATATCACACAGGCATTGACATAGCAAGAGTAACAGGAACCGTTATAATAGCAGCAATGGAAGGTGAAGTTGAATTAGTCTCATCAGAAGGTGATTTACGGTAATCATGTAAAAATAACCAACGGAGAAATAAGCACTGTATATGCACATTGTAGTAAAATATATGTAACTCAAGGAGAACATGTATCGCAAGGACAGCAAATTGCCGAAGTAGGTGCAACAGGCAATGTAACAGGACCACATTTGCATTTTGAAATAAAAAGAAATAATCAATATGTAGACCCAGACCTTGTATTGCAATTCTAAGGAGATGAGAAATTGCGAATAAAAATAAACCTCCAAATATTTATTGCCATCATTATACTTGCATTAGTAAACCAAATAGGAATATATGTATGCCTAATGTCATTTGCGCTAATTCATGAATTAGCTCATATGTCTGCAGGTATATTGCTAAAATTAAAACCAAAGACATTAGAAATTCAACCCTTCGGAATAGGAATAATATTTGAAAGCTTTGAAAACACGGAAAAAAACAAGATAATTATAGCAATAGCAGGACCTACCATAAACATAATAATGGCAATTATATTTAGCTTTATAGAAATAAAAGCAAAAGAAATAATAGTAAATTCTAATATAATATTAGCCATATTTAATTTAATACCAATATATCCATTAGATGGAGGAAGAATATTAAAATCAATTATAAAAATGAATAATCAAGAGCAAAAAGTAGAAGAAATAATGAACAAAATCTCAAACACACTAATGATAATTTTAACTGCTGTTTCAAGTATTTTAATACTCATCTACAAAAACATAGGATTATTTATAATCATAATATACTTATGGATAATTGTTATTAAGGAAAATAATAGATACATACTTAGAAAGAGAATCGATAAATTATTAGAAAAACAGAAAAAAACTTGACATTTTATTAATTAAGTGTAAAAATAAATATATTAGAATACGAAAAGAGGAGGAAACTAATGAAGAAAAATATTATGAAAAATCAAAAAGGAATAACCTTAATTATACTGATAATAACAATAATAATAATGTCAATTTTAGTAACTTTAGTAATTAACAATATAGACATAGGAGAAGATATAAGAAATTATAATTACATGTGTGCAGATATAGAATTACTAGAAAGCAAAATAATGACATACTATAATAATTATAATGAAATACCAATAGATGAGAATATAGGACAAATTGCCAATGCAAAATCCATGCTAGCTGGACAAGCAGACACACGTGACAATGACGTATATTATAAAGTTGACATAAGCAAACTATATAACATTACACTAAACTATGGAGGAGGAACCTTAGATAATAAAGATATATATATAATAAATGAAAAAACCCATGAAGTATATTATCTAAAAGGAGCAGTACTAGAAGGAACAACATATCATACAAAAAAATAAAAGATAATAAAAACTATTAAAGATTTAATATATTTTTAATAAATTTTATGATAAACTAATAAATACGATATAAAATTAGAGGTGAAACTATGCCATATATTGAATTTATAAAAGTAAATAAACAATATAAAATGGGAGAAGTTACTATAAATGCTTTAACAGATACTAGTTTCGAAATTGAAAAAGGTGAATTAATAGTAATAGTAGGACCAAGTGGAGCAGGAAAAACAACAACATTAAACATACTAGGAGGAATGGACACTGCAACATCTGGAAAAGTTATAGTAGATGGAAAAGAAATAACAAATTTGAAAAATAAAGAACTTACAAAATATAGAAGAGAAGATGTAGGCTTTGTTTTTCAATTTTATAATTTAGTGCAAAATTTAACAGCAAAAGAAAATGTAGAATTAGCGACACAAATATGTAAAGACAGTTTAGACGTACTTACAATATTAAAAAAAGTAGGACTAGCAAATAAAAAAGATAACTTTCCATCACAATTATCTGGAGGGGAACAGCAAAGGGTAGCAATAGCAAGGGCAATAGCAAAAAATCCAAAACTATTATTATGTGATGAACCAACAGGAGCATTAGACTATAAAACAGGAAAACAGATACTAAAATTATTACAAGAAACTTGTAGAAAAGAAAAAATGACAGTAGTTATAATAACGCATAATACAGCAATTACACCTATGGCAGATAAAATAATTCATTTTAAAAATGGGCAGGCAGAAAAAATAGAGTTAAATAAAAAACCAGCATCAATTGATACTATTGAATGGTAGGAGGAATCATGAAAAAAGCATTGTTAAAAAACAGTTTAAAAGCAATAACAAAAAATAAAAAAAGATTTTTATCCATGTTTTTTATGGCTTTATTAGGTGTTGGTTTTTTTGTAGGATTAACCGCAGCAAGTCCTGATATGGAGGACACATTAGACAAATACTTAGATAATACTAAAACATATGATATAAACATTTTAGCAACTTTAGGTCTAACAGATGATGATATAGAAAAGCTTGAAGAAATAGAACAAATAGAAGCAGCTTATGGTGTGCAATATAAAGATTATGTAATAGAAATAGAAAGCAAAGACTATGTCGCACAAATCATAGAATACAACGAAAATGTAAACACACCATATCTAATAGAAGGAAGAATGCCTGAAAATAATACAGAATGTCTAATAGAACAAAAATTTTTAGAATACAACAATTACGAAATTGGAGACAAAATAAATATAAAAACAGAAGATGAAGAAGTAGTTCAAAAAGAATTAACAATAGTAGGAATATGTGAAAGCTCTTTGTACATATCAAACGAAAGAGGAAATACAAATTTAGGAACAGGCACAATAAACTGTTACATATTTGCTAAAGATATTTTCAATTTTGATTATTATACAACAATATATGCTAAAGTAAAAGGAGCAGAAGAATTAGAAATAAATAAAAAAGAATATGAAGATTTAATAGAACAAGCAAAAAATAAAATAGAAGGAATAAAAACTCGGAAGAGAAGATGCAAGATACAATGAGCTAGTAGAAGAGGCACAAAGTAAATTAGATGAAGAAAAAGCAAAATTCGAAGCAGAAAAATCAGATGCTCAAGCAAAAATAGATGAAGCACAAAACAAAATAAGCAATGGAGAAAACGAAATTAATGTAAATCAGAACAAACTAAATACAGCAAAAAAAGAGTTAGAAACTCAAATGGCACAAGCAGAACAATTAATTGCAAATGCAGAAAATGAAATAACACAAAATGAAGCATCTTTAGAAGCCCTAAAACAAAGTGATCAAGCTTCAACAGAAGAAGGTCAGATTCAAATAGCACAAATGGAACAAGCAATTAATGCAGCAAAGGCAGAATTAGAAACACGAAAACAAGAATTAGAAAATTCAAGACTTTCAGCAAATAATGAAATAAATAATTCCCAAGCACAAATAAATTCAGCAAAAGCAGAACTAGAAACTGCAAGACAAGAATTAGAAACTGCAAAACAAGAATATGATACAAAAATAGCAGATGCACAAGCCAAAATAGACGAAGCACAACAAGAAATTGACGAAATAGAAAAAAACAAATGGTATATTCAAACAAGAGATGATAATACAGGTATAGCAAGCATAATACAAGCAATAGAGAGCATACAAAACTTAGCTACAGTTTTTCCAATAGTATTTTATGCAATAGCAGTGCTAACAAGTTTAACTTCAATGACGAGAATGATAGAAGAGGAAAGAACAGAAATAGGAACTTTAAAAGCACTAGGATATTCAAATACAAGCATTTTATTCAAATATATGAATTATGCATCAATTGCATGTATATTGGGTGGATTAATAGGAATGAGTATATGTTTTTACCTATTTCCAACAATAATTTGGAATACATATGGATTATTGTATAAAGTACCAGACCTTATGACACCATTTAGAATAGATAATGGAATAATAGGACTTGGAATAGCATTTATATGTATTGTAGGAGCAACATTTGTAGTATGTATAAGAGAACTAAAAGAAATGCCAGCAAACCTAATGAGACCAAGAGCACCAAAGGCAGGTAAAAGAGTATTATTAGAAAAGATAAAAATAATCTGGGATCACATAAGCTTTTCTAAAAAAGTAACAGTAAGAAATTTATTTAGATACAAGAAAAAATCTCTAATGACAATAATAGGAATTGCAGGTTGTACAGCACTAATTTTAGTAGGATTTGGTATAAGAGATTCAATTACTCAAATAGTAGAAAAACAATATGAAACAATACACACATATGATAGCATGATATACGTAAAAAACGATGTAGAAGGTGTAGTAGAAAACTTAAAACAAAATAGTGAAATAACAAACATAGTAAAAGTTACAGCAGAGACAGGTGAAATAGAAAAAAATGGAGACAAAAAAGCAATTAATATAATAGTCCCAGAAAACACTCAAGAATTTGAAACAGTATGTAAATTATATGACTTAAACTCACAAGAAGTTCATTTAGAAGATAATGGAATAATAATAACAGAAAAAATAGCAGAATTATTAAATATACAAGAAGGGGAAGAAATAACATTAATACTAAGTGAAGGTCAAGAATATAAATTCAAAGTTCAAAAAATAGTAAAAAATTACATAAACCATTATGCATATATATCAAAAGCAACATATAATCAAATAATAGGCCAAGCAGATATAAATGTACTTTGGGTAAACTTACAAGATTTAACAAAAGAGGAAGAAGATGAATTAATAGCCAAAATTTTGCAAAATGAAAACATAACCTCAGTAACTATGTTAGAAACAATGATAGAAACTGTAGATGATATGTTAGGAGCATTAGATTATATAATAGTCATATTAATACTATCTTCTGCAATACTAGCTTTCACAGTATTATATAATTTAGCAACAATAAACATAAGTGAGAGAAAAAGAGAACTTGCAACACTTAAAGTATTGGGATTTTATGATAGAGAAGTGGATGCATATATCAGCAGAGAAAGTATAATTTTTACAATTATAGGTACAATTATAGGATTAGTTGTAGGATACTTTTTAACACACTTTATAATAACAACATGTGAAACAGAAGGATTTAGATTCATAAGGCAAATAAAACCAATAAGTTATGTATATGCAATAGCTATAACAGCAGCATTCTCATTTATAGTTAATTTCATAATACACTTTACATTAAAGAAAATAAACATGATAGAAAGCTTAAAAAGCATAGAATAAGAAAAAAATATTATCTTGGTATTTACATAAAAATATATCAAATTAGTAGCTTTTTTAAATGTGGTATGATATAATAAATTTGAAAGTTACAAAGGAGATAATATTTATATGAGAAAGATATTACAAACCAAGAGAGAAAATATAAAAAATAAAACCGAATTTTTTAGTATTATATCAAATATAATAAACAATGAAACTGTAAAGAGAATGAAAGAGTATAGGCAACACTGTGATACATCTTGTTATGAGCACTGTTTGTATGTGGCATATTATAGTTATGTAATTGCCAAAAAGCTAAAATTAGATTACGTATCAACAGCACGTGCTGCAATGTTACATGATTTATTCTTATATGATTGGAGAAAAAAGTACGCAAAATCAAAAACACATGAACTTCATGCTTTTGTTCATCCCAAAATAGCATTAAAAAATGCACTAATGCTATTTAACTTAAATGAAATAGAACAGGAAATTATATTAAAACACATGTGGCCAGTAACAATATCTTTTCCAAAATATAAAGAAACATATGTTGTAACATTTATGGACAAATATAGTGCCATAAAAGAAACATATATGTATATAAAATCAAAACTAGAAAGGAATACTTTTTATAGATATGCATACATATTCTTTAGTTTAGTAGTAATTAAAATATAATTAAAAAAATCCAAAGTCAGTAAATTAAAAAAGAAAAATTACTGACTTTTAATATTCTAAAGAAAAAAGAGCATCACACAAAAATATTATAAATTCCAGTTGTAAACATACAAATAATAATTCCACAAACCGTAGGAAGTGCAAAGGCAAGCAAAGTCCATTTCCAACTGTTTGTTTCTTTTTTTATAGTCATAAGAGTAGTACTACAAGGAAAATGCAAAAGTGAAAAAATCATTGCATTTATTCCAGTAAGTAAAGTCCAACCATTTTGAATCAATATCTGACCAATTGAAAAAGTATCTTCTAAATTAACTAATGTTCCTGTAGACATATAACTCATTAAAATTATAGGAAGAACGATCTCATTAGCAGGAAATCCTAAAATAAATGCAAGTAGTATATATCCATCAAACCCCATAAGTCTTGCAAAAGGATTTAAGAAGTTAGAAACATAGGTTAATATAGAAATATCCCCAATCGTCACATTAGCAAAAAGCCATATAACAAGACCAGTTGGAGCAGCTATTGCTACAGCTCTACCAAG
Source organism: uncultured Clostridia bacterium (assembly GCA_944392385.1). Lineage (GTDB taxonomy): Bacteria > Bacillota > Clostridia > TANB77 > CAG-508 > UMGS1781. Next base: position 14,709 of record CALXWL010000015.1, on the reverse strand, counting down.
TACAAACAATGTTCTATCTAATAATGAACGAACTAAAATTTTTCCAATTTGTGGTTTCCTATATGGCGGAAGTTCCAAAACAAAAGATGAAGGAATTCCTTTAAGCACAGTTTTAGAAAGAATTTTTGAAACCACAAGAGTAAGAAAAATACCAAGCAATATCAATAAAAGAACCGATATAGTAGATATGATAGATGAAATTGAAGTGACAAAAAAACTTCCAATAAAAATGGTCGATATAGTTATTAAAAAAGGAAACCTTCCGATTGCATGGCACAAAATTATTTGTAAGTATAGCAATTAAACGCTCACGAGGAGAATTAATAATTCTACAACCAACAACACCAGCAGCATTACAACCAAAACCCATGCACATGGGAGTTACAAGTTGGTACAATTAAAAAGTATGGATAAGAGAGGAGTTTTAAGAACAGTTGAGGTTGAGGTGGGCGTGTATTTTAGATTTTAGTATGCAAATCAAATAAATAATATGACATTTTTGTTACAAAACATAAAAAAATGTAAATTTATGCTATAATAAAAAAGGGAAGTATATTAAACTAAGAATCTATTTTATCAAATGAAAAGACGGAATAAATGAATACAAAAATTATCATATGAAGAGGAGATAATATGACAAAAGAATATAGAATAGCATTATCAGAAGTTAATGCTATATTAAAATTATCAAGTATAGAAGTTATTCATAATGTACCATATAAATTAAGAAAATATATTGTTCAAAACATGGACAAAACATTTAAAGCTAATATTGATATGTCTAAAAATTTAGAAAATCAGGATATTAGTAATAAAGCAAAGAATATATTAGCATTAATATATAGAGATTATTTAGTTAGTAATGAAGAAAAAAATAAATTAATAATAAATGAAAAACAAATGCAAACAGAAAGACAGAAACAAATAAGAGAATTGTATAATCCAGACAATATTTTCAAGAAAAAACATGAAATAAATGAACAACAGGAGAGTACAGCTATGGTAGTAGTTAAAGAAAAAAATATATTCACTAAAATATTGCATAAGATAAAGAGTTTTTTTATGGGGGGAATTAAATGAGCCTAACTGAAGATGAATATTGGGAGCTAAATATATACGATGAAAATGAAGAAAAAGCAAATGGATTATATTGGAGACTATTGGATGAAGATATTGAAGATTTAAGAGAAAATATAATAAGACCAGTAGCGTTGTGTAAAATAGCAGAGCAGATTGAAAATCCTAAGCTTAAAGAACAATTTAAGAATAAAATAAAAGAAACTTATAGTATTGAACTTATTCAAAAAACAGATACTACGTTATTTTCAGAAGTGGAAATTAAACAGATGGTTATAGAAGAAATTTCACAAAAGAAAGAAGAATTTAGTCAATCAAGAAGTCGTGGAACAATATCAGATTTAATATATATAATACAAAATGTTAAAGATCAGGAATGGGCAAATAGTGAAATAAACAGCTTATTACAATATTGCTTTGTAGATTTGGAATGGAAAACTGAGGATAGGGATGCTCTTCAATCATATAAACAAATGATGTTTGAGGATATATCAAATGAAGAGTTAAAAATGCAAATGATAAAAAAATATAGCAATAATTTATCCAAAGAAATGTTGAAATTAATGGAAATTGAAAGTAATCCGGATTATATTTCCAAAAAAACAGAAAATTATAGGAATTTACAAATAGGAATAGCACCAGAGATCAAGATAGGACTTGAAGTTGAAGCTAATAATGATGTGTTGAACGGAAGAGTGATAAATTTGTATAATCAACAAAATATAGGAGACTATTATGCTACAAGAGATGCTACTGTACCGAATGGAATGGAAATAATATCTCCTATTATACACGATAATCCAGATGAACTAAGAAAATTCGCAGCAGTTCTGGACACTATAAAGGAAGTTGGCTGTTATTCAGACAAACAAGCAATGAATACAGGTGCTCAAATCAATATAGGATTAGATTATTTAGACAGTGCAGAAGCAATTATACAATTTTATGAGCTATATGGAAATGTAGAAAAATTACTATATCATATTAGTAATCCGGAAGGCGAAATGATGAGACAAGCAGTATATAATAATAGTAGGATGAAACCATTTTCTGGGGAAATAGGTACTCAAATTATTCCAGAAGATATAACAAGAGAAGAAGTAATAGAAATGTTTCAACCAGGAAACGAAAAATCTTTACCAGGATTAGAATTTAAAAAGAATTCTATCTGTTTAAGAGGGGAGAATGAGGCAAATTATAGACTTGAATACAGAATTCCAAATGGAACAGTTGATTATACTACTTGGGTTAATAATATTAGATTAATAGGGAAAATGGTAGAGGTTTCTAAAACATTGGGAGATATTGTAAGTGGAAAAGTTGAACCGACAGATAAACAACAGCAAATGCTATCAGATAAAGAGGCACTAAAAGATTCAACGCTATCCTTAGAAGAAAAACTTTATGTTTTAATGGATATATTATTCGATGATGATAAAACAAAACAAATTTATACTAATAGATTTTACGCACTAGAACAGGCAATTTCAAGAGATTATGCTAAGGGTCAACAGATATATCAACCAAGTGGAGTAATTTCTGATAGAAGTTTTGGTATGATGGACTTTCAAAGACAGTATATTTCAACCTTAGAAAAACAATACGGATATTTAGAATTTTCAGATGATAAAGAACAGGAATATAGTGATAACGAAAGATATTAAAATATGAGGAGGATAGTATATGAGTAATAACAAGAAGAATAATAATAGTGTTGTAATTATATCGGCCATAATTTCATTTATAGTTGGAATGACTTTTTTTGTAATAGCAATGATTGAATGCAATGTTAAGATAGAAACTCTTATTAAATCTTTTGTAGCGCTAGTGATTGGATTTCCAACAGTTTGGTATACAATAAAATATTTACAAAAAAAAGATGATTTAGTAAATGAAATTTTTATATTGGATGTATTTAACAAAATAAATAATCAGCATATACGAATTACAGCGAAAAATCTTTTGTTTAAATATAAAGTTGTAATAAGATTTTTAGGAATTTTTCCAAGAGGAGCAAGCTATTTGTCATTAGGTGGTAATACTTGGAACATGACAACATATTCAATTAAAAATAAAACACAGTTGACAACCCAAGAGATAGAAAGAATAGTTGAGATGATAAATAACATAGAAGATACAATAGACTGGAATGTTGTTGTTAATTATAGAGGAAGCAAGAAATATGTTCAATCTTATCAAATAAATCAAATATTTGAACAATATAATATAAAAATTTAAAAAATTATGATATAAGAAGAGCAGGTGAATACATATGAATTTTTTTGATAAAGTTAGAATAAAGAAAAATCCTAATTTTATTGATTCTTGGAATAACGAAAAAATTGATGAAGATAGTATTAGTTATGCTATTGATAATGGATATAGATTTAATCCAGATGTTATTTATAAATTTGAAGGTTATTTAGTTTATATAAATACTTTTAAATATGAACCTGATTTTATAAAATATGAAAAGGAAAAAACAAAAGAAATAGGCAATGTATATAATTTAAATGAGATATATGGAAAAAACGAAACTATTGATATTATAAAACAAGATTCAGAATTGGCAAAGTATGTTTTACAAATACATAATTCAGGCATAGCAGAAAGTGATATTATACAAATAATTGATGGAAATGAGGAATTAATAGAAGAGGTAATAAGAAATTATCACACATCAGAAAGTAAAATATTAGCAAATTATATTGCGAGTATAAAAACACCGAAAGAATTACAAAAAATGGGTATAGCACATGATGATCTTAAAAAAGCTTTTATTCAAACTGCTAATCCTGAAAACATAAAAGAATTATTACAGTATTATAATATGGAGCATATAGATTATATATTAATAAAAGGTATTATTAGAGAAAATCTAGAACAATTTATTCCTTACTTAAATGACTTAGAAGAATTAAAATTAAACATTGGTAGTAGTGACATTTTATTAGCAACAATGAAATACTTAAAGGAAAATAAAATTGTATATAGTGAAAAGATTCCTAGATTTGCTTTAAATGATATAGAATATTTATTAATGTGTTTACAACATGAACCAAATTTTATGGGAACGTTAGAAGGTAAAATTTATGATCAAATATATTGGGATAAATATCCAGAAATTACTAAAAAAATTGCAGAGAAAATAACAGCTGAACAAATAAAATTTGAAATAATTCCAAATAATTATCAAAATAGTACGGAAATATATGAAAGTATCATTAAAAACAATCCTGAGTTATTACAAGAAGCAAGTAATAGAATGGGATTAAATAAATTAACAATAAATATGTCAGAACAAGAGGTTTTTGATTACTATAAAAGTATAGGCTATCCATTTAATTCTAGTACGGTTCAATCTGATAATTTTGCAGTTGTTTTGGAATGTTTAAAAAATGATTATATGACCTTAGCAAATTCAACAAAAGAATTTACTTTAGAACAATATAAACAGATTTATGATATATTAAAAGATAATCTTAATACAGAAGAAATATTAAGCAGTAATTTTTTAAAGCAAAATCCGTATTTTGTAGTAGAATTATTAAAAAATAATGTTGATATTGAAAAAATAAAACTAGAAGAAACAAAGTGTTATGATGATGTTTATTTAGAACTAAAAACAATAGCATTAAAAAAACGGAATAGAAATTCCAAAGCCAAAGGAATGTAAACACATAATTAAATTTAATGGAGATAAGGTATATGTACAATTAGATAATTTAGATAGTGTGAAAAAAGGTTTAAAATATTTACAAGAAAATGAAATTGAACAATCGTTAACAGTCGAAATAGGACAACTAGAACACAATGAATTTATAATTGCAGACAATATACAGTTTTTCGAAGAATTAGCAAAAAATGGTGTCAATATTAATTTTAAATATAATAATGGAAAAAAAATATTTCCATTAGAAGAAGTTATAAGAATGGAACATTTTATGCAATCAGTGGTAGAAGATATAAAACAAAAAAACTTTAGTCCACTAGAACAATTAGTTGCAGTATATGATGTTGTTAAAGTATTTAAACCATATAATCACGAAAAAGATAGCATTTCTGAGTCTAGGTCATTATATGAATATTTGGATAACGAATATATGGTTTGTGCAGGATATTCTGATTTGATTGTAAATTTAGGACGCAGATTAAATGCACCATACGTAGAAATAGGTCTGGCAACGAAAAGAGAAGGACATTCACGAAATTATGTTAATATTGTAGATGAAAAATATGGAATAGATGGATTTTATGCATTAGATGCTACATGGGAGCAAAATGGCACAATGCCTAAAACACAAATTGAAGAATCTAGAAGTACTTATAAAGAATTTCTATTAACTACAAATGAGGGAAGAGATAAAGAAATTTCTTTAGAATGGGATAAACATAGTGGATATGATGTACTTTGTACGATGACAGAACCGCAAGAGGTACAAAAATATTTTCGTCATAATTCATGGAATGTTAACAGTTGGCTTCAAAGAATGAGCATTTTAGATCCAGAATTTTATAAAAAGATGATTGCAATGGATTTTTCTAAAACTGAAGATGCACAAGCTTTAATAGAATATTTTAAAACAAAAATAAATAATGAAGTACCTAGGGAAAAAATATTAGATGCAATTATAGAAGTAAAGAAAAGTATATATGTAAATCTTACAGAACAAGATATTGAAGATATGAGGATGGGATATTCAATAACAGAACCATTTTGTTTGTGGAATGAAAAAAGTGAAATAGATTCTTTATATGGGGAAGAATATTATGAATATGTAAATAAAAAATATGAAGAGTTAAAACACATGACAGTAAAACAAGCACAGAAAGAAAATACATATGTAAGTGTACAAGAAATTTTTGACAAAAAAAAGAAACAAATATTAAGCAATAGTTCATTAGGGAAAATAAATGCTTATGGAGGAATAGAAATTACAGATGAAAATATTAAAGCATTGGTAAAAGAGAAAAAAGAAGAAATAGAGAATGCTGGTTTTGGATTAATAGAAAACGAACGGTTGGGAAGATTTGGGATTTGAAGATGAAAAAAAAGAGTTTTATCTATTAATTAATGGTAATCCTAGAACAGAATCAGAACAAACAATACAAGAAAGAATAGATACTATACAATCAAAAGTGGAAAAGCTTTGTGATATATTAGAAGTAAACAAAGAGATAGAGGTTCAAGATTTAGGTAGACAAACTTTAGAAGAACAACAAGATACTCAAGGAAAGAGAGAAGTATTAGACGATGTAACTAGACAAATACAAGAGCTATTAGTAGCAAGTAAAGGAAATAATCATGAATTAAAATAAGGAGAAAATATGGTTAGTGAAGAGTATATGAATGCATATAGTGAGGTTTTGGAAATATTAAAACATATATCACTAGAAGAATTTAATAAAATACCAAAAGAAATGATTGAAACATTCAAGCAAAATGCAAATAATAATTATACATTTAAATATAATCCAAATAAAACATTAAAACAACAAAATGTTTCTAAAAGAGCTAGATATATAATTGCCATTTTATTCAGAGATTATTGGGCAACACCTTATCAAAAGGAAAGAATTAAGCAAAAGGAAAAGTATGACTTACATAAGATGGAAGAGAAATTAAGAGAAAAATACAACACAGATAATCTTTTCAAAAACAAACATATTCAAGAAGAACAAGCGATAGAAACTCATACTGAATTAGTTGAATACAAAGAACAAAAATGGTATCAAAAATTATTTATGAAAATAATAAGGTTATTTAAGAAATAGATAAAAACAAAGAGATTTATCTAAAATTTATAGGTAAATTTCTTTATTTTTTATACTGTTGTAGTATCCAAAAATATGTCAAAACGAACTCTTTTTTTAAAATCAAAACACTATAGGTATACGATTGGTAAAACCTACTGATTTCAATACTTTTCGGATTTTCATTCCCGACTTTTTGTGTCGAGGTAGGATATTTTTTTAAATAGGGTATCCTACCATTTGTTTTGTTATTGTTTTAATAAATTTTTCATATTTTCTTTTTCTAACTGTTTCAAACTCTTTTTAGGAGTAGGTAGATCTTCTGGCATGGTTCCGCCTGCTTCTTCAATGGCTTTTCTAACAATTTTTCCAATTTTATTATGAGTGCTACAAGCATCTTTTTCAGTTTGGATATTATCTCTTTTTAATTTTTGTTCAGTCTGAGAAATTCTAAATAAGTTCGCTATAAGTTCATCACTTCCCATATTATCTAAAATATCTTCTCTATATCTTAACCCTTTTCTTTTAGCAATATCATCAGCAGTTTCTCCATTGTATAATCCTTTATATCCAGCATTATGAAATTTATCAAAATTTTTAACTCCTGCATTTTTTGCAGTTTGATTAAGTGAATAATTTCCTTTTCTTGTTAAATTTCTTTGATAAAATCTTTTTTCATCTTCTGTTAATAGGCTATATTCTTTTTCAGTAATTTCTTGTTTTCTAGTTTGAATTGCAAAATATGTTTGAGCAAGAGCAATTACTTCTTTTCTTGAATCTCCATTTTGTGCTATTAAGTAGCAAGCATAACGAGTTAATTTATAATCTTTTTGAATTCTTTCTGCACCAGAACCTATTTGTACCATTTTGTCGGCGCCGACAAAATGGTCTAAAGTATTGATATCACTACCTTCACATGCTTTTTTAGCTCTTTGTATTACTCCTTCAAATTTACGCCATTCTTTATAATCTAAAATAAATTGCAATTCTCTAGCATACCAAAATTCTAGTCCGTTTTCATCAATATGTTTGATATCTTCAAAAGTTTTATTATTATACTGCTTTTCTAATTCATTCATTTAAACCAACTCCTATTTCAAATTTAAAAACATTATAACAAACAATTGTTTTGCAGTCAAGCTTTTTTTGAAAAATTTTGACATTTTGTATAATTTTCAAAAATATGGCAAAACGAACTCATTTTTAAAAATCAAAATTCCATAGGTATGGAACTTTAAAACACTCTATTTTCAAGGGTTTGCGAGTTCGCGTGCTATATTTCTCGAGTGGAGGTAGGTGTACGCTATCGAAAGATAGGGTATTCCTACCTCTTAAAAATTTTAGAAGAAATTTTTAAGACACGGTAGGAAATTTAAGCTAAGCTGGATGTATATATAATAGAGGGACCTTTTGGAATAGTACAAGTCAAGCTCTAATAAAAATATACAGGGGCAATTTATGAATGAAAGGTATATTAAACTAAGGATAGAAGCGGTTGTTAATAAATTATTATATAACAAAAATATAATTGAAAAAAATCTATATGAAGAAACTTCAAAAAAGCTTGATAAATTGCTATTTGAAGAGAATAAAAAATAATATACTTCAGCATTTACATATTTAATACTATTACTATATAATTAAAATGTAAGGAGGAAAAACATATGACCCTATATGAAATGAAACAAGCATTAATACTTGGAAAAACAATATTTGAATTACCATTAAAAGTAGCATATTATGCCAGAGTTTCCACAGAAAAAGAAGAACAAATCAATTCCTTGGAAAATCAAGTTGCATTTTTTGAAGATTATATTAGGAAAAACAGCAATTGGACTTTTATAAAAGGATATATAGATGAAGGAATAAGCGGAACAACCTCTTTAAAAAGAGAGAATTTTATGAAAATGATTGAAGATGGAAAAAACAAAAAGTTTGATTTAATTGTTGCAAAAGAGGTATCCAGATTTTCTCGTGATACAATAGATAGTTTACTTTATACAAGAAAATTACTAGAATATGATGTATGTGTATACTTCTTATCAGATAACATTGTAACAGCATCAAATGATGGTGAATTAAGGCTTACAATAATGTCTAGTATGACACAAGATGAAGTTCGTAAAATATCTGAAAGAACTAAATTTGGATTTAAGCGAGCATTAGAAAAAGGAACAGTTTTAGGCACAGATAATATTTGGGGTTATAAAAAAGAAAAAGGAAAGCTTGTAATAGATAAAGAAGAAGCACCATTGATTAAAAATATTTTTGAAACTTATGCAAATGATAGCAAAATTGGGCTAAAAAAACTATCAATGGAACTAAAAAAACAAGGATATTATAATCGAAACGGAAATCCAATTCACCAAAACACTTTAAAAAGAATTATTCAAAATCCAAAGTATAAAGGTTATTACACAGGAGGTCTATCAACAGTAGTAGATTATAGAAGTAAAAAGAGAAATTTTAATAATCCAACAGAATGGAAGGTTTACAAAGATTATGAAAAAGTTCCACCAATTGTAACAGAAGAACTTTGGGAGAAAGCAAATCAAAAGTTATTAAGTAGAAGTAAATCAGCTAGTTTATATCAAAAACATCAAACACAATATGTGTTATCAGGAAAATTGTATTGTGAAAAGCATAAATGTGGGTTTGTAAGAAAAATAAGACACTATAAAAACAAAGAAGATGTAGTTTATTGGTATTGTTCAGATTTTCATAATACAGGAAGAAAGAATTGCACTCCAGCATGTTTTAAGGAACAGGATTTATACAATATATTACTTTCAGTATTTAAAGATTATGAAATATACAAAGAAGAAATATGCAAAGAACTAATTGCATTTTATACAGAAGTTACAAAAAATGAAGAAAATATAGAACATGAAATAAAATTACAAAATGCATTAGAAATACTGCAAAGAAAAAAAGAAAAACTATTAGATTTAGCTTTAGATGGATTTTTAAGCAAAGAAGAATTATCAAAGAAGAACATGTCCATTGAAAAACAAATACAGCAAATACAATGCAAATTAAAAGAAATACAATATAAGAAAACAAATGAGCATAAATCAAAACAATATAATCAAAAATTAAAAGAAAACATTCTAAAAGAACTAGAAATAAAACAAGATAATTTAGAAAATTACATAGAGGAATTGCTAGATAAAATTATTGTTATAGAAAAGAATAGTGGAGTAGAGTTACAAATAATACTTACAGGCAACAACATTATAAGTTATGGTAGTCCTGAGAAATTCAAGCAAATCAGTCAAATGCAGGTAAACAAAATGACTGATTTTAAAAATTCACCAATTTGTCGCTCCCATGCACATAGTTAATGCCTGCTTTCCAGAAGTACAACACTTTTTAAAACACTTATCTAAATTAAAAGCTATTCTAGGTAAATATCCCAAATCTTCTAAAAAAGTAAATAAAGGGAAAAATATTGCCATTGGTGGAAGCATAACAGCAATAACCCATGACAAAGTTTTATAAATCCCATCAATTACAATTCCTTTTAACCATTCAGGACTATAAAAATAATCAAAAACAGATATAAGTTTTTCCTCAAGTACTCCAAAAAAATTTGAAAGTAATTGTGAAGGATAATTAGCTCCGACAATAGTAATCCAGAAAAGTACACCTAAAAATAAAAGCATTATAGGAATTCCAAAAGTTTTAGAAGTAAGAATTTTATCAATTTGAATATCTCTCACACTACGTTTTTTATCTTGATATACGCATACCTTTTTTGCTACTTCCTCAGCTTTTATAATAATATCAGAAACTTCGGAAGATTGAACAAGAATAGGAGCAGCTTTTAATTTACCTATAGACATATCATGAATAGTAGAAAGCAATTGCATTAAAGTTTTTTTCTTCCTTGCAATTGTTCCAACAACAGGCACACCTAAAAGAAGACTTAGTTTTTTCAAATCAACAAATATACCTTTTTTCTTTGCCTCATCTAATAAATTTACACAAACAATAACATTAGGAGTAAGTTCCATAGTCTGATAAACCAAATTCAAATTTCGCTCTAAACATGTAGCATCAACCACAACAACAGTAACATCAGGATTACCAGAGCAAATATAATTCCTAGCAATTTCTTCTTCTTGAGAATTAGACATTAAAGAATATGTACCAGGTAAATCAACCAGTAAAAAACTTTTTCCAAGATACTTACAAATCCCAGCAGCATTAGAAACCGTCTTACCGTGCCCAGTTGCCAGTATGCTGATGTAATCCGAGTTAAACCATTAAAAACAGTACTCTTACCAACATTAGGATTCCCAGCAATAGCAATAGTATAATCCAAACCAATAGCTTTTTCAAAAACATCTTGTTCAGCAACATTAAAACCAGTAGAATTTTTAGTAAGTCCCATAAAAACCTCCGAAACAAATATAGTTTAAAATAAGATATTCAAGGAAATAAAAAAAAGTGCAAAACTATTGACTTTAAATATCAGAATATGATATCATACTTAGCAGAATAAAACATTCAAATTTAAGGGGGATATAGAAAGATGGAAGAAAACTTTGAAAAAAAATCTAATAAAAAAATTGGCATAATTATAGCTGTTATACTAATTTTAGTAATATTGGCAATAGTAGCAGGAGGACTGGTTTTCTTAAATAATAATAAAAAACCAGAAAAAATATTTGCAAAAACAGTAGAAGACATGTTTCAAATGTCAGAAGAAGAGGCAAACGCTAGAACAGCAAAAGTAGGATTGGAATTATCAGCAGATATAGAATCAACTGATCCAGAAATAAAAGCAATGAATCAAATACTAAATGCCATAAAAATAAATTTTACAACAGAAATGGATTTAGATAAAAAAATATTAAATGCAAACATACTTGCAACATATGATGATGAACAGATAGTAAGTTTAGATGGGTTAATTCAAGATGAAAAACTATATGTATATCTAAGAGACTTATATAGTAGATATATTGAAGTAAATGAACAATACCTAGAAGGAATGGATTTATCTACAATATTTGAAACTACTTCAGATACTGCAAGCAAAGATTTATTAAATGATATAAAACAAATTCTTTTAGATGAAATAAATTCAAGAGAATTTACACAAGAAAGAGTAGAACTTAACGGTGAAAATGTGCAAAAATCAACATTAAGACTAACACCAAAAGAACTATTAGAAATAACATTAAAAATGATGAAAAAAGTATATGAATATCAACCAACAGAGGAATATAGAACACTAATTCAAGACTTAGAAGATGAAATTGAATATTTAGAAGAAAATGAAAATTATGTTGATATATCAATATACACACAAGGTTTCAAAAACGAATTGGTAAAAGCAGATATAGTATTAGTAAATGTAGAAGCAGATGAAGTAATTGTATTTGAAGTAAATAAAAACTCAAGCAATGAGACAATAATTAGTATGGCAATAAACGAAGAATCTACACAAGTTAGTCAAGCTGCTAAACTTATAGAACTTACAATAAATGAAGAAAATGAAAACAAAGGCTCTATAGAAATGAAAATGAATATAGAAGAAGGATACTCAGTTGCTGTTACAGTAAAATATGATGTAGAGTATAATGTAACAATAGAAGAAAGAAATACTCAAAATAGTATTGACATAGATAGTCTAACAGATGCAGATTTTAATGAAATAATGTCAAACATACAAAATAACGAAATCTTATATGGAATAATAGAATCAATGATAGCACCAATAGTAGAAACACAATCAACGATACTTAATGAAGCTGCACAAATGACAGAAACTCTGGAAGAAGAAATGCAAAAAGAACAAGAATACTCGGAACAAGAACAAGAAAGAATTGAGCAAATATTAGAAGAATATGGTGTATAAAATTTTAAAAAGATAGAAGGTTTATATATAGGAGACGGAAACAAAAACCGTCTCTAAAATTTTAAAGAGGTAAAGAAAATGGAATTATTAGATTCACACGCACATTATAATGATGAAAAATTTGATAATGACCGAGATATTATAATCAAAGAGGCATATAACTCAGGAGTAAAGACAATAATAAATGCTGGATATAGTTTAGAAAGTTCAAAAAAAGCAATAGAAATAGCTAATCAATATAAATTCATGTATGCAACAGTAGGAGTATCACCAAATGATATAGAAGATGTAAAGACAAATTATATAGAGGAGATAGAAAAATTAGCAAATGACTATAAAGTAGTAGCAATTGGAGAAATTGGCTTAGATTATTATTGGAACAAAGAAAACAAAGAAAAACAAAAAGAAATATTTATAGAACAAATAAACTTAGCAAATAAATTAAATTTGCCAATAGTAATACATACAAGAGATGCTATAACGGATACAATAGATATTTTAAAAAATAAAATAAAATGTAAAAAAACAGGAGTATTTCACTGTTGTCCACTAAATGTAGAATTAGTAAAAGAAGCCATAAAATTAGGTTTCTATATATCATTTGCAGGACCAGTAACATTTAAAAACTCAAAAAATGCAGATGAAATAGTAAAAATAGTTCCACTAGACAAAATGCTAATAGAAACAGATTCCCCATATTTAAGCCCAGAACCTGTAAGAGGAACAAGAAATGATTCGCGTAATGTAAAATATATAGCACAAAAAATAGCCAAAGTAAGAGAAAAAACAATTGAAGAAATTGCAAAACAAATTAAAGAAAACGCTAAAACAATTTTTAGGATAGGAGAGGAAAATGGAAAATATTAATGAAAAAGAATACCAAGAATTTTTAGAAAGTCATGAAAAAGGACATTATGCACAATCTTTAGAATGGGCAAAAGTTAAAAGTGATTGGAAAAACGAAATAATAATAATAAGAGATGAAAAAGGAAAAATAAAAGCTTCTCTAAGTTTATTAATAAGAAAACTACCATATATCAACTATTCTATAATGTATGCACCAAGAGGGCCAGTATGTAATCCAGATGATGAAAAATCTTTTAAAGAACTCATAAAAAAAGCAGATGAGCTAGCCAAGAAATATAAATCATTCATGCTAAAAATGGATCCGGATATATTAGTAAGTAATAATGAATTTAAAAACATGGCAAAAAAATATGGTTTTAAAATAGAAGAAAAAATCAAGGATGTAAATACACTATTACAACCAAGATTTGTATTCAGACTAGACCTAAAAGGAAAAACAGAAGACGAAGTATTTGCAAGTTTTCATTCAAAAACAAGATATAATATAAGACTCGCAACTAAAAAAGGTGTAACCATAAGAGAAGGAAAAAGAGAAGACTTACAACAATTTCAAGATATCTTAGAAACAACAGGAACAAGAGACGGATTTTATATTAGAAATAAAGAATATTTTGAAAAATTATACGATAGTTTTGATAGCAAACACTTAAAATTAGTATTCGCAGACTATCAAGGAAAGCCAATAGCATGTGTATTAAATATATTCTATGGAAATAAAGAATGGTACTTATACGGAGGAAGCTTAAATGAGCATAGAAATGTAATGTCAACATATTTATTGCAATGGGAAATGATAAAACAAGCAATAGAACGCAATATGGATTGTTATGACTTTAGAGGAGTTTGTGCAACAGATGCAACTCATTACAATGAAGGACTATATAGATTTAAAAAAGGATTTAATGCAGACTTTGTAGAGTTTATAGACATGCACAAAGTATATAACAAATTTATATATTTCTTATTTGAAAAATGTGCATATAAGTTAAGAGATTTTAAACTAAAACTGAGTAAAATTTTTAAATAAATAAAAAAAAATAAAGTTGCTAATTATTAGTTAGCAACTTTTATTGAATTTAGAGAAAACCCCCAGCTATGCTGGGGAGTATAATAAAACTTATAGTTTTGCACAGAGTAACAAA